>JBDSYB010000001.1:0-13503 GCA_039925885.1 Verrucomicrobiota bacterium
ATTTCGCGTCAGCAACCGCGAAAGCTGGTTGCTCAAAATGTCATTGGTTTATGGATTAGCCGTGACCAACAACTGGGCGATGGTGGGATTTTTCCCGTTCTTTCTCGTTGCGTTGATCTGGATAAAAGAACGCAGCTTTTTCAACTATCGTTTTATTCTCAAGATGATCGCGTTCGGCGCTATCGGTTTGTCGTTTTATCTCTTGCTTCCCATCGTGGTTGGCGCTGTCGGAAATTCGGAGCACACCTTCATGGATGTTTTCCGGGAGAACCGTCATTTCCAAAAAATGTATCTTTTCGACATCCCTTTTAAACAATACCCGGTGTTGCGCTCGCATTTATTTGTCATGGCGCTCACCTCAATTTTACCGCTGTTGCTGATCGGGATTCGCTGGCCCTCTTTTCGCGGGGACATCAGCCCTTCCGGAACCACCGTGGCAACGTTTCTGTTCCGCCTCATGCACCTTGTTTTGCTGGGCCTGTGCCTGTGGGTTTTCTTCGATCCTCTTTTCAGTCCACGGTCGCTTGGTTATGATCTTACGCCTTTTCTGACATTCTATTATCTCACAGCGCTAAGCGTGGGATATTTCGTTGGTTTTGTGCTTTTAGTGTTTGGTCGTCCACCCGTGCAAGCCTGGTCGAGGGCAGTCGGTATTTCAAAAATGGTCGATCCCATTGTCCTCGGGATTGTCGGTGTGGCCATTGTTGCGGTTCCGATCGGACTTTTCAGAAAAAATTTTCCGATAATTCGCGCCAACAACAGCGACGCTCTTAGGCAGTATGCGCAACGCACAGCCGACGGGCTTCCCGAAAAAGGCGCGGTTGTTCTAAGTGATGACCCACTTCGCCTTTACCTCGTGCAAGCCGCTGCACCTTCGTCCAAAGCCACGGCGAAAAATATTTTTGTGGAAACCGGCGCATTACCCCAGGCTTCCTACCAAAATTTTCTGCGCCGACGATATGCGGAAAGCTGGCCCGCGCTCGGAACCAACGCGCTCAACGAGCCAGAGTTGATTCAGCGCCTTGACACTCTGAGCAAGTCGCACGCGATTTTTTATCTGCATCCCAGTTTCGGTTATTACTTTGAAAAATTTTACGCCATTCCCCACAAACTGGTTTACGAGCTGCAAACTTACACTGGCACCAACCTGCCCGCGCCGCCCTTGTCGCCCACCGTTATTGCTGAGAACCAAACTTTCTGGAATTCCCAGGACAACGAGTTGTTCACGCTCGCCCGGACGGCCAATCAAAGTCCTGAAATTAAAACGCTCAACGTTTTTTATTCTCGCGCCTTGAATAACTGGGGCGTGGAATTGCAAAAGGCCAAGCTGCTCAAAGAAGCCGGGGCCGCTTTTGCCCAGGCTTATTTGTTGAATTCAGAAAACGCGGTCGCCCAGATTAATCAACAATTCAACGCTGGCCTCCAAAAAGGTGAGATCCGCCCCATAGAAGCCAATGAAGAACTGGAAAAAAAATTGGGCCAATATCGTGTTTTGCAGGGTGCTCTTAATTGGAACGGGCCTTTCGATGAACCTGCTTTTTGCGTGCAACTGGGCGAGGAGTTTGGCCGGGGCGGCAACCTTCGTCAGTCCGCTCAATTTTTTCTGCGCGCCTTGGAAATTAGCCCGCAAAATTTTGGCGCGCGCCTCGGTTTGTCCAAATCCTACATCGAATTAAAACGACCCGACGACGCCATGAAGTTGATCAGTGAGCTTCGGAATGATCCAAAAATTTCTCTGCTCAACACCAATATTGACCTTGAGTTGCTGCGGCTGGAAGCGCTCTCTTTCCTCGCGAAAAACGATTTTCCGACTGCCGAAAAAACCTTGGTCACTGCCAGCCAGCAAAAACCAAAAGACGAAGGCCGTCTGGCGGTCCTCGCCCAGTTTTATCTGGATGTGAGAAGGCCCACCAATGCCATAGAAACCGTTCAGCGGCAATTGCAACTTTCTCCAGAAAATCCCAACGCCCTCTTTATGTACGCGGTTTTGAACATGCAAACAGGGAATTTTCCCGCTGCTATTGAAACCTTGAACCACCTTCTTAAATTGCAACCTGATAACCAAAACGCCCTTTTGAATCGGGCAATTTCCAACTTGCAAAGCGGAAAACTGGACGACGCGAAACGCGACTACGAATCCTTGCTGGAGGTAGTCCCGCCGAGCGCCTACCAAATTTATTACGGCCTCGCCAAAGTAGCCGAGAAACAAAAAAACGGGCCAAACGAAATCAAAAATTATAAGCTTTATCTGAAGCACGCGCCCCCCGGCACCCGAGAATTTAGCGAGGTGCAGGCGCGTTTGAAAACTCTCGAGCACAGTAAAAATTGACGATGCGCGTTACGCACGTCATCACTCGATTGATTGTTGGCGGCGCGCAGGAAAATACCATCGCCACTGTTCTTGGTCTCCAAGCGTATCCCGATTTGCAGGTGGATCTTCTCTCCGGCCCTACGCTCGGCCCGGAAGGCTCGTTGCACACCACTTTCGCTCGCAAGCCGTCGCTTCTCAAAATTATTCCAGACCTCGTGCGCCCGGTTCGCCCTTTTCAAGATTGGCGCGCTCTCGAAAACCTCACGAAAAATTTTCAGGAAACCAAACCCGACATCGTCCACACGCACAGCGGAAAGGCGGGAATCCTGGGGCGAATTGCGGCGAAACGGGCCAATGTTCCGATAATTGTCCACACAATTCACGGGCCATCGTTCGGTTCGTTTCAAGGACGTTTGGCGAACTTGGTTTTTCGTTCCGCCGAAAAATACGCGGCTCGGTTTACAACCCATTTTATTTCCGTCGCCGATGCCATGACCGCGCAATATCTAAACGCGGGAATTGGCTCGCCGGAAAAATACACTCGAATCTTCAGCGGGTTTCCGCTGGCGCCGTTTCTCTCTGGCACGAATGATTTTAAGCTGCGCGAAGAACTGGGAATTCGCCCTGACGATTTTGTCATCGGCAAGATCGCGAGGTTGTTTGAATTAAAGGGTCATGACGATTTGTTGGAGGTCGCGTCCGAATTGGTTCGCAAATTTCCGCGCGTTAAATTTTTGCTCATCGGCGATGGCCCGTGGCGTCAACGCTTGGAATCGCGTGCCGAATCGTTTGGCGTGCGGCAAAATTTCGTTTTCACCGGGCTGATTCCGCCTGACCAAATCCCTCGGTTTCTTGGAATCATGAATGCGCTGGTGCATTTGTCCCGGCGCGAAGGCTTGCCGCGCGCGTTGTCGCAAGCGCTGGCGGCGGGCAAACCAGTGGTGGCCTACGATTGCGACGGAGCCAAAGAAGTGTGTCTGCCCGACGAAACTGGATTTCTCATTCCCGTTGGCGACAAGAAGATGCTACTGGAAAAATTCGGCTGTTTGATTAGCGATCCCGCGTTGTGCCAACGAATGGGCGCAACAGGCCGCGCTCTGGTCGAAAAGAAGTTTTCCATCGAGCAAATGGTCGAGAACATTTACGCGCTCTACAAAAAGCTCGAAGCCCAGCGAGAGAAAAGCAACGCTCGCGCCGCGCTATGATTTTTCCGTTCAACATTTATACACTCGCGTTTGGCGGCGCATTGCTCACCAGCCTCATCGCCCTGCCCTTTTGGCGAAAAATCTGCCTCCGCAAAAATTGGGTGGATGATCCCGGCTACCGGAAAATCCATGCGGAACCTGTTCCGCTGGCGGGCGGATTTGCGGTCATCACGGGACTGGCGTTGCCTCTGGTGGCGGGAGCACTGTTTGTTTTTTTTAGAGAAAGCCGTTCAAATTCATTTGATCTTTTGCGCTACGGAATCGGAAAACGCGCCGTGGAATTAGCCGCGATTGTCCTGGGTGCAATTGCCATGCTCCTGCTCGGCTGGGTGGACGACAAACACGAGTTGAGCGCTGGCAAAAAATTCACCGGCCAATTTTTAATTGCTCTGCTAGTGGCGACCTGCGGCGTCCGCATCACATTGTTTGTTCCCAATATTTTATTCAGTTACGCGATCACCATTTTGTGGATCCTCACCGTGACGAACGCTTTTAATTTTATTGATAATATGAATGGCCTCTGCGCGGGCGTGGGGCTGATCAGTTCCTGGTTTTTTGCTGTAAGCGCTTCGTCGTCGGGACATTATCTCGTGGCGCTGCTGGCGTTTCTCACGGCGGGCGCGTTACTCGGATTTTTGCCCTATAATTTTCCGAAAGCATCCGTTTTTCTGGGGGACGCTGGTAGCCATCTCGTCGGATTTTTGTGCGCAGTCCTGGCAATTCTTCCGCATTTTTACACATCGAAAAACGGGAGAACCCTTGCCGTGCTGACGCCGCTTCTTTTTTTAGCCGTGCCATTGGCCGATCTTTTTTGCGTGGTAATTTTGCGTTGGAAAAAAGGAAAACCCTTTTACATCGGCGACACCAATCATTTCTCGCACCGCCTGACGCGCCAGGGAATCTCGCCCACGCTGGCAGTAATAATCATTTGGTTTCTGTCGGCGTTGGCGGGGTGCCTTGCCCTTCTTTAACGGCTTCGGGTTCGGAGGATTTGGTGGTGGTGCTGCTGGCGGCGATGGCTTCAGAGAGAAATCCAAGCGCCTCAGCCCGCACCACTGCGCCGACCAGGCGGTTTTCTTTGAAAGAATTGACCACCGGCACGTTGCTTTGTTCGCTCGCCAAAAAAACGGGCAGGGCATCTAATAATCTTTGGTTGGGTGTGAGACAGGGCGGCGGCGGGCGCATCACGTCGTAGGCAATGATGGCGTTGAGTTCCTGCCCGGCGTTCAAATATTCTTTCAAGTCATGCAAAGCCACGACACCGAGCAAACGCTGTTGTTCATCGACGACAGGCAGAAAATTATTTGCGCTGGTTAAAAAGCGATTGGCGATTTCCCGCAAGGTTGCGGCCTGGTTGAGCGGCGGGACGGGCGAGCGCATCAGGTCGCCCACGGTTTGTTCGGTTGCGGCTCCCGAGCGAGTTGTCTCGGAGTCGAGGGCAAATCCTTTTTGGCGCAATGGTTCGGTGTAAATGGATTCGGCGTGGAGGCGTCGCGCGACCAAAGTCGAAACAACACTCGCGATCATCAAGGCGGGCATGAGCGAGTAGTTCAGCGACATTTCGAAAATCATAATCATGGCCAGCAAAGGGGAGCGCGTCGTTGCAGCCAGGACGCTGCCCATTCCCACCAGCGCAAAAAGTCCGATGGGCAATTGCCCCGCCAAACCAGCACCGTGCAAAAGCTTTCCAAACACCGCGCCGAGGCCCGCGCCGAGAAATAAAGTCGGGGTAAACACGCCACCGACTGCGCCGGAGCCGATCGCGAAAACCGTGGCGAGAAGTTTCGCAAAGAAAATTGCGACCAGCAGATCGATGGCGAATTCATTGTGCAAAATTTGGTTGGCTACAAAATATCCGTTGCCCCAGACCTGCGGGTAACCAATGGCGATGAGTCCCAGCAACGCGCTGCCGAGCATCAGCCGGATGTAGAGCGGAACGGGAATGCGCGTGAAAAAATCGTGGCTGCGCCGGAGCATTTTCATGAAGACCGCGCCTAACAAACCGGCGAGCACACCGAGGATTAAAAACCAGGGAAGTTGCGTCACGCTGGTAAATTCAAAGGCCGGCATGGAATACCACGGCTTGAGACCGAAAAAATTTCGCGAAAGCATCGAAGCGATCACCGAAGAAAAAATCAGGGGCGCGAACAAGTTCATGGAGAAATTTCCGAGCACAATTTGCGCGGCGAAAACTGCTCCGGCGATGGGCGCGTTGTAGGCGGCGGCCAAACCAGAAGCCGCCGCGCAAGCGACGAGCAGACGCAATCGATACGGGTGCCATTTGGCGAGTTGCCCCCATTTGGAGGCGAGCATGGCAGTGAGTTGAATGATGCCGCCTTCGCGCCCGATAGAGGCTCCGCTTCCGATGCTGACCAACGAAGAGGCGGCGCGCACAATCGCCGAACGAAATGGCAGGCGTCCATCGCCCGCGACGACGACTTCCAGAAAATTTGCGGAATTTTGTTTGCCCACCAATCGCAAACCAAAAAAAAGAATCGCGCCGGCGACAAGGCCGCCGATGGTGGGCACGAGAAAGCGTTGCCACCATTGGAGAGATTCAGCCAATAAAACTGGATCGCCAGCTTGTCCAAAAAAAATCTTTTGCACAAGTTGGATGACGCCGTAAAAAACGAGGTTGGTGAATCCGCCGATTACGCCGACCGCTCCCGCCAGGACGAGATGAAACACTTCTTCATTGAAATGAATTTTTTCACGAATCGACAGGATGCGTTTCCAATGCAGGCGGACGAAGGCCTGTGTTTTATCAAGGTAGGGCTGCGTAGTTTTTTGCCAGGACTGCACGATTTAAATGCTAAAAATTTTTCGCCGCGATTTACGCGCGTTTTGATTTGCTCAAATCAATCCTCCCCAGAAATGGAGCGCAAGAGTGGCTAATCCCAGGAAAAAGAAAAAGCCCGCCACGTCCGTGACCGTCGTCAAAAAAATGCTGGAGGCCAGCGCTGGGTCAATGCGCATTGCTTTTAATCCGAAAGGAATCAACACGCCAGAGAGGGAGGCGGCGACCATATTCAACCACATCGCGACTCCGACGACTAAACCAAGGATCGCGTTTCCTTTCCAAATGACACTGAAAATTCCCACGACCAATCCGATGGCGAGACCGTTGGCCAGTCCAAGAACGACTTCCTTCATTAACGCTTTGCGGCCATCGCCACGCGAAATTTCGCCCAGTGCCAGATCGCGAATTATGACAGTCAGAGTTTGCGCGCCGGCATTCCCACCCTGCCCTGCGACAATCGGCAGAAAAATGGCCAGCACGGTCCAGCGCGCGATCGTATTCTCGAAAAAACCAACCACAGCGGCGGCCAGAAAAGCGGTCGCCAGATTTACGAGCAACCAGGGCAAACGCGTGCGGATGGATTTATTCCACGGAGTGAGCGCGCGTTCTTCTCCAGACAAACCGACCATCAATTGCATGTCTTCCGTCGCTTCGTCCTGAGCGACTTGGATAATATCATTGGCGCGCACCACTCCCACCAGCGCGCCTGATTGATCTACCACGGGTAATCCTAAATAATGATAATGCTCGAATTGTCGTGCGATTTCTTCCTGGTCGGCATCGACCCGGACGGAAAGCACTTTGCGATTCATGATTTCCTCGATGCGTCGTTCGGGCTTTCGAAAAACAAGGTCTCGCAACGAGATCACGCCCACTAATTTTTTTCGCGCGTCAGTCACGTAAAGATACGAGACGTCCTGGACATTTTCCTCGCTGCGCGCCCGCAATGTTTGCTGGCATTCCTGAATGGTTTGATCAATTCGCAATGAGATAAATCGATCACTCATGATTCCGCCCGCCGTGTCTTGCGGATACGAAAGCAGCGCGTTGACCCGGGCCGATGTTTCCGGCGATAAATCGGCCAGCGCCTCGGTGCGTTGGTGCTCCGTCAAATCCTGCGCGAGATCGGCGGCTTCAGCGGAAGAAAGTTTGGTAAGAAATTCCGTGACTATTTCGGATGGCAATTGGGCCAGAAGTTCGGCGGCTTTTTCCGGCTCAAGTTCAGCGACCGCCGCAGCCGCAACCCACGGCGGCAACAACGTCAAGATTTCCCGCGCTTCCTCAGTAGGAAGACGTTGCAGCTGGTCGGCCAGATCAGCGGGGTGAAGCTGCCCGTATTCTTCAAGAGATTTTATTGCCTGAGTTTCCATGCGCTCGCTGAACACTAAGAGTGAATCCCCCGAATTGTCCAGCGGTAGGCAACTGATTCGTTTTCACTTGAATCAATTCTCATCCGCAAATTTTTGAAAAGTTTCAAACCTTCAACGAATAGAAATTACTAATTAGACAAAGGCAAAAAAAATCGAGGCCCAGTAAAACCGGGCCTCGATGCGTTACAAAATAAATTCTTAGTAGCGACTACGACCGCCGCCGCTGTAGCCTCCACCACCACCGCCACCGCTGCGACCACCCCCGCCGCCGCCGTATTCACGACGACCACCACCGCCGCCGCCGCCGGAGCGTTCTTCGCGAGGCTTGGCAATGTTGACTGTGAGAGCGCGTCCGTCCATGTCTTTGCCGTTCAATCCGTCGATGGCTTTTTGGGCTTCTTCGGCGGAACTCATGGTGACAAAACCAAATCCACGAGGACGACCGGTTTCGCGATCCATCATCAGGTTGGTTTCGGTGACTGATCCGAACGCGGCAAACGCGTCGTTCAGGTCGTTTTCAGTTGTGTTGAAGGAAAGATTTCCTACAAATAATTTATTACTCATTGTGATGTTTTACTGTCCGAAGAACCATTTACTTTCCAGAAGACTGTTCCCGAACATCGGGTCTAAAATCATCACTGAACTGAGTTCACTTGAAGATCTACCATGCCTTGAAAGAGACTAGCTATCTAACAGAACACGCAGAACATCGCTGGTTCTCCCGCAATTGCCACTCTTATTTTTGATTATTTTTCCGCGTCACGTTCTCCAGGCGGAGAGCGTAATGATTTCTTGTAAACCATTTACAAAAACATTTTGCGCCATAAATATGTGCGCGCTTCCGGCGAAACTTTTCATGCCGCAAGCTAGTTCAACTGAAGAGAAAGAAAACATCATGGGCGATAAATCCCCGAAATCGAATCAGAAGAAGTCCTCCCAAAAACAAAGCGTGGCTACCAAAGCCAGCCAGCAAAAAAATCAAGCTGCCGCAGCCAAATCCGCCGCCGCCAAAAAGCGGTAGGCAGTTCCAACGCGATTTGTCTCCCCTGTTAAACCAGTGGAGACAAGCCTTTCACACGATGCTGATCGCCATGACGACGAGAGCGTCCAATTAGTCAAAATTGTTTCAGACGAAAGAACGAATTTTCGGTTTGCGTCGGCAGAGTGACACTATTCTGTTGGTTGGTTGTTTCCACGTGGGCATTCACCAGACTCCAAACGTGGGTCGGTGAGAAATCGCCGGTGGATTCCAAAACAAAATTAGTGGGCCATATTCCCCAGGAAAGAATCGTTTGGCCGTTCGCGAGAGAAAGTTGCAGGGCTGGCAACGGTTTGCCCAAACGCATTGTCCGGTTCACAGAGTCTCCAACATAAACATTCCCGGCGGCGTCAACGGCGACACCGTCGGGGCGATTGAATTGCGCAGCGCTGCCCACGCCATCCGCGCTGCCTGAAATCCCGTTTCCTCCAATGCTGGTGACAATCCAATCCGTTCCGGTGGACGTCAGTTTTTTGATCCGATGATTGGAAACGTCAGCCACAAAAATGTTGTCGAATCGGTCAATGGCAACGCAGGCGGGCGTCGAAAATCCCGTGGCAATCGTAGTGACAACCCAGTTTGTGCCATCTGGAGTCAATTTGCGAAGAGTGTTGTTACTGCCTGCGTCGGACACATAAAGATTTCCCGCGCTATCGAATGCTGTTCCATTGGGGGCCCGAAAGCGCGCAGAGTTGTTCGTTGCATCGACATTTCCGCCGCTTCCCATAACCCCGGCAATGGTGGTGGTTACCCAATTGGTGCCGTCGGGCACAACTTTGCGCACAGCGTTGTTGAGATAGTCGGCGACATAAATATTGGTCTCGCTGTCCACCGCAACGCGCACCGGTTGGAAAAATCGTGCAGAGCGATTGGTGCCATCCGCAGCGCCTTGGAGCCCCACGTATCCGCCCGCCGTCCCACCTCCGGCAATCGTGGTCACAATCCAGTTGGTCCCGTCTGGAACCATTTTGCGGATGCAATGATTATTTACATCGGCAACGTAAAGATTGCCTGCTTTATCGAGCGCGACGCCCCCGGGCGTATTAAAGATTGCGCCAGAATTGGTGCCGTCGCGGAATCCAAAAGCAGAACTCCCCGCAATCGTGGTCACAATCCAGTTTGTGCCATCCCGTGTCATCTTGCGAATGGCGCTATTTCCAGAACGGTCTGCAAAATAAACATTTCCGTTTGTATCGACGGCCATTCCGGTTGGGAAAGAAAGTCGTGCTGCGGCGTTGGTGCCATCGGCTGTGCCGCTCATTCCAACCGCACCAGCAATCGTGCTGAAGGAATAGGCTTGAGCGCGCGCGTTGTCTATCTGGTTGAAAAAGGCAAACAAAAGAAGCGCTGAGAGAAAAGATTTCATGAACTCAGCATCATGTTATCGCGCCTTTACTGCGGATGTAAACAATGGAACGAAGCGTTTCATTTCGTCTGCGTCTGGAAAGTCTTTTTATGCCCCGTCGCGGGAATGGAAATCGTGTAGAATTTTCCCAATGAATCCACGGAAAGTTTGATGTAGTTGGCGTCGCACATTTCCGCATGTGCGCGCGTGGACAAGGCCAGGTTTGCAATGAATTCGTCGGCAGTGTTGTTCTCGCGGTCGTCGCGAATGTTTTTATGCACTTGATACATCGCCTGAATTCCCGGTGAAGTTTTCAGCGCGTCGATGGTGGTTTTGGACGTGCCTTTGCGCGGGCCATTGTTCATCACGGAAACCGTCGGCGCGAGGCTGTGGATGAGCAGCGGGTTGTTGCTCGTGTCGAGGCCGTGATGGTTCACCTGGTAAACATCCACCTGCCCCACGCGATTGGTCGGGCAAACGAGTTCCTTTTCAATGTTCCAGGTCAGATCGCCGCCGTCGAAAAACCGGAACTCGCCGTATTCGAGGATAAGCACGACGCTGTTGGCGTTGTCGGATGTATCGGTGGGTTTTGTTGTTCCTGCGTCGCAGAGTGGATTCATTTTTGCGCCGGATGGTGGCGAAATAAATTTCTGTTTCGCCGCAACGCAACGGAGCGTGAGCTTCGGAGCACCGGATTGTTTCAATTTAATTTCGCCGCCGGGATGAATGACGTTGCGTTTGTCCGCTTTAAATTCGCGATACGGTTTGCTGGCGTTGCGCCAGAAAGCGTCGTCGGGCTGGTGGTCGGGATCTTTTTCAGGAATTCCATTGTCGTAAACCTGTCCGATGGGCATCAACGCCGTCAACTCCGCAGCCCCGCCAAAATGGTCGATGTGAAAATGCGTCGTGACGTAATGATCAATCCTTTTCAGCCCGGCAATTTCAGTCGCCGTCTTGTGAATACGTGATGAGTCGCGCATCCCGGGATTGCCCGAATCAATCAGGATGGATTCGCGCGCCGGGGTAACAATTAACGTCGAGCCGCCGCCCTCGGAATCGATCCAGTAAACATCCAGTGTTCGTTCCGCCGCACGGATGCGAACGTGGGTGAAAACGGCGAAGCACAGCAGGGAAAAACAAATTCTGCGGAAAAAGTTTTTCATAAACACATTTTATTTCGTCTCATCGCGATGAACTGTTTGTGGCGAAAAACCAGGAAGACAAATTGCCATGTATTCCGCGCCGTCGGAATGTGGCGAACTGTAACGTATCCATTCGCCCGCGTGGCTGATGATCGCATGCCCGGCAGCCACGTCCAAAATCCCTTGCCTTGATTCCACGCGCAAGCTGCCGGAGAGAACAATTGTGTATTCGTCGAACTCCGGCGTTTGTCCCGGCTCAACCCAACCAGTCGGGCTGCGCATCCGAGCGACACTCAATTGCGCGTTACGGGAGTTCACGCGCCCAATGAATTCTTCGATAATTTTTGGTTTGTTGCCGACCGCTTCAATGCGCGTCGGCTTTTCAATCAATTTCGGCATAACTAAAAATAACGGCGCTTGCCAACATTTCGACTCTACCAACGCAACGAATCTTAAGTTCACCGTCAGGAAAACACAATTCAATCTAGGGAAGTTCGCCGTCTATCCGAACAGGGTAGGAGCCGATGGGCAGGTTCCACCGGAAAACAGATAGTAACTGGAGGGGAAGGCAAAACACTGCCGTCCACTAAAAAACAAGAAAGAAAAACTATGAACCTAATATCACCTGTTCTCGCAAACTTTTATTGGATAGGCGGAGGCTCAGTCGGCCTCGTGATCCTGATTGTTCTCATCGTGCTGTTGGTTCGCCGCTAAGCCTGCAACATAGGATCCCGTAATTATTCCATCTCATCCGGCTTTACGTGTTGCGGTGAGATGTCCGGGGGATGAAGAGTGGAATCACTTTTTAAGCGCGTGCTTGATCGCGCTGAGCAAACGCGTTTCGCTGCCGGGTTCGATCCAGCACCAGTCGCCGAGATTGGTATCGCGTTCGGCAATGTGTTGTTCGGTCGGAATATATCCAGCGGGAGCGTCTCCGTAACCCGCTACGCAAACGAAACTATTCGGACGCATCCGTTGCGCAGCGAGCTGGAATTCAACATAAGCTTCTCCGGGCAAAAGCAGAATGGTGGCAAACCCAAAATCGAGCGCGGGAATCTGCAATGGAATACCGTCGCCAACTCTTTTGCGCCAACTCAAACCCATCGCAGCGAGGCATTGCTGAAACGGTTTGGTCGAATGAGTGAGCGAGTTATCCAAATCCGATTGCGTAAACCCGGCGCTCTCACGCGGCTTCAATTCCAGTGGGGTCACACGATAGTCAGAATGATCCACTGGCTGTCGTTTGGTGTTCTGCCATGCCTTTTTCATGGCGCGGTGCAGGCGCTCGGCGAGGAGAGCGCGGTTTTGCGGATCGCCATTGTTGTATTTGCCTGCGGTTAAATTACCACTACAACCGGAACAATAAATTTGTTTTGTCCCAGGCGTTTCAGCCTGGCGACGTCGCCGCGCCAGACCGGGGAAATCCGCGGAGACTTCGCCGCTCCCGTAGTAACTCATCGGATGAACCGCGAAAAAATTCAGCGCAACAACCGCCTGGTCACCACTCCAAAAGGTCAGCGTCTTAAGCCATGGATCGGTCAAACCTTCGTCGGCCTCAATCGCCACGGGATTTTTCGTGCTGCTGGTGCGATCGAAACGCACTTCACCGCCCGGCGTGACGTAACGTCGGTTGGAAGAGACCTTCTCCACGCGCGCTTCACCGCTACCGATGTGGGTAAGAACGCGCGTTGTGCTCAAGGATTTTCGCAGAGCGGCGGCGACGTTTTGCACCGCGCGTTCGTGGAACTCCGGGTCGCAAATTGTCCCGGCGAGATTCTTTTCGCGAAGAATGCGTTCGGCGGTAAGGTCTGCGATGGGCGCATCGTGTTGGTGAAGCGCCATGACCATGACACGATCTGGAGTGGTCTGCGCGGCAGCGGCGAGCACCTTTTGCCAGCGCGCGTAGGCGTCATTGCGAATTTCGCACCAATCCACGGCAACGAATACGACCGGCGCTTCCGGCCCCAACAAAACAAAACCGTGTGCCTCCAGCGGGTCTGCGACCGTCGTCGATAACCACGCGCCGCCCATCATTCCGATTCCGGCAGGTGGCGTGACATCCGCACTGAAGGAGGAAAGCCGTAGCGACTTGCGTTGGTGAAAAGCAGCGCAAGAAGACAGCAGTGCGCCGCCGGGAATCGCCAAAGCCAGTTGCCCCAACATTCGCCGTCGGGAAATTAAATTCTGTTTCATAGTCGGTTTTGCGCACATGACATCCTGATGCCTATATTAGAACGACAAAGCGTTGCGCTTGCAGCTTTTATCTCAATCCCATGCGCGGCTTACGGTAA
>JBDSYB010000002.1:0-6350 GCA_039925885.1 Verrucomicrobiota bacterium
TTGCATGTCTTATCCACGCCGCCAGCGTTCGTTCTGAGCCAGAATCAAACTCTCCGTATAAACGTTAGTTGATTCGTCGAACTGATTAGGTTCGAACTGTTAATTACTGATTAAAACTCGAAGCTGATCAAACTAACTCGATCAACTTCAAGGGGCTCTAACTTATCGCACAATTCAATTTTCAATGAGCATCGGATGACTTTTCATCCAAAATTCTTTCAGTCGTTTTCAGACTGTTTTTCCCTGATTCAGGGGACAAAAAAACCGAGAGCCGAATATTTCAATTCACTCGGCCTCTCAGACCTTGTATTTAATCCGCGTTGAAACTATCTCAATCGCGTCGACTGTCAAACTACTTTTAAAGTTTTTTTCCCAGTCGCTCTGTCAAAGATATTCAAAACTTAAACTATCCCGAAAAACTGTCAAAACTTTTCTCTAAGTTTTATTCGTCTCGCAGCACCGCAGATTCGCGAGAACACAAAAATTAGAGGTGTTACGTCAGAGCCGCAAGTATTTTTTTTATTTTTTTTATGTTGGTGTTGAGAGAGGGACAACAAAGGGGATTCTTGCCAAAAAATGGTAACTGAAACACGCTCCGCGAAGGCAGAAAAGCTCGAAGTGTTTCAACGTTTGTGAACGAAGAAACATCCTCATTTTTTTGACTCATTAAGATAATGTTGATTTCATGGTGAACAGATTCTTCCAGAGCCAAAAGTGACAACATCGTATGGTTGATCGTTCCCAATTGGTTCCGCCCGACCAGAATTATTTTCGATTTTAATGCGATGATTAAATCCTTCATCAGAAAGTTTTTCCCTAGCGGAACCATGACGCCTCCTGCGCCCTCGATGAGAAGCACATCGCAGCGCTTTTTTAAATGGGAAATTTTTTCAACCACTTCATACAAACGAATTTCTTTTTTCGCTTTTTTGGCAGCGACAAATGGTGCGACTGGCTCTGAAAAAAAATAAGGATTCATTTCTGAATCCGTCAGTTCACCCGCCTGCAAACCCTGCAGCATTTTCACATCATTTCGGTGGCCCGTGCAAAAAGGTTTCATGGCAATCGCACGGCAATTTTTCTTCCGTAAATAATGGAGCAGCATTCCAGTCAAAACAGTTTTGCCCACGCCGGTATCCGTTCCCGTTATGAAGATAATCTCCCCCACAAGATTTGCTCACTGCCAATAAAATTTCAGAATGATGAAATCGGTGGGACGGCTTCCTCGCCGGATAACGGAAAAATATTTCCGCTTCACACCGCCCAAATTCACATCTACCTGCACCTCAAACGTGTAACTGCGAACGTCGCAATACGGCCCCAACTGCTGCACGATTTCGCGCCGCATTCCCGGCACATTGATCAACTCTCCAATGTTGTGCAATGGCAGGTCGTCATCTGTTCCATCCGCGCCGTCCTGGCCGGATCGAAGCTGAATAATTCCCTGCGCAATGTTTTCATCGACCTGCGGGATCATCTGTAAGGCACTGGCCGACGCTGTATTGAGATTAATTTTTCCGCTTGAGAGGGTCGTAAAAAAATCCACCAGGCCAAATGGGTAAGAGGGAGGCGGACGCTCATTGAAAATTGGGTTGCCACGCGATTGAAATGCAGACGCGGGATGATTTGTAGAGGCCGATCCCCAGAAGATTTCCGGGTTTTCATGAATCCCTTTGAGCAAAAGCAATTCCGAAATGTCATCCATCGGGCCGTTTTTTGAAACGTAAGGCGGATGAAGGCCCATGTAATAATCGCTTTCCGCGCCACTCAGGTGAGCGTCGTCGTCCTTGTCCACCCAATCAAGAACCGCATCGGTAATAGAGGGAGTCAGGCTGGCATCCACGCCCATGACAGTCAGGGCCTGTTGCAACACTGCTTGATTTGCCAGATTGATATTAAATTTTCGTTCTAAATCGGTAATCTTAACTGAAAAAGTTCCTGCGCCCATCGGCACATTCTCCAGTGAAATTTCCGCCAAGGCCGAATTGCTGCCGCCAATTCCACCGCTTCCACCCGCCCATTTTTGGTTGAGCGACTCATAATTGCCCTCATTTGGAATCGTTGCTTGTTGCGCAATTACGTATCGCGCCAGTTCCACCCCGGCCCGGCCCATCCACTCAAGTTCGGACTCGTTGTTGGCGTTGCGCGCCAGAGTCGCCTCAATTTTCATGGAATAAGCAAAGGCCCCCGCTAATGTCGCTAATACGAGAATGACGAGCATCACTACGATGAGCGCAATTCCGCTGACTGAAGATTGCGGCTTAATTTTCATCTTCGCGGACGTCCTCCTCCAGGAACTGGCGGCACTTGTCTTCCCGGGATTTGTCTTCCCGGGACTGTGGGTGGCGACGACGGCCCGCCGGGCGTAAATCGACCCCCACCCGATCCTGGGTTGAATCTCCCATTCCCTGGCTGTCCTTGTCCGCCCGTGGGAAGCGTCGTCCCCCGTTCGCCCTTCCCGCCCCTTGATCCCCCTCCCCCAACGCCCCCGCTTCCGTTAGCTCCTCCCGGCTGGCGAGCGGGTTGTTGAATATCTGTCGTAACAGCCACGGACGGCATGGCGATAATGCGAGAAGCAATTTCAGCAGGCTGATGAGTGTTGCCGACAAGGCCCAAGCCGAGGGAAATCCGCACCAATTTTGGAATTTGGTTGGTCGTCAGCAATTCGTCGGTCCAATCATTTAATTGGGTGTCCCAAAACTCCAAAACAAAAAGATTCACGTCTTTGGCGAGCGTGATTGGGTAAGCCGACACGTCAGCATTGGTGACCAGCAACAACGGAATCTGTGTCATAATCAGTTGTTTGGTTCCGTCCGGGCCGGGTTCCACAGAAAACGTGACGCGTCTCACCACTTGGTCTCCGAATAATCCCGAGCCGGGAAAACTGGCGGGCAAACGCGCCGTTAAACTCAGCCACGCAAATTTCGAATCGCTCGTGTCCGCAATAAAATTATAATAACGAAGATTCTCTGTGTAGAGCTGCGTCGTCAAAAGGGCGTCTTCGATGGTGTGAATGGCAATTCTGGCCCGTTGCGCCTCGGCTGCCGCAGTCAGCCCCACTCTTGAACCACGAACAATGGCCGCCCAACTCGAATAAACGGCCACCAAAATGACCATGAAAATAGTCATCGCGATCATTATTTCCAACAACGTGAAGGCGCGCTGAAGTTTTTGGTGTACGGTTTTCATCGAAATTGACTTCGAGTGCCTATGCCGGTAGGCGAATCCGGCCGATAAAGCAGCGTGCTCATGGACGAGTCCACATCGCCTTTGTGAAAAACTTTCACGTCAATTTGAAATAATCCATTGGTGGAAAAAAGGGTGGCGTCCGCAATCCAATCGTAATCAGGATAGAGATCTTCAAAATCTCCTGAGTAGGGGCCTTCCTCGAGTTTGTTGGTCAAGGAAAGCTGGGCAATCGCCATTCCTGGGGTGGGAACATTACGCGACAATGACCGCGCCATGCGCAACGATTGACTGACCAGCGCAAGAATTGAAAACATCGCGGTGAAAAAAATCGCGATGGCAATCATTACTTCCAGCAAGGTAAAGGCGATCTGAAAATTCCACATCGAACCTCCACTACGCTCGGCCCGTCCTAAGTTCCTGGTCTTCATCGCAGCACCTCCGAATCGGCCAATCCTGTTACCACTTCCAAACTGATCTTGCGCGCTTCCATGTCATCGGATTTCAGCACAATCGTAAATTCGTCGGAAGTTCCGTTGCCGTAAAAATGCACTCGCGCTTCCTCGGCTTCCTGCAATTCAATAAAATTAACTCCTAAAATTTCTATCGAAACATTTTCGGGAATCGTGGCGGAAAACGAACCTGCGGTCACAGTTTTATCCTGCGGTCGGATTACAAGATCCGAGGTGGTTCCACTCAAAATTGCGGCCGCCCGCGCGGAGGTGCAAGCTTCCATCATGTCGCTGGTCGCTTTACGAATCCCTTCTTTTTTCAACGCGCGGATGACCGAGGGAATTCCCATCGCCATGATGACACCAATGATCGCCACCACGATCATGATTTCGATTAGCGTGAAGCCTTGTCGAAGGCCGAGCGTCGAGCGTCGAGAGAAAAAAATATTCCGCACCACCCCTCCTCGCTCTCGACTTTCGACTTTCGACTTTCGACTCATGTCATCTCGCTCCACTGATGTTGGAAATTAAATTGAACATCGGCAGCAAAATGCTCAACAGCAGAAACCCGACGCCAATCGCCATGATGATGATCAAAACCGGTTCAATGAGACTCGTCATGACGCGGAGGGCGATGTTCAACTCCCCCTCATAAGTGTCAGCCAAATTCCCCAAGGCACCCGGGACATCGCCGGTTTCCTCGCCAATTTTAATCAGATCGACCATCAAACGCGGAAAAACTCCGCTCCGCGCAATGGGTTGGGCGATGGTTTTTCCATCCGTTACTTCTTCCCGCGTTTTGACAATGGCTTCCTTGATAATTCGATTCGGCATTACATCCTCGGTAATTTTCAGCGCGGTCAAAACCGGCACGCCGTTTTCCAAAAGCGTTTGTAAGGTGCGGCAAAATTGGCCGAATAAATTTAGTTTCACCACTTTACCAAAAATCGGCGCGTTCATTTTCCAATGGTCAATGCGGCGCTTGCCTTGCTCCGTCGATTGAAAACGTTTGAAAATCACCCCCACCGCGATAATCAGCAAAACCCCAACCCACCAGAATTTGGAGACGTTGTTACTGAAAGCCATCAAGACCCGCGTTGGCAATGGTAACGCCATGCTGAAACCCACAAAAATTGTCATGAAGCGCGGCAGCATGAAAAACATGAAAAAGGCCACGATGCCCGCGCCCACCGTCATGACGAGCATCGGGTAAATCATGGCCGATTTAAATTTCGCCTGCACTTCCGCAAATTGTTGCTGGTGGGTCGCAAGGCGTTTTAAAACTTCGACCAGCGCCCCGCTCGATTCGCCCGCTTTGACCATGTTGATATACAAATCGGAAAAAATATGGGACTGCTGAGCCATCGCCGCCGAAAGCCCCCGCCCTTCCATGACTTCCTGTTTCAACTCCCGGCTCACGTCGGCGGGAATGCCTTTTGATTCCAGATGCGTCATGCTGTTGAGCGCCACCGTTAGCGGCATCCCAGACTTGAGGAGGTTGGATAGCTGCGTGGTGAACGTGGCCAACTCCTGCAATTTCGGTTTGCGTTTGCGATTCATCAATCGTCGCAAAGCGGGAGGCAACGCTTGCGATTGCTTTTGGGAAGCGCCAGCGCGATCGGCCACGATCAATGCACCTCCCTTGGGAGCATCCACCGAAACGGGGAAAAGCCCGAGCCGCTCGATTTGATTAAGCGCCGCAGAACGATCTGGAACATCTAACACGCCTTGCACGACTTCGCCCGACCGACGCCGAGCTTTGTAAGAAAATTGCGCCATAAATTTTATTTTTGTTTCCCGGAAGATCTTACATGGTGCGCACCGTTCGGCAAACGCTCTTTGCCCACTGGCAACTTTCTCTCAAACCCCGCCTTCAAGAGAAAGTTGCGTCGGACGGTCACCGCCCTCTTTCAAAAAAAAGTTTGACGAATAAAATATCTAGGCCAAGGTTTGCACTTCGTTTTCCGTAAGGAGGAAAACCACTAGTTAGTTCTCAGTAAATCTCAGCAGTCAACTACGGTCAAATTACGACAGTTAAATTATTATGAATAAAATATTTGTTTTTATCGTTGTCCTTTTTTACGGCATTGTATCAAACGGAGCCGGCGTTGTTTTGAAAAATATCAAGAAATCATCCGACCCCTTCACCTTCACCATTCCCGCTTCCACCAACACAACCATTATAGAAACCACGACCAATTGCATCAATTGGCTGGCTATCCAAACCAACGGTGCCAGTTCCACCGACATCATTTTCGCCGACTGGTGGTCGCACGATTATGCGCGACGCTTTTATCGCGTCCGAGTGGTCGGAGCTACTTCTACGACCAATTCCACCACCACCACAAATTCCACGACCACGACCAATTCCACTACAACTACCAATATTTCTACCACACTTTCCGATCTATCCACTCAGATCGATTCCATTTTTGTGGCGGGTGAAGGGTTCAACAGCCTTCAATTCGCGCCGAACGGCAAGCTGGCATTTATCGCGTGGCGCGGAAAAGATTTGATTTATCGCGAGCGCAACTCGGGCGTGTGGAGCGAACAGGTTTTTGGCACCGTTGGCAATGCCTACGTCAAAGGCGTTTGGGAGGAATTTCGTTTTCAACCCTTCGCGGCGCTTCTGTTTGATTCCCAATCCCGCGCCCACATTTTGCGCCAAAGCGGCTCTAGTTTTGTGCATTACATTCAGCAAAGTAACGGGCT
>JBDSYB010000003.1:0-2594 GCA_039925885.1 Verrucomicrobiota bacterium
GAATCGTTTTCAAACCGAGATCAACCATGATTTGCGCGCCCAAACCGTATTCGCGTAAATCCATTTTGAAACCGAGTTTTAGATTTGCCTCGACGGTGTCGTAGCCATTTTCCTGCAATTTGTAGGCCTGGATTTTCGGGCCGAGACCGATGCCACGCCCTTCCTGCCGCATATAAACAATGACGCCCCTGCCCTCCTTCGTGATTTGTTTCATTGCTTGATGAAGCTGTGGCCCGCAATCGCAGCGGCGCGAACCAAATACATCACCGGTCAAACATTCGCTGTGGACGCGAACTAAAACATTTTTCTTTCCAAAAACTTCGCCCTTCACCAAAGCGAGGTGATGTTGGCCATCGAGATTTGATCGGTAGAGATGCAAATCGAAATCGCCATA
Organism: Verrucomicrobiota bacterium; assembly: GCA_039925885.1. Lineage (GTDB taxonomy): Bacteria > Verrucomicrobiota > Verrucomicrobiia > Limisphaerales > CANJXF01 > CANJXF01. The sequence continues at coordinate 395 of JBDSYB010000003.1, forward strand.
GTCGGTCGGCATTTTCACGGTTTCAATGTGCTCAACTAATTTTTCGCCAGTGCGCCGATATTTGATCAGTGATTCAATCGTGCAAATCTTTAGGCGGTGGCGTTTGGCGAATTTCCGTAACTCCGGCAACCGCGCCATCGAACCATCCTCGCTCATGATTTCGCAAATCACGCCCATGCTGCGAAAACCCGCGAGCTTCACCAAATCAACGGCGGCTTCAGTGTGACCGGCGCGTTGCAAAACTCCGCCTGCTTTTGCGCGCAACGGGAAAATATGGCCGGGCTGAATTAAATCATTTGGCAGCGCGGTTGGGTCGGACATGACCTTGATGGTTTGCGCACGATCCGCCGCGCTGATTCCGGTGGAAATATTTTTCGCTGCATCAACGCTGACTTGAAAATCCGTTTTAAAAGTGTCGCGGTTTTGCACGACCATTTGTTCGATGCCGAGTTGTTTCAGCCGCTCGGAAGTTGTCGGCACGCAAATCAAGCCGCGCCCGAATTTCGCCATAAAATTGATCGCTTGTGGCGTCACCTTTTCAGCGGCCATGATCAAATCGCCCTCGTTCTCGCGATCAGCGTCATCGACGACGATTACCATTTTGCCTTTGCGCAAATCAGCGATCACCGACTCGATTGGATCAAAGAGATTTTTCATTCGTGCAAAGCGAATTTAGCGAACAGGAGAATATGTGCGAGCAACAAAAAACCTCGCCCAAAGGAGCGAGGTTTGCTTGAGACGAAAATAAAACGAACTAACTCTTTTTCGCTTCAGCCGCTTTCGGGCTTAAAAGCGACTGCTTTGAAGGCGTTTTGCTGCACTCACTTTTACCGGCACAGGCCACCTTGTCTTTATCTGCGCAAGTGGCTTTGTTTTTGGAACATTTCTCACCCGCAAACACCGGCATAGCGGCGAAGGCGGCCAACGCGAAACAAACGATAAGTTTTTTCATAGGAATAACGAACCGTAGTCGAATTTTTTTCCAAAGCAATCGCTTTCATCACATCCGACCACGCGCCTGTGCGTTTCGTTCAATAAAACAACTCCGGTGACCGAGCGCATTTTGAGACGGCGTAACTCCTTAACCTCCGTGATCCGAGTCAGGCTTTCGGTTTACAGTCCTTTTTCGCCAGGACGGAGACGTGACCATTGTTTTCCAAAACCGCCAAATGCACGTCCTCGATCCGCTCGCAGCCCCCATTTCGCACGGCAGTTTTCAATTCCAGATCACTAATTTGTTGGCGCATTAACACTTCGGGAAACACTTTTCCGTCATGAATGAGAACCTCCGGTTTTCCTTCTACCAACGCTTCGAGTTTACGATTTTTAAAAGTGATCAGACCAAGGAGATAGTTCAACCCAATGAGAGTGGATGCCAAAATTAAGCCGCCCAACAACGAGTTGTCACCCGCATTCATTGCGTTTTGAACGGCGTTGCTTAAAACCAAAAGCAAAACGAGATCAAAAGGGGCCAGTTGTCCGACCTGTCGTTTACCAGTTAAACGAAGGGCCACCATTAGAAATAAATAAACGATGATTCCACGAAGAACCAATTCCCACCACGGCGTTGTAAGTTTCCACATGGGAGAAAGCTAGATGAGAATTAACGGATTTGGAAGAGCAACAACGGTTCAACCCATCATCATCCTGGCCTTCGCCAAGGCTTCGTCCAACTTGCTGGCGTCCTTGCCGCCGCCGCGCGCATTGTCCGGTTTGCCACCGCCTTTTCCGCCGACGATGGGTGCGATGGATTGAATGATTTTTCCGGCTTGGACTTTCGCGGTGAAATCAGATGAAACGGATGCGACCAATGAAACTGCGCCATTGGCAACTCCGCCGAGAACAATCACGCCTTTGAATTCGCCTTTGAGCGAATCGACCACCGCTTGTAAAAAATCTCCATCCACTGCGCCGAGATTTTCAATAATCTGTGGCTGCGCTTGTGCAAGCGCGGCTGATTTTTTCAACAAACTTTTCGCAATTTCCGCCGCCTGCTTTTGCTGCGCCGACTTGATTTGTTTCTCCAAATCTTTCTGCTGCGCGAGCATCGCTTCGATTTTCTTTTCCAGTTCGCCGATGGGCGAATTGAGTTGTCCCGCGACGGAGCGAAGGAGGCGAAGTTGTTGATTTGCCAGATTAACAGCTTCCAAACCTGCAACCGCTTCAATTCTGCGGACGCCGGCGGCAATCGCGCTTTCGC
>JBDSYB010000004.1:0-6340 GCA_039925885.1 Verrucomicrobiota bacterium
GGTTTATCAATGGCGCTTTTGCAAATCAGTTCGAGCATCAAATCGCGGGTGGTGTTTTCCGCGACTTGCAACTGTGTGACGCGGCCATCGTAATTCAAGCGAAATTGCACCACGATTTTTCCGGGAACAGTCGTGCGCCCTGCCAGCAATTCATACCAACATTGCTGAACGGCAGCAATAAATTCGCGGTCGTAATCGCCAAAGGACGTTAGCTTCACATCGAAGGAAGGTTCCAGGGAGAGGCGCTTTGCTCCACCCGGTTGCTTCATTTTTTCGCCGCGCAAGCTGGGTTTTACATCTTCAAGTTTCCTGGGCCGCGACTTGGCCTGTTTCTCCAACTCGGTTGATTCCTCGGATTTTTTCTCCTGATTTTGTGGCTTGGCAAACGCGAGATCGCCCAAAGCCTGCTGCGCTTTCGTTTGCGCCTTTTGTTCGGTTTCTTCCACCTTGTCAGAAACTGGCGCAGGCTGCAAAGGTTGTGGTTTGGCCACAGAATTATCAGTGGTCTTGATCACTTTATCCTGCTGGCCCTGCACATCTGGAAGCTCCACCGCCGCTGTTTTTTTGGAGGACGCCTCTGAATTGGCCGCGCCGTAAAACTTGGTCTCTTTGGGTGGTTGTTTCACGCTCGCCAATGGATCGACATCCACGAAGAGCAAGGGAACTTCTCGAATTCGGGATTCAATGGGCGGGGCAGCTTTTTGAGGCGCGTTCCGGGTCGCTCTCTGCAACCAGCGCGGCATGGAGATGTTTTTCACCCAGCCGAAACGTTGGTTCAATTTCCAACTCCCAAACAGGACAAGGTGGATGGCCAAAGAAATCATCGCCGCCAGCAAAAGCGGATTTTCCCTGAGCGTAGTTATTTTTTTCCCGACCGAAAACATCACCACACAATGCCGCACCGAAATTTGCGGGGCAAATGTTAAACCTCCCGAGGGAATTGTTTTCCTGCAAAGGCGCAAAGCAATTCGGTCGCAAATATTTTGCAATTACTTGAACTCAACCCGCACGAATCGCGGCCAATAGAGCCGCGCGTCGCTGAGGACTTCCCAGAAATTGAACGAGTTGGCCGCATAGGTAACAATCAGTTCATTCGGGTTTGCGGCCAGCTCAGGATGCCCTTTGGCCGCGTAACAAAAAACTTTTTTAGATATTTCCATATCGGGACATTGAAAGATGAATTGCGGCTCACTCCACGGACCAGCGGGTGATTCCGCCGTGCGCAAAACAATTTTCCCCCCGATGCCTTGGGAGTGAACCGTGATAAATTTTCCCAGTGACGAATGAAATGAAACCGACGCTTCAGAAGCCCCGTCCGGCCAAATGGCAGTGGTTTCGTGAAAATTTTTCTTCCAGATTCCGTTTGCGAAAAATCGCCACTCTGAAAAATTGGCCAACATATTTTCTGGCACACGCGCCAGAATCATTCCGCGTTTGGATTTCTCTTTTCCCGATCTGCCGCCGTAAACGTAAATAAATCCATCGTGCCGCAAAACCGCCGCGCCGAATGTGATGGTTTCTTTTTCCGAGAAAGTGGCGAACGGAAATTTTTGTTGTTCGATTTTCCAACGAGCGGGCGCGTCATCGGGATTGGTAATGGTTGCAAACGATTCGCCAAAAACTTTGAAGCCGAATACGGATTTAGAATCAACGATTTTGACCTGATGCAGGAAAATAAAAAGCCCCTGTTCAGTGCGTGCGCCATGGAACGGCCAAAAAAATCCGTCGCCCTCCTTTGGTTTTACAAACGACTCGGCCTCGCGCTTCGAATTGGTGCGATAGAAAAAATTAGGAGATTCATCCAGCGTTTGTAGGGCGATGGAGTTGTTAATCATTTTCGGATGAAGCCGTCTTCCATCGCGAACTTCACCGACCCAAGTGTCGCCAAAAAGCCAGACGGTTTTGGTTTTCGAAAGCGGAATGGAAAAGGCGGCATCGGCTCCTGTCCAGCCGTTCGTGTTTTGAAAAGGCGCTTCTAATTCAGGCGCGGCTTTGGCTGTAAATTTAAGTTCTGCCGCCTGACTAATAAAAGGCGTTGTGAACAGAAAAACGCCGAGAGAAAAAAACTTGAGCAAAGACACAGGTTACTGTTTTTCCAACGTTTCGACGCGACCGCGAACATTTTCCTTGGCACTATGAAAGGTGTCTTCAATGCGCTGCTTTTCCCGAAATATCCGCCGCGTGCTGGCTGAAAGATTTTCCGCGGCCGGTTGGCGCGATCACGGAATCAATGACTCCGCGTTCAAATTCATCCCACATCGGTGACATGCCGCGCAGTTTTTTCACGATTTTTTCAAACGCTTCCACCACGTAATCCATATCTTCCTCGGTGTTTTCTTTACCGAGCGACATGATGATGTTGCCCTGCGCCAGCGCGTGATCGAGACCAATGGCACTGAGGACGTGCGAAACTTTCAACGATTTGCTTACGCAACTGGAACCGCTCGCCACCGCGATTCCATTCATGTCGCAAAGCAAAAGCTGGCCTTCGCCTTCGATGAATTCCGTGGATAAATTCAGGTTTGTGGAAATGCGTTTCGGCCCCGGCACCGGCCCATTCAATTTGATATAATCGATTTTTGTTTTCAGGCCGTTCCACAGTCTCTTCTGCAATTTCGCGGTGTGCGCAATCCATTGCGGCATTTCGCGCAGAGCAAATTCGCAAGCGAAACCAGCGCCCACAATTCCCGGAACGTTTTCGGTGCCAGAGCGGCGACCGCCTTCCTGAACGCCTCCGTGCAGAATGCTGACCATGCGCGCTTTGCGATTGCGATAGAGCACGCCGATTCCCTTTGGCCCGTAAAAACGGTGCGGCGAAAATGAAACCAGGTTCGCGCCCCAATCTTTAACATCAATCGGCAACCAGCCCGCGCTTGCCTCGCAATCCACATAAAACGCGATGCCTTTTTCGTTGGCTATTTTCCCGACTTCTTTGACCGGTTGGATCGCGCCGATGTCGTGGTTGGCGTGATGCACCGCGATCAAAATAGTTTTGTCTGTCAAAGCCGCGCGCACGTCTTCCGCTTTGAGAATGCCGTCGGGATCCACTTTCACGCGAGTGCAGGTGAACCCTTGTTTTTCCAAAAATTCAATGGAATTGATGACCGACGGGTGTTCGGTCTCGCAAATCACAATGTGATTTCCTTTGCGCTGATTGGCGTAAGCAACGCCTTTGATGGCGAGGTTCGCAGACTCGGTTCCGTCGCTCGTAAAAATAATTTCCTCAGGCGACTCGGCATTGATCAGCGCCGCACATTGCGAACGTGCTTTGGTCAAAGCATCGCGCACCCGCAAACCATGTTGGTGCAGCGAGGAAGGATTGCCGAACGCCTCCAGAAAATAAGGCTTCATCGCCTCGAAAACTTCGGGAGAAACGGGCGTGGTCGATTGATGATCCAGATAAACGTGACGCATAATTTTTTTTAATTTCTCAGTGTGCCGTGGAAGAAGGGTTGATCCAGCGGTCCGCACGAGACTGTTGCTCGCCTCACTACTTTGGTGCAATTCCTCTTCGCACTCAACTAATCTTTCCGGCCTGCTCACGAAAACGTTCCGAAAAGGCAGCGAAGATTGCGAAGAGATGAAAACGAAACACAAAGTTTTGCCGTTTAGTCCTTCGCAACCTTCGCGCCCGTCGTCAGACCGCTTCTGAATTGGGAGATAGGAAAAAGCTGGTCAGAGCAAGTTGTTCTATCCCAATTTTTTCCTGACATGGAAAAGCAAACAGCAACTTCCTAGAAACGTGAGAGCAAAACTCGTGGGTTCGGGGATAGGAACTACTCCAAAAGCAGGAAATTTTCCCGCGAGGATTACAGCAGTGGGCGGTGGATCACCGGGAGCTTGATAACTCGTATTGGACTCGAAGAGTTGTGAGGCTCCCACAAAACCTCCAGCGGCAAATGCTTGGTTTCGAGTCGCGTACTGATTTGACCAAACCCATATCTGGAACGTAGCCACTTGCCCATTCGGCGCCTGTGGAACATCGACAGTCGTAGATTGAATCCGCCCATCAACCGGACCGATTCCGACAATTGGCCCCACTGCAACGAGCGAGCTTTGCGGTTGGTTACTGCCTGCCGCAGCGTAGAGTTGGACATTTAAACTACCAACCGGGGCAGGAGTTTGAGGATTGAGGTAATAAACGAGTGAACTGGAATTGTTACCCAGAAGGACTTGGCCTTGCCCAAACACATTGGCAGTCAATCCAGCCAGCAAAACGAAAAGGACAATAAATGTTTTCATACGATTAGCCCGGGAACTGTTTTCGCTGCTGACCTTCATCATTTACGTGTCAATTTGCAAACAGTTTCCTTTTTGCCTTTTCCCTTCGTTGACCGCATTTTCTTCGCAGTGATTTTTTATGAGCAGAATTGTCGGCATTGATTTAGGCACCACCAACTCCGCCGTCGCGACGATTGATTCGGGCATCCCGCTCGTCATCGCGGACGCCGACGGGCAACGGCTCACGCCGTCGGTCGTGCATTTCCCGGCGAACGGCGAGCCGATTCTCGGACACAAAGCCAATCGCGTGCGCGTGCTCAAACCGGCGGAAACGGTTTATTCAGTCAAACGCTTCATGGGTCGGCGCGGTTCGGAAATTCCGCGTGAAGAAATGTTGGTCACGTATCCCGTCAAAGGCGAAGGCGCTGGCCCGGTCACGATTGAAATTCATGGACGCAGTTACACGCCCGAGGAAATTTCTGCCGAGATTCTGAAGAAGCTCAAACGCGATGCAGAAAATTATTTTGGCGAACCGGTCACGCGCGCGGTCATCACGGTGCCAGCGTATTTCAACGACGCGCAACGCAACGCCACCAAGCGCGCAGGCGAACTGGCCGGGTTGACCGTCGAACGCATCGTCAACGAACCGACCGCCGCCGCGCTCGCCTACGGCCTGGACAAATTGAAGGAAAAATCGAAGATCGCGGTTTACGATCTGGGCGGCGGCACGTTCGACCTTTCGATTCTGGAATTAAACAACGGTGTGTTCCAGGTCATATCCACGAACGGCAACACGCGTCTGGGCGGCGATGATTTGGATAAACGGCTGGTGGATTTTCTGGTGGAGAAAATTAAAGTGGCGGGTGGGCCAAATTTACATAGGAGCGCATTCGCGAAGTCGCAGAGCAAACCAAAATCCGTCTCAGCACAGAAACCGAAGTCGAATTCGCATTGCCATTTCTCACGCCCGATTTCAGTTTCAGCTACAAACTCACGCGCGCCGAATTGGAAAACCTCACCCGCGAAATCATCGCCAAAACGCGGCCGCATTGTTTGCGTTCCATCTCCGACGCGAAACTTAAAGCCGAAGATTTGGATCAAATTATTTTGGTTGGCGGACAAACGCGGATGCCACTCGTGCGCCAGATGGTTTCGGAAATTTTCGGCTGCGCGGAGTTTGCGGAAGATCGCGGCGGGATTCGTCTCGGCACAGACTTTCACAAAACGAAAGGCCCGCAACTCAACACGTCGCAGAATCCCGATGAAGCCGTTGCGCTCGGTGCAGCGATTCAGGCGGAAATTCTCAGCGGCGGTTTCAAAAATGTTTTATTGCTCGATGTCACCCCGCTTTCGCTCGGCATCGAGACATTTGGCGGATTGATGAATGTCATCATTCCGCGCAACTCCACCGTTCCCATCAAAGCGGGCGAAATGTTCACGACGGCGGTGGCGAATCAGCCGAGCATGTTGATCCACGTTTTGCAGGGCGAACGCGAACGCGCCGACGACAACTGGAGTCTTGGAAAATTTACGTTGGAATTCGAGCGCGCGCCCAAAGGCGTTCCGCGTGTCGGCGTGCAATTTGAAATTGATGCGAACGGAATTCTGCACGTCCTCGCGCGCGACATCAAAACCGGCAAACAAACTATCTTGCAAGTGAAGTCAGCGGTCGATGTCGATGACGCTGAAGTGCAAAAGATGGTCGAAGAATCGGTGGAGTTTGCCTTCGACGATTTGAAAGCACGCCAGTGGATTGAAGAAAAAATCAAGGCGGGCGGAAATCTCAGCGCGACGCGCAAAACGATGGCTGACTTCATTAACGATTTGGAGGCTGACTACAAAATGCAGCTTGAGTCGGCGATGGAAGAGTTGGAAAAAGTTTTGGAGATGGAGGATTCAAAAACGAAAACTGGTGATCCGAAAAAACTGAAAGAAGCCAACGCGCGATTGGACGAGGTCACAAAACCACTGGCCGATGTCGCGATGGACAAGGCGATGGAAGCGATGCTGCGGAAAAAGGGTTTGATCGAGTAAGTTGAAGTTGTGGCGAAAACAAATTACATCGAACTGGGCGAGGGAAAAACAGCGGAACGAATTCCCATTTTATATGAAGACCGCT
>JBDSYB010000005.1:0-7252 GCA_039925885.1 Verrucomicrobiota bacterium
GAAAATGCCTTGGAGCGCGCTTCCGTTCTTTGCGATGACGCCCTCATAAAATTGGCCGACCTGCCGCCCGCCGTCCGCAATTTTGCGGTGAGCAACGGAGAGGCTGAAGGAGAAATTTTTTCTCCCGCTCCCTCCGGCGAAAACGCGCCCCAGATTTTTACCAATCCCAATAGTCCCGGGCGTCCGTCCTCGCTGCCCTTGAACCAGATGCCACTGTTAAAAAATTATTTGCGCGAGCAGGAAGTAGCCTATTTGAACCGCGTTCTGGCCCATACCGACAGCGACAAGGAAAAAACCGCTGAACTTCTGGGCATCAGCGTCGCCACTCTTTACCGCAAGCTCTCGGAAGAAGAACCGGTCGTCTGAAAACGCCGCCTTCCTTGTTTTCTTTATTTTGTTTTCTTTTGAGCCGCGCATTTCTACTATGCGCCCCCGATTCGCAACTCGCGAATCCACCTGAAAAATTATGCCACTCACACACACCAAAGATCTTTTTGCCAAAGCCCTCAAAGGGAAATACGCCCTGGGCGCTTTTAACGTCAACAACATGGAGCTTCTCCAAGCAATCATCGAAGCTTGCGAAGAGGAAAAAGCGCCCGTCATGTTGCAAATTTCAAAGGGCGCGCGCCAATACGCCAACCCGGTTTATCTAAAAAAACTAATCGAAGCCGCCGTTAGTTTGTCGAACATTCCCATCGCCGTTCATCTCGATCACGGCGATTCCTTCGAGCTTTGCAAAGAATGTATTGATGAGGGTTTTACCAGCGTGATGATCGACGCGAGCCACGAATCGTTTGAAAAAAATGTGGAGGTTTGCAAAAAAGTTGTCGATTACGCGCACAAACATAATTGCGTGGTGGAAGGCGAGTTGGGAATGCTGGTCGGCGCGCAACACGACGATGGCGAAGAAGGCGGCGGTTATTCCAAAGGCGGCGCTTACACGCATCCGGACGAGGCGGTGAAATTTGTGAAAGAATCCGGTGTCGATTCACTTGCCGTGGCCATCGGCAATTCTCATGGCGCCTACAAATTCAAAGGCGAACAGCATCTCGATCTCGAACGCCTTAAAGCCATCAAGAAAGCTTTGCTCGACGCGGGAATGGGAGATTACCCGCTCGTCTTGCACGGTGCCTCCAGCGTGCCGAAAGATCTCGTCGCTGAAATCAACAAATATGGTGGCAAAATGGGTGAGGAAACCGCGGGAGTGCCTGAAGCGGATATTGAAATCGCGCGCCGCGTCGGTTGCACCAAGGTAAACATCGACACAGATCTGCGTTTGGCGATGACGGCCGCGATTCGCAAAGCTTTTGCTGAAAATCCCAAAGAGTTTGACCCGCGAAAATACCTCGGCCCCGCTCGCGCGAAAGTAAAGGAGCTTGTTCGGCACAAAGTCCGCGATGTCCTCTGTTGTGCGGGGCACGCCTTCGATTAAAAGTTTCGGTTTTCAAAAAGAAAGCGGCGAATAAGTTTCGCCGCTTTTTTTGTGTCAAAAGTTTTCGCCGCGCAGGGGAAGCGTGTCAGAAATTCTCAGCGGACGAACATGTCCAATGTAGCGTCGCGTAACGCAAATAATTCTTAATCCGATGATGCACTGCAATAATTATGCGCCCTTGTATCTCGCAAATAGATTGTGTTCGCCACTGCAAGCGTTTAAATCAGCCGCGACATTCATGGAGATAAACTACAAAATTATCGGCGGAGATGGGCGCGAATATGGGCCCGTCACGCTGGATGAATTAAAAGGCTGGGTGCGCGATGGGCGGGTGGGAAGACAAACCCAAATCTTGCGCAGCGATATGGGGAGCTGGCTGCCCGCCGCGCAATTCGCGGAATTGCAAACGGAAATCGCGGTTCTCCAACCCGCGTTAACGGGCGTGGAAGGCGATTTTGAACCGGTGGGGTTTTGGCCGCGTTTAGGCGCGACCGTCGTGGATCGGATTTTATTGTATCTGGTATTTTTTGCGATTGCCCGAATGATGGGCTGGCCCATGAACTTGCGGTCCGAACAAACTGCCAACGTGCATCGTTTCGAGGATCTCATTCCTCTGTTGGCTGTTCTGGCAAAACAGGCGGGAGTCTCACTTACGATCCACATGATTTACGAGGTTTTGATGACCGGAAAATTTGGCGCGACTCTCGGGAAAATGATTATCGGGGCGCGCATCGTCCGGTTGGATAACTCGAAACTCGGATATAAATATGCGTTCTATCGTTTTCTCGGAAAAATCCTCAGCGATCTGATTTTTTACATTGGCTACATTTTCATTGCTTTCCGCGAAGACAAACGCGCCCTGCACGATCTGCTGGCGAAAACCCGCGTCATTTACAAGCGATGATCGCCACCCCAAACCGCCGCATGGCCTTCATCGCCATAATCATCGTCGCTGCCGATCAACTTACAAAAATGGCGGTGCTGAAATTTCTCCACTCGTCTCAAGAACGAATCGTGATTCCAGGTTTTTTCAAATTTGTCCATTGGGTCAACACCGGCGCAGCCTGGAGTTTGTTTCACGATCAGAACAGGATTTTGGCCATCGTATCGTTTATAGCGCTGGTCGGGCTATTCATCTGGCGAAATCATTTCGACACTAAAAGTTTGCTGGGACAAGTATCGCTGGGACTGATCTTCGGCGGAATAATTGGAAACCTGATTGATCGCGTCCATCCCGCGCGACAACACGTCATTGATTTCTTGCGCTTTTACATCGAGCGACGCGGCGCGGAGGAGATTGGTTTTCCTGCCTTTAATATTGCCGACAGCGCAATTTGTATCGGTGTCGGACTGTTATTTATTTTGTCCTGGAAAAACGAGGGGCTGGGGTCTTCCTCCGAGGCACCGATCTAGTTCATGCAGGGCCGCAGCGAAACCTTCACGGTCGAAGATTCACTTCCGCACGAACGTTTCGATATTTTTTTGCGGGCGCGCTTTCCCGGCCTTTCGCGCGGCACGATTCAGCGGTTGATTGAGGAACGGCACATCCAAGTGAACGGGAAACCCATCAAAGCCACCCATCATCCTCGCGCCGGTGAAATTATTTCCATTTTTTGGCCGGAAGCCAAACCTGCCCAGGCGCAGCCGGAAAAAATCGCCCTCGACATTTTGTTTGAAGACGAGGATTTGCTCGTGCTCAACAAACCGCCCGGAATCGTCGTCCATCCCGCCGCGGGCAACGCCGAGCACACCTTGGTCAACGCCCTTTTGCATCATTGCGCCGGGAAATTGAGCGGCATCGGCGGTGTCGCGCGTCCCGGAATTGTTCATCGGCTCGACAAAGACACCAGCGGTTGCCTCGTCGTCGCAAAAACGGATGCGGCGCACCAATCACTTGCGGAACAATTTGCCGGACGCAGCGTGGAAAAAATTTATCACGCCATTGTCTGCGGAGAGATGACCAAAAAATCCGGCGAAATTTCCGGCGCGATTGCGCGACATCCGATCCACCGCAAGCAAATGGCCGTCACGACGGATGGGAAAGGCCGTTCGGCGCGCACCGGTTTTCGCGTGTTGGAAAGTTTGCGCGGCGCAACCCTTGCTGAAGCGCTATTGTTCACTGGCAGAACCCATCAGATCCGCGTCCACTTTCAGCATCTCGGATTTCCGGTTCTCGGCGACACCGTTTACGGAACGCGCCAGAACAAACGGGCGAAAGAAATCCTAAACGTTTCCGTGCCGCGCCAGATGTTGCACGCGCAACACCTCGCCTTTCTCCATCCGCGAACTGGAAAAACGCAGAGTTGCGATGCGCCCTATCCCAATGACTTTTCCGAGGCGCTGCAAAAACTCAGAGGCGTGGCCGATCCAGTTCACGAACCTGCCGGCGTCCGAAAATAATATGTCCGCTTTTCATTCCGGCGGGCATTAGTAGGTGAATGGACAAACCGGATGACATGACGCTCGTGCGCGAATTCGCCGCGCACCAATCCGAGTCCGCCTTTGAGACACTCGTCGCGCGGCACATCAACCTCGTGCATTCCGCTGCCTTGCGACAAGTCAGCGATCCGCATCTCGCGCAGGAAATCACCCAGGCCGTCTTCCTTATCCTCGCCCGCAAAGCCGCGCGCCTGCCCGACGGCACCTTTCTGCTCGGCTGGCTCTTCAAGACCACCCGTTACGCCGCCTCGGCGGAACTGCGCGCCGCCGACCGACGCCGCCGCCGCGAAGACGAAGCACACATGCAATCTTTAATCTCTCAAACACCGGATGAAGCCGCGTGGCAGCATATCGCCCCGCTGCTCGATGAAGCGCTGGCCAACCTCAACGAAACCGACCGACGCGCCGTTCTGCTCCGTTTTTTCGAGGGGCAAACCTTGGGCGAAGTCGGCGCGGCGCTCTCGCTCAACGAAGAGGCGGCGCGCAAACGGGTCAATCGCGGCGTGGAGAAGCTGCGGAAATTCTTTACCAAACGTGGCGTGACCCAAACAGCGGCGGCGATTGGCGTGGCGCTAACGGCCCACTCCGTGCAAGCCGCGCCGGTCGGTCTGGCGGCAATCATTTCAGCAACCACCTTGAAAGGTGCGGCAGTCGCTTCAACGGTTACAGCCCTTGTGAACGGAACCATCAAAACTATTGCTATGACAACACTCCAAAAAAGTTTAATCGCCGTTGCTGTCATCGCCCTCGCCGTAGCGATATTCGAGGCTCGTCAGATTTCGACTCTGCGAACTCAAGCGCAATCATTGCAACAAAAGCAAGAGCCGCTCACCGAACAAAACCAGCAACTGACCCGCGAACGCGACCAGGCCACGGGCGAACTCGCAAGCTTGCGCGAAGAGATCAACCAATTAAACACCAATAACGCCGAACTGCTCAAGCTGCGCGCTCGTGTGGCCCTTGCTGTTGCCGACAAGTCAGACGCTGTTGAATCACGTGCAGAACTGGACAGACTAGCGAAAGGCCCACTCGTCGTTGTAATGCAGGACGACAAATCATTTGTGACTCTCGATCCTGCTACAAATGAGTTTGCAAGATCCATTAACAAGCAGAACGCTGATCAATCTAAATCTAGAGAACTGGAAAAAATAGAGCAATTGAAACGAAAGTTGAATCTTTCCTCAGAACAAGAAACCGATATAAGAGGGTTGGTCCTTGGACGCCTCGAAGACAAAAGAAAACCCAAAAGCGTTTCCTCGCTGGAGGAACTTGCTTCGCTGGGGAATGAGGACAAACGATTGGAGGAGCAGGTTCGGCAGATACTTTCTCAGGAGCAACTACGGGAATACGATTCTTTCTTACAAGGCGAACTTTGGGCTAAAGCGAGAGACGAGGCAAATAGAGAAGTGATGAACCTTCAATCAACTCTAGGGCTTAGTGCTGAAGAACAGGATCAAGTATTTACGATTCTGTTTGAGCAAAAGATGAATTCAGAAGGAAAACCCAAAAGGAGAAGCCGACAGGAATACCTCGACTACAAGCTACAACCGCTTGAAAAAGTATTATCAGCTTCGGAAAGAGAGATTTACCGTAAACAGTTGGAAAAAATATATGTAGGCAGTCGATGATTGAAGTCGGCGCTGCGTTTATTTTCGCGAAATCCCAACGGGATTGAATCATTCAGCCCGGGGTTGCGAGGCACGAGCTACCCCGGGTCATCGCCCGCGAATGATCCCAACCCGCACTGGGTTCGGGCAAGCTCCAGCGGAGCGACCTCTTTATAGAATCATCCTCCTTAAAATCATCTTTAGCCCCGTCGGGGCGACCTCTTCCGCTTTGCCAGATGAGGCCGCTCCTGACGGAGCTTGGATTGTTTTTGTCATCGCAAACTACAAATAGGCCGCGCCTACGGCGCTAAGCTGAAGCCACAGCGGGATGAACCGGCGGCTCGAAATGGGAGCCGCGCTAAACCCATGAGCGGGGCGGCGGTTGGCTCCGGCAGCGGATGGTTAGCTGTCATGTTTCAACAGGTTGTCCGCACAACGCCGCTTTGGCAGGCTGGAAGCACCGCCGACGTGTGAAAGTCATTTATTCACGGCTGCCGGTGGTGCGCTCCAACCGATTGCAATGACATTGGTTCCGGACCACCGATTAGTTCCGAATTGAATTCCAGCTTTGGTTGCGGCGTCGGGATCGAGGTTGGCTAGCGCCAACATCGCAAAAGTCACGTTGTCGTTGGCGGATTCGCCCCCACCAGCCTTTACGATTTCAACGAGAGCAGGGACAGCGGAGCGGGCTTGAGATTTTTCGAGAATCCGGAAGCCAGCCTCGGCCAACAAATTTTTGTCCGTGGAGGATTCGATTCGGAAAGGCACCCAAGGATGCCGAGAAATCCATGTGACCATTTTTGCTTTGAGCGGGTCATCCTTGGCATCGTTAGCGGAAATCCATTGTAACATTATGGGGATGGCGTTGTTGCCGATTTGCCGGACGGCGAGCTTATCTTGTTTACGTTTCTCAGGAGTCGGGTTGCGTCCGGGCCAAAAATCGCTCAATCAGTAGGTCAGGGTTTCGCCCTGATAAACGGGCTGGCGTTCGTTGGGGCTTAATAGAATCCAGAGAACGGCACCGAGTGTGGCGAGAACCAAGGCCGTGATAGTAGCGGTGCGAGTTTTCAATGTTTGTTGATTGAACACCATCGTGCGCCTGTAGTTGCCGCCTAACGGATGAGAGAGCCACAGCGGGATGAACCGGCGGCTCGAAATGGGAGCCGCGCTAAACCCAAGAGCGGGGCGGTTGTTGTCCAGTTGTTCATGTCACAACGGTATTCTCGTGCTCTTCCGCTGTCCAGTCGGGTTGCGTGGTGCGCCATACACCTACTAACGCCCGCTCGATGTGTGAACCGGACAAAAATAAATTAAAATAACTTGTCCGGTTTCCAGCGCCAGAGGGCTGGCGCACTCCAAGACGCTTCGCGAATTTCGGGTGTTTCTTTTAACGCGGCAGCGTCTTGGAGTGCGGTAGTCCTCTACCGCTTTTAGTCAGTTATTTTTGCTCGTCCTCACCCTAACCCTCTCCTCCAAGGAGAGGGAACAGCGAACCTGTTCTTTGTGTTTGATCTTTCTTCGAAAACGTGGATGGGGCTTTCAGGAGATTTGTTGGTTAATGTTAGTTGAACTGTTTTTCAAATTCCACAGGTGATTTGTAACCCAGGGCGCTGTGGAGCCGCTTTGGGTTGTAAAAGGTTTCGATGTAATCAAAGACCTTGAGTTTGGCTTCCGCCCGCGTGTTCGGCTTCTCTGCAAAGCATTCGGTTTTGAATGTCGCCATGAACGATTCCGCAAAAGCGTTGTCATACGGATTGGCCGGACGGCTCATGCT
>JBDSYB010000006.1:0-13412 GCA_039925885.1 Verrucomicrobiota bacterium
TACCTGCCCTGGTTTTGTTAATCCTGTTAATTCTGTCTATCCAAGTTTACGTTGCGCCGCGTGAACGCAGAATTTTTTGAACCGGAAAATTTAAAAGTGACCGTTGATCGCGTTGCCTATCAACCCGACGTGGACACGCCGCTGGATCGACCGCATTGCTTTGTATATTTTATCAGCATTCACAACGACACGGAAATTCCGGTGACCATTCACGGACGCAAATGGGTGGTGACGAATACTCGCGGTGAAATTACGGCGGTGGAAGGCGACGGGGTTGTGGGCGAACATCCCACCATCGAGCCGGGCGAAAAGTTCAGCTACAACTCGTTTCACCTGCTCGACACGAAATCGGCGATTGCGGAAGGAAGCTATATCGGCGTCGATGCAAATGGACGAAAAGTTCTGACGCGAATTCCTAAATTTAAAATGACGGTGCCAAATTGAAAACTAAGGCAACGCAATATCGGTGAATTTGAATGGAACTTTCACCAGTGACTTCGGTGTGCCGAGCAGTATGCGCACTGACATTTCGGGATCCAACCCTTTTGAAACATCGTAAATGCTCAGGTCATCTTTCCACGTGCGCGGCACAAAGAGTGTTTTGCCCTTCGCGTCTATGGCTTCAAATCCAATGATTCGTGCTTGGGGATCTTTGACTAAAATAGCAAGACCGTTTGGATGCGTCGGTATGAAGGCGGAGAAAAGCTGTTCAATTCCAACGGCTGGGTTGCGTTTGCTTTTCAGTTCGTCGTATTGCGCCCTATTCAAGATGGAGAGTTCCGCGCCCGCAGTCTTCAAACTTTTATTTTCCAAAGGCAGTGCCGTTGCGTTAGACGCGACATTTGTGATTGTGACGACTGAATCCGCGTCAAGGCTCGGCGCGAAAATTTGCACTTCGCCGGAAAGTTCCTTGATGCTGTTGGCGCGGCGGGCTGGGTTCCGAAGTTTGAGAGTAAAATTTTTCTGACCGGAGGATTGCCCGATCTTGTTGAAGCTGTCGGATTTCTTTTCGGGATCGATCAGATTTTTTCCAGTTTCATCGATGGCCTGACTGGGAATGACTTTGATTCGTTCGGCGCTGTCCATCAAATCACCGATAAACTTCAAATCGACATCCAATCCCGCAAAAAATTTCCCGGTGGTGCGCGTGTCTTTGACATCGCCGATTTGAATTTTTAGCGACTCGGCGTTTTGCGCGGGCGAAGATTGGGCGATGACAGACGCGAGAAAAATCCCGGCAAGTTTTAATGCATTCACAACAGACGAAATTTTCTTCATGCAAAAAACGATAGTGGCCTCATCAAATTCAGCAATTCATTTTCACTCTCCCGAAATCAGCGAAAAGCTTTTGAACGAAACAGCGCAAAATCTCTCTTAAACCTGAAACTTATTCGACTTCCCGATGCACTGTGGCAAAATCTTTGAACTATGTCTGAACAACCAACGCCAACTTCCGCCAACGACGTCGCCGCCATTGATGCGTTGCGCAAAGTTTATCAGGAAATTCGCGCGGAAATCGCGAAGGTCATCATCGGTCAGGATCTCGTTGTGGAGCGCGTGATGATTTGCATTCTGGCGCGCGGTCACGGTTTGCTCATGGGCGTTCCGGGCTTGGCGAAAACGCTCATCGTCAATTCGCTTTCGCAAGTGATGTCGCTCGATTTCAGCCGCATTCAATTCACGCCCGACCTCATGCCGTCCGACATCACCGGCACCGATATTTTGCAGGAGACGGATAAGCCGGGACAGCGCGCCTTCGTTTTCACGAAAGGGCCAGTGTTTGCGAACATTATTCTCGCCGACGAAATCAATCGCACGCCGCCGAAAACTCAATCCGCGCTTCTCGAAGCGATGCAGGAACATCGTGTCACCGTTGCGGGAAGAATGTTTCCGTTGCCGTCGCCGTTTTTCGTTCTCGCGACGCAAAATCCCATCGAGCAGGAAGGCACGTATCCTTTGCCCGAAGCGCAACTCGACCGTTTCATGTTCCTGATCAATCTCGAATATCCGAGTCTCGAACAGGAACGCCGCATCGCCCGCGAAACCACCGGCGCGTTGCCAGCTCCGCTCAAGCACATCATTACCGGCGAACAGATTTTAAATTTTCAGGAAGTCGTGCAACGCGTCCCCGTGCCCGATCACATTTACGATACCGCCGTTGATTTAGTTCGCATGACGCGCCCGCGTTCCGACGACGCGCATGAATGGATTAAAAAATGGGTGACGTGGGGCGCTGGCCCTCGCGCCGTGCAATATCTGATTCGCGGCGCAAAAGCTCGCGCCGTTTTGCAAGGCAGTTATCTCGTGCGCATGGAAGATTTGGAAGCCGTCGCCGAACCCGTTTTGATGCATCGCATTCTCACGAATTTCCAGGCGCAATCCGAAGGCATCACCAGCAGTTTCATCATCGAACAACTTTTGAAAGAAGTGCGAGGGGACAAGGTTCGCGCGTAGTTCGTCAATTTTCTTTTATGTATCGTGCAATGTCGCTGTGGTTACCGATGGTCGCCAAAAAAATGTCGCCTTCAAAGAGGTAGAATAAAACCCGCAGTTGCAACCCGGCGCGACACTCCAAATATTTTCCCATTCTGCGGATGCCGACGCCGGAATGCGTATGCGGGTGACCCACGCAATCGGGTAATCGGGAGACAGCGGCATGGACCACCGTCTTTTCTGGTCCCGTCAATTTTTTGAAAGCGCGGTCGTAACTGGAGCGGGTAAAAACTTTCACGTTTTCCATTCCTTGAGTTTGCCGGCCATTTTCAAACGACGCGTTTCCTGGATGTCCTTCTGGTAACGACGATCCACCTGAGCGGCGGTTACTCCGTATTCAGCCAGTGCGTCATGGGTTGCGCAGAAATAATTCCACGCCGCTTCCTGCATCGCGGCAGAGAAATCTTTGAAACGTCCAGAGGCAATCTGATTTTCGATCAACGCACTGACCGGTTCAGTAAGAGTGACATGGTGGCTTTTCATAATACACATCATGCCACGATATGTAAAATTGGCAATTGGCAACCTGCGGCAATCGCAGCACGGCCAGTCGGGGACAAACATCTTGAAAAAGTTATCCTTGGGGCTGTTCCTCTTGTAAATTGCGCGGAATGTCAGCCGACGGTTTAAATAAATTTTTGGATGCAAAAGTCCTCGCCCGCCTCATGGGACAGCCGCTGCTTTCGCGGTTTCCAATGGAAGGAACCGTTTCTGGCCAGCACAAAAGTCCGCATCGCGGTTCGAGCGTCGAGTTCGCCGAATATCGAAACTACACGCCCGGCGACGACATCCGCCGACTCGACTGGCGCGTGTTCGGCCGCACCGACCGCTTTTACATGAAGGAGTTCGAGGCAGAAACAAACCTGCGCTGCTACTTCGTGCTCGATTGCAGCGCGTCGATGGGATTTTCCGAAAATGGCGAAAGCCGTTTTGATTTTGCGAAACGTCTCATCGCGACGCTTGCCTATCTCGTCATTCATCAAGGCGACGCCGCTGGCTTAATTGTCGTCGGCGAAAAAACCGTCCACGAACTTCCCGCGCGTCGCAATCCCGCGCACTTCCAAAATCTTTTAGAAATTTTGGACAAAGCAAAACCCAATGGCGAAACCGGCCTGATGCCAGTCTTGCACGAAATCGCCGAGAAAACCCGACGCCGCGCCTTGGTCGCCGTGTTCTCAGATTTTTTTTGCGACACGACAGAACTGCTCAGTTGTTTTCAACATCTCCGTTTTCAAAAACATGATCTGGCGATTTTTCATCTGCTCGACCGCGCCGAACTCGATTTCAAATTTGACCGCCCCGTTCGCTTCGCGGATCTGGAAAGTTCCTTCAGCCTCGTCACCGAACCCGCCGTGATTCGCGAACAATATCTCCAGCAAATCCGAAAATTTTTGGAACTGCTGCGCAACGGTTGCCACGAATTCAACGCCGATTACCGCCAAGTCGTCACCGACGAAAATTACGAAAAGATCATCGCTGATTTTTTAACCGAGCGCACCCGCGCCGCTTCAGCAAGATGATTAAGTCGATGATATCGCGCTGGGTAGCACCTGCCTCCGGCGGGTGCGAAAAGTTTTTCTATAAACCGCATGATTCTGTTTTGCCAGAGACGGTAAAGTCAGATGAAACGCTCGCCCTCACCCTAACCCTCTCCCCCGAGGAGAGGGAACATCGATTAGACTTTTCTGGTTTTTCGGCTGACTCTGCGAAGGGTTCAGCGACTGATATTTCAGTGAACCGGAATACGATTCTCCCTCTCCTCGGGGGAGAGGGGTGGGGTGAGGGCGAGTGTTCATCCATTTTTGACCACAATTTTCAACGCCCCCGCCGGAGGCAGGTGCTACCCGACGCATGACATTCCTCCAGCCATTCATTTTGTGGGGATTGCCGCTCGTTTTACTGCCGGTGATCATTCACTTGATCAATCGCATGCGGCATCGCCGCCAGCCGTGGGCTGCGATGCGTTTTCTACTTTCCGCAACTCGCGCCTCAACGAGTCACGCGAAACTTCGTCAATTTTTAATTCTCCTTTTCCGCACACTCGCTGTTCTCGCTTTGATTTTATTTCTCGCGCGCCCGCTCGCTGGCGGCTGGATGGGCTGGATGCTTTCGCCCGCGCCGGATGTCGTCCTCATTTTGCTCGACCGTTCCGCGAGCATGGAAACAAAAATTTCCGGCAACACGACGAAGCGCGAACAAGCTTTGAAACTCGTCTCGCAAGCTGCGAAACAATTCGATGGCGCGAGCCATCTCGTGTTGATCGACAGCGCGACGCGTTTGCCCCAGGAAATTATCAACGCCACCGCGCTCCCCGAACTTTCGCTGACCGCGCCGACCGATACCGCCGCCGATCTCCCCGCGATGCTGCAATCTGCTTTCAATTATCTGATCGAAAATCGTTCCGGTTCCGCCGAGATTTGGATCGCCTCCGATTTGCAACGCAGCAATTGGCAACCCGACGATGCGCGTTTCAAAACTGTCGTCGCGCAACTCGGTTCGCTTCCGCAAAAAGTTCGCGTTCGTCTGCTCGCGCTCAATCAGCCGCCCGAACGCAACACCTCCATTTCTGTTCAGGAAATTTCCCGCCGCGCCAAAGGCGATCAAAACGAACTGCAATTCGTCCTCGATCTCCAGCGCAACACCGAATCCGCTGAACGTTTTCCGATCAAAACAATTCTCGACGGCGCGGAATCCGAAACTGAAATCGCCATCGACGGCCAGGTGATGCGCTGGCGTTACAACACTGGCTTGGGAAATAAAAAGGACGCGGGCTGGGGAAGTTTTCAATCACCCGCCGACGGCAACATTTTGGATAACCAAACGTTTTTTGTTTACGGCGGTGAAACTCCCGTTCGCGCCATCGTTGTGAGCGACGACGCGCAAACTGGCCGCTTTTTGAAGCTCGCGGTGAGTGCAATTGCGAAAGATAAAGATGCCGCCCAACTCATTTCTCCTGCGGAAATGTCGGCTGCAAATCTGGATGGTCGCAGTGTCATTTTCTGGCAAGGGGCATTGCCTGCCGCTGCCGAAGCCGAACGCATCCGCGAATTTGTCGAGCAAGGTGGTTCCGCGATTTTCTTCCCGAGCGGAAAATCCGACGCGCAGCAGTTCAGCGGATTTAGCTGGGGCGAAATCCAAAACGCCGATGCTGAAAAAAGTTTTCGCATCAACAAATGGGATGAAGAACAAGGGCCGCTCGCCAAAACGGACGAAGGATGGAGTCTGCCGCTCGCGCAAACAGAATTTATTCGCCGACAAATAATCGTGGCTGCGCCTCGTGAGAGCGCGGCTGACTTTTCCAAAAAACAACAGCCGCGCTCTCACGAGACGCAGCCACATTCCATTCTCGCTGCGTTTGAGGATGGCTCGCCGTTTCTCGCGAGACAAATCGTTGGTCGAGGAGAAATTTATTTTTGCGCTTCGTTGCCAAACAAAGATTGGTCAACGCTCGGCGACGGTCCCGTTCTCGTTCCGATGACACAGCGATTGTTGCAAACGGGCAGCAAACGTTTGCAGCAAGTCGCGAGCGTGAGTAGCGGCGAATTGAGCCAGGCCGACCAGCAAAAGCAATGGACTTCCGTTGATTCGACCGCACCGAAAAACATTCGCTCGCAAGCCGGTGTTTATCGTTCTGGAGATCGCCTTGTCGCCGTCAATCGTCCGCCTGCTGAAGATGACCTCGAAACTCTTGAAATGAACGACGCCCAAAAATTGTTCGCTGGAGTTACATTTCAAATGTTGCAGGACAAACAGGCAAAGAGCGACGCGTTGCAAGGCGAAATCTGGCGCATCTTTCTTTTCGGAATGCTGATCTTCATGATCGGCGAAAGCATTTTGGTTTTGCCGGGTCGGGAGCATTCTGAGGTTATAACAAAAACAAGACGCAGGGAAGTAAGGGCGTGATTGTTTGAGAGCGAAGTGTGGGGGGCTTGTGCCATTTATTCCTGCGGATAAACCAAAATCCGGTCGTGGACTAAAATAATCAGGTCATTTTTTCCGTCGCCGGTGACATCGGCCACGATGGCTTCGCGCGGTTCGGACAGATCGTTGCGACGGGAACGGAAAGTGCGTTCCTCGAAAACGGGCCAGCGATTGGCGGGAACCAGTTGGTGCGGCGGTTCAAACATCACGAGATCGACGTAACTCCTAACCGTCTCCAAAAAGACCAGTTCTTTGCGCTTGTCGTTGTTCAAGTCACCGGAAATGACATCATTGAGCCGTCCGTCCTTGATGGGTGTTTCATAACCGTCCAGTTCGGAAAACTCCCAGGTTTTCCCGGAAAGTTTCATCCACGCCACCGCATTGTTTCCGATGAATGCGACGCTATTGGCATTGCTGGCGTTTAAAGTGAGAGTGCGTAACTCTGTGAAATCGGTGACTGGCAGGAAAACATTTCGCACCACTTGCCAAACGCCCGTTTTGTCGCGTTCCGAGAGGGTCAAGGCTTTTCGTTCCGCATCGAGGAGAAAAAGGGCTGATATTTTATTGGTACCATTGGCCACGGGTGTTGCGGCGACAATTCGCGAATTGCTGGAAGTGCCATTAATCTGCTCCTTGACCACGAACGACCAAGATGAACGAGTGTTCACGCCTTTATTTTGCGGCTCGGATTTTAACACGACGGCGCGGACAAAATTTTTCTGCGCCAAAAGCAATTCCGGTTTGCCGTCGCCGTCCACATCGGCGGCGCTCAACCACGGTTGCTCCACGGAACCGCCGGGTGGAACAATATCCTGTTCATCAAAACTTTTTCCCGGCACTTGGAGCAAAACTTTAATTTTTTCGTAAGGCACCAAGACGACGAGGTCAGCGAAACCATCCTGATTCACATCATGAATAGCCAGTGCGCTGGGATTGGATTTGAAACTGTCGCTCAAACGTTGGGTGCGAATTTTCTCGTCGGCGGTGCGTGTCACCAAAAACCTGCGGCTGTCCTGTTCGGAAATGACGGCCAGAGTCGGCTTGCCTGACGCGTCCAATTTTCCCACGGTCATGGCGAGAGGTTTTCCTTCGATAGACAAGAGGGTGGGAAAAGGGATTCGACCGTTTTTGTCGAGGCGTGTCATGCCGATTTGCCGTTCGTCAGTGCTCAGGAGAAAAATTTCCGGCACGCCATCTCCATCCCAGTCTGCGACGGCGAGGTCGCTCACGCCCGTCAATGTGGGAAATTTTTTGGCGGGTCCAAGCGAGCCGTCGGCTTTTTGAAAATAGACGGTGAGTTGTCCGCTGTCCGGTTCGCTCACGAGCAAATCCGGCAACTGATCTCCATTGATGTCTGACCAAAGGACGCCGCGCCGCGCTCGGCTGGTTTTACTTAACGGCAAAACCTGGAACTGCCCTTTGCGCAAATAAGCGTTCAAGGCGTCCGCCGGTTTCTGCACAAAATTTGAAACCTGCGCCCGACCTGAATTTTGCGCGATGGTGATGACTTCGGTCTTGCCATCGCCATCCAGATCGTCAGTTCCATAGGAACGAATCGCGGGAAGAGCGAAATGAATTTCGGGGCCGAGTTGCCCCTCAGCATTTTGCAGTCGAAAACGAAATGGATTGGGACTGTCCCAATTGATCAGCAGCAAGTCTTCGCGTCCATCGCCATCGATATCCAAAACTTGAATCGCCTTGACGACATCGGTGAACGGAATTTTCTCAGGTTCGCTCAGTGTTTTATCCGCCCCTTGGGAAAAAACATAAATGTGATTATCGCCCAAGAGCAGCAGATCGGTTCGACCATCGCCGTTCAAATCGCCCGTCGCCAAAGCATTTTGGCCGAGTTGTCCGTCGTCAATTGGCCAGCGTTTTGGAGCGCTCCAGCCATTTGTTCCCTCGTTATATTGCAAGACCAGTTCTTTTGGATCGCCGTAATAAGCCAGGTCGGGCCGTTTGTCGCCGTTCAAATCCGTCACGACGAGGGATGAGATTCTTTTTTCCGAAGCGATGGAATCAATGCGAAAACGGGAATCGGGCGGCAGCTCATTCAGCTCGCGTTTAAAGCTGTCCCTGGGGGAAATGACCTTATTGGTCTTGCCCGTCTGATTGTAGAGCAAATTTATTTTTGACCGGGAATTGTTGACGAGGATGAGATCAATTTTGCCATCGCCATCCAAATCCGCCTCGTGCAACAGGCCAATTTGCGTGTCGATAGGAAATATTTCCGGGCCGGTAAAACCGAAACGGTTTGTGTTGGTTTGAGCGCCGGCCAGGAAAGTTTTTGCGCAAAGAAGTATGGTGACTAGACAGAAACGTGTTGGAAATTTAAGATTTTGCATGGCAATTATGACGAGCAAAAAGCTGCCATCGCTTTAGGATGTTCGCCAGTTTATTCCCCCACCAGATGGAGAGTGAGACGGCGGGTGTGCGATTGCTGGCGATGTTCCCAAAGATAAACGCCTTGCCATGTACCGAGAGCCAATTTGCCGCGCAAAATCGGGATGCTCAAATTCACGGCGGTTAAAGCGGTTCGAATGTGGGCTGGCATGTCATCTTCGCCTTCGCTGGAGTGACGAAATATTGGATCGCCATCGGGAACCAGCCGCGCGAAAAAACGTTCGAAATCGCGCCGCACTTCCGGGTCGGCATTTTCCTGAATGACCAGAGAAGCTGAAGTGTGTTGCAGATGGAGCGTGAGCAAACCGGTCATCATGTCGGCTTTGTTGACCTGAGTCGCCAGTTCGGTGGTCACTTCATAAAAGCCGCGCCCATTTGTTCTAACGGTGATTTCTTCAACAATTTGATGAAGCATATTGAAGAAAAACCATCACGCGAAACAAGGGAACCAAATATCATCGGGCACCGAGCAATTTTTCCACGTCAGGATTTTTGGGATTTCCCAGGGAAACAGAACGGTCGTAATGCCAGCGGGCTAATTCCAGAAAAGGCGGTTGTTGCGTTGCATAAACCACCGCCAGATTTTGATGCGCGCCGCCGTAGCCGGGTTGGATCGTGATGGCTTTGCGCAAGGCCGTTTCCGCACCTTTTAACTCACCCTTTTGGTCGAGCGTAATACCAAGATAATTTTGTGTCTCGGGATTTTCAGGATCGATTTTGGAGGAGCGAGTGAGAATACTGAGGGCTTCATCAAGCTTCCCTTCGTTGAACCGCACCATGCCCAAAAGAGTGAGGCAAAAAGGGTCTTCGGGATCGATGGCCAGAGCGCGATTCACATTTTTTTCCACGTCGGCGGTGTGCCCCATCTCCATTTCGGTCGCGGCAAGATTCCCGATGATATAAACATTTTTTTCATCCTGGCGGAGAACTTCGAGATATTTTTTTTCGGCTTCATCGAAACGTCTTGCTGCAAAAGCCCGTTCGGCTTGAGCGACCAGCGCTCCGGTTCCAGCCGGAATTTCACGTTTCTTTTTGGTGGGAATGGAGTTTTCAGAAGTGGAAGGAGGAGTGGACCTGGGCGCTGTGTCAGGAGAGGGCGAAACATCCTTCGTCCCGTCAGGAACGGACTTTTGCTCTGGCTCAGTCGAGTTTTTCGGCAAAGCGTTTGAGTTATTTGTGGCGGCTTTCTGTCGCTCCATGGAGACCTTTAGCAGATCGCGTTCTTTTTCCAGCGCTTCCAGTTCATTTTTTAGTTTGGCCACATCTTTGTCCGGGACGGGCGCGATCTGTGCGGGGGGCTTTTCGGTGCGATTTGTGGAAGCAGGAGTGGTTTGGGACCGGTGCCTCTCCTTTTTAAGTGTGACGGTCGGAACGATGAAATTTGTGGGCAACGGAGTGAGCGGCTCGTTGTTGGTGGGAGTGCTGAAAGTGGAATTAAATTCAACGGCCGGAGCGGGCGCCTTGACCGGGGCGGAAACCGACCCCATCGCAGCAAGCTTTTCCGTGACATAATCCAAGCGATACTGAGTAAGTGTTTCGTTCCACTTTGGAGAATTGGTGCGCAATTTTTTCAAGCCTGTCTGCGCTTCCTCGTAATTTTCCCGGGCGGCGCGAACATTGCCGCTTTCTTTGAGAGAGTCCCCCTGGTTGATTAAGTTGTAAATGCGCACGTACTCCTGGTCGGGACCTTCGGCGTGAATGATTGCAGTGGTTAGAAGCAGTAAACATAAAATCCGTTTCATAAGACACGAAGATAAAGCCTTAATTCCGCACTTGGCAAGCAACCTCCAAAAAGTTCTGCCCGCGTTGACACTCGGATAAATCGTGTGATAAGCTCCGCGCGAAGTTAAAAAAACTTATGACTTCGTTTCTCAACCAACATGTTCTGGTTCTGAATCGCCTCTGGCAGGCGGTCAATATTTGCACCACGCGACGCGCGCTGAGCCTTCTTTTTGAAGGCCACGCCAACGTTGTCTTTTCCGATGAGGAAGGGGCGTTTCAAACTTTTAATTTTTCGCAATGGCAGGATTTTTCCCTTCAAGAGCCGCATCCAGAAAGCATTCACACCATTTCGTTCAAGATTCGCGTCCCGCGCGTGATCCTGCTCGTCATGTTTGATCGCCTGCCCAAAAAAGAGGTCAAATTCACGCGGCATAATATTTTCGAGCGCGATCGAAATACCTGTCAATATTGCGGGAAAATTTTCGAGCGCAAAGATTTGAACCTCGACCACGTGACGCCGCGGGACAGAGGGGGCCCCACAACGTGGGAGAATATTGTCTGCTCCTGCATTCCGTGTAACACGCGCAAAGCCAATCGCACGCCCCAGGAAGCCGGTCTCCATCTGGTGCGCAAACCCAAACGACCGAAATGGAGACCCTTCGTGCAGGTCAATCTCGGTTTGACGCATCACGAAAGCTGGAAGCATTTTCTGGATTTAGCGTATTGGAATGTGGAACTGGGCGAAGAGGTGTAGGGATTGGAGAAAATTCAACATCGAACATCGATGTTCAGTGTTCCATCGCGATGAAATTATTTTACCACTTCGCTCTTCGCTGTTCCCGAGCGCGACGACTCGATCATCTCCCAAAATTTGGGGTTCTTTTCCAGCGCTTCATCTTCGCCCGTGGGAAGGCTGGAGCGAAAAAGAAAATCCTTCAACGTGTTCCGATTGAGAATTCGATGCACCACGATACCTAGATCGTGTCGTTCAAAATAAACGCGATAATCTCCCAGACGAAAACGATGCAGCGTCTTGCCAGCTCGCTCCAACTTTCCAAAACGATCCAAATCCGTGCTCATGATTTTTTGCGGCAGCCCGCGAAATTCACCCAGAATATGCAATTGCAGTTCGCGCGGCATTTTAGCCAGTTCAGAAGCGCTGGTTGGGTTAAAAATAATTTGGAATTGGATCATGATTTTTTAAACCCGAAATTTGTCAGTCAACGCTATTTCTTCAACCCCGGAGGCTGTGGATAAAAAAACTTCATGGAGAAACCATTGGCATCGAAGCCGCCGCCATACACTGAAAAGTAAAAATATTTCGAAACGCTCTCATAGGCGGGCAACAAAGAAAAATCCGCCCACTCATCAAATTTTTTCTGTTCAGCGGGAGTTTTCGGACTGAGCGCCGGGTTTTTTATCAAGTCCGACAGCTTGGCCGATTCATTTTTCAACGCGGCAAAAGTGGCACGCATGTCTTCTTGTTGATTGCTGTAGCCGAACAAACCAGTGCCAAATCCGCCCACTTTTTCCACCGCTTCTTTAAACCCGGCCGTTTCCGAAAGCGATTTGCCCTTCATTTCGCTGCTCCGCAAATATTCTTCAAGGATCGCTACATCGCTGGAGAGGGCCACATATCCGCCGCTCGCTGAGAAATTGAGGTTCTTATTTTTGGCTTTTGGGTCCGTGCTGAGAAGGGGCGAGGGTGGAACCTTGTAAATTTTTCTCCCGAGAAATTCGCGTTCTTCCAGCACACTCGGAGAAAGCAACGACATACCAATTTTAAGGGCATGGGCCAATTTGTCGGGATTGGGTGAACCGAGAAGATAAATGGAAGGAGGCGAATTCAAATCCGCCAACGCGCTTTTCGCCGAGCGCCGTTGATAATTGATCAAATCGTCTCCAAGGTTTGCCAGTAATTCTTTTTTCAAATCGTAATTAGGATCCTTATCTTTCCCGGCAGATTCAAAAATCAATTTAAACGCGCCGCCAATCGCCGGTGAAATATCCGTCAACATGGCCTCCAAACCATTCAATGCCTTGGGCAGATTCAACCGCCAGCGGGTGAATTTCGTTACGTCTGCTGGAATAAAAACAGGCGGGCTTGCTTCCTTGGTTTCCGCCGCGAAAACTTTGAAAATCCCCTGGCGGCTGGCTTCGGGAATGCCAAGAGAAAGTTGCGCGCTGCCACCTTCGGTCTGCGTGCGATAACTAAAAGCCACTGTTCGCAAACCACCGAGTCCGGTCGAGGCGACCAATCGATCCGGCTTGGGCGCGAGCGGGTTATCGGAAGGCGTCTCCATTGCTTTATGGGTCAGATTTTCAATGAGCGGTTTCACATTCATCCAGACATAAAACGGCGCGTCGCGAAACATCGCGTTATGATTCCCTTGATACGCTGCTTCCTCGCTTAACGCCGGGGCCAGCCCGCCGCTTTGATGCACCAAAACCTTTTCGATGACTTTGGCCGAATTGCCGACGAGCAGCAGCGAACCGCTCTGCCCGATTATAATTTCCAGTTTTTTTCCGGCAGGTTTGGCGTCGTCCTTTTCCGTTTTGCCGCGCGGGAAAATTTTTTCCATCGTCTCCGCAATGCCTTCGGTCGATGTGATCAAGGTGGTGAATTCAACATCGCGAATTTTGTCCGTCTTGAGTTGTTTTCCGGCATCCACCCATTTTTTCTTCATGGTGGCGAGATTCGTTTTCAAAACTTCGCCTTTGTCTTTTGTGTCCATCAAAAAAATCCAGCCCAGCGATTCGTTCGTCTTGCCCTGCCACCCGTTTTGCGTCAGGGCAAAGGTGACTTGCCCCTGCGCCAGGCGAGTGTAATCCGACAACTTGATTCCCAATTCTTTCTCCAGCGGCTCAATGAT
>JBDSYB010000007.1:0-18788 GCA_039925885.1 Verrucomicrobiota bacterium
GACTTCTAGTGTCAGCCAGATTTTTTACCACAACCTGATCACACGCACTTCACCTTATGCCAGTTCCAATTATTTCTGTTGAACAGATGCGCGAGTGGGAACGCGCTACCTGGTTGAACGGTCAGACTGAGAAAAAAGTCATTGCGCGCGTCGGAAAACTCGTCGCCGAACGAGCTTTGGCGATGACGCAACTTGGCGAAAAAATCCTGATTCTCGCGGGCAAAGGCCACAACGGAGACGACGCCCGCGCTGCGTTGTCCCATCTCACGGGACGTAAAGTGGTTCTGATGGAAGTGCGTGAACCAAAAAAATCCGGCGTAAAATTCTCCGAAGCTTCTGCCGACGCGATGTTAATTGTGGACGGCTTATTTGGCATTGGCCTCAATCGGCCCCTTGCCGCCGATTGGCAAAAGCTTATTCAGAGCGTTAATGATTCACGAATTCCTGTCCTCGCAATTGATGCGCCTTCAGGTGTTGATGCAGACAGCGGAGAAATTCTCGGAGAAGCCGTTCGCGCCGCGATCACCCTCACACTCGCCGCACCCAAACGCGGATTTTTCAGGGCCTCTGCGATTCCCTTTGTGGGCCGGTTGGAAGTGGCTTCGGAAATCGGATTAGTCCCCAGCCCTTTTCGGGGCGAACTCAACTGGACATTACCCAAAGACTTTTTAAATTTTCCTCCAACTCGTCCTGTCACTGGTCACAAAGGCACTTTTGGGCACGCGGCAATTGTTGGAGGAAGTCTGGGTTATCACGGCGCGGCAGTGCTGGCAACGCGCGCTGCTTTGCGAGCGCAACCCGGATTGGCCAGTGTATTCACTCCGGAAAATGTTTATTTGCCAGTCGCCGCGCAACTGCAGGCGGCCATGGTTCATCCGTGGAAGAATCCGGCGCAGTTACCGGAAACGACAAGCGCAATTCTTTTTGGCCCCGGGCTCGCCGCGAAAAATTTGCCAAACAATTTGAAACGCGAATTCATTTCACTTTGGAAAACGAGCGCCTTGCCAATGGTCGCCGATGCCGGTGCATTGCGGTGGTTGCCGGTTGAGAAAAAATCCAGGAACGCTAATCGCGTTATCACACCGCATCCCGGTGAAGCGGCCGAATTGCTCTCCATGACCACTGAGAAAATCCAAGCGGATCGTGTCTCCGCGCTGCGAAATCTCTCTGCCCGCTACGGAAATTGTGTCGTTGTTTTAAAAGGACATCAGACGTTGGTAGGCCGCGCGGACGGAAAAGTTTTTATCAATGGCTCCGGCAATCCGTTTCTCGCGCAAGGCGGGAGCGGCGATGTTTTGGCTGGTTATATTACCGGCCTCGTTGCTCAACCACTTTTGAGGGACGATTTCATGAAAACAATTTGCTACGCGGTCTGGCAGCACGGCGCGGCAGCCGACTTCCTTTCTGCCACGCAAAACAATTGGACTATCGAAAACTTACTGGAAACGTTGGGGCAAAAATAATTGGGAGCGCTACTGGTCTTTGCCGCCCGGCGAATTTTCTTTCCTTTGTCAGCAACCATTTGTTATCCAAAGCGCCACATGCGCAGCCGTTACCATTGGATCATTTTTTGTTTGTTGCTCAGTTGGGTCAACCCATCCGTTCGAGCCGCTGTTTATAAACTCGTTGATGGAGAAAGCCTGATCGGCGAACCGAGTTCTTATACAAAAAACGATTTAATTCTTCGGAAAAGCGACGGGAGCGCGCCGACGAGAATTCCCTGGGAAAAATTTTCGGACGAATCTCTCAAACTCCTGCAAGCCGAAGCGAAAAGTGCGACTGACAAAAGTTACATCCAGCCTTTTTTGGAAGAAACCGTTGAGAAAGAAACTCAACGAAAAGAAATTATCATCAAACAGGTTCCGCCTCCAGAAAGACCTGTTGGACGGCTGGGCTTTTTCGCTGCGTTTTCCAGCCCCGTTTTCTTGATCATTTTTCTGTTGATCTATGCCGCGAATATTTATGCCGGTTACGAAATTGCTTTTTTCAAAAATCTTCCGCCCATTCTGGTTTGCAGCGTCGCAGCTGTCGCGCCTTGGATTGGGCCGATAGTTTTTCTTTGTCTCCCGGGAAAGCCGGATCCAATGGCGATTGTGGACCAAAAAGTTGACGCGGTTGAAATTCCTTTGGAAGAAGCAGGTGTTCCTGCGGAAACCGCGCCGCCGCAAGTCGCTGCCACGAGTGTGGACGCTCCGCCCCTAAATCAACCCACCGCGACCCCCGCCCCGCGTTCTCCACTGCATCTCGCGCCCCAAGTCGAAGCCGCGCCCGCCGCAGTTGCCACGCCCGCGCCAATTACTTTTCACCGCGGGGAATTCAGTTTCAACCGCCGTTTTTTTGAAACAAAGCTGGCCGGATTTTTTCGCGTCGTTCCTGGTGAAGCGGAGAAAGACATGGTTGTGCGGATCAAATCCTTGCGCGGCGATTTTATTGGCAAACGAATCACTCGCGTGACCCAGGCTGAATTATATTTGCAGGTTTTCAAGGACAACGCGACCCACGACGAAATGATTCCTTTCACCGAGGTGCAGGAAGTCAGCATTCAACACAAAGATGCTTAAAAATTTGCGCTCCGCTCCTTTCGCGGTTTAATCTCCATCGAGAATATTATGAAGTTGCGAACACTTTTATTGTTTGGTGCGCCCGGTTCCGGCAAAGGAACCCAGGGAAGAATCCTCGGAACAATTCCCCATTTTTTCCATTTCGCTTGCGGCGATGCCTTCCGCAATTTGCGCATCGATAGCGATCTGGGCCAAATTTTTATCGACTACTCCAGCAAAGGCCAGTTGGTTCCAGATGAGCCAACCATTCGCCTCTGGCGCGAAAACATCAAAGCTCAACAACAATTAGGTCGCTTCAATCCCGATCAAGACACGCTGATTCTCGACGGCATTCCGCGCAATCCGACTCAGGCGCGAATTCTCGATGACACCCTGGATGTTCGCGCCCTTTTCAACTTGAGTTGCGCCGATTTGGGTAAATTGACCGCACGATTGCAGCGTCGCGCGCTCCGCGAAAATCGCCTCGACGACGCCAACCTTGAAATTATCAAGGAGCGATTGGAGACCTACGATCGCGAAACAAAATCAGTTCTCGATTATTACGGAAAAGACCGCGTCCATACGATTGATTCCACGCAAACGCCCATCAACGTCCTGCGTGACATTTTGCGGGTCATCGCCAAATTATAATTCATGGCAGAACAATTCGGGTCATTCACCGCCAGCGAACTTTATTGTCCAAAATGCCGGGTCGCGCAGCCCGTCCGGGAAAAGCTGCTGCTCATTTTACCTTCGGGAGAATTACACGAATATCTTTGCCGAAAGTGCGGCACTTCTCTTGGCGAACGAAAAGTTTCTCCTGGAAAAGTTGCGGTTCAATCACCCACCACTCCCGCGCGCCTTTTGCTTCGCTAAGATTTCAAATATCCCAAATGCCCCCGCTCCGAATAATTTTCATGGGCACCGCAGAACTGGCCTGCGCCAGTTTAGAACGGCTGGCTCATCACGCGGAATTTGAACTGATCGCGGTCGTGACGCAGCCGGATAAACCAAAAGGACGCGATCTGAAACTGCAGCCGTCCTCCGTCAAAAAACTTGCGCAGAAACTTAACCTACCTGTTCTGCAACCCGAGAAAGCGCGCGATGAGATTTTTGTGTCCGCTCTGCGTGAATTGAGGCCGGATTTGATTGTCGTTGTCGCCTACGGACAAATTTTGTCGCAAACTATTTTGGATTTGCCGCGCTTCGGATGCTTGAACGTTCACACCTCGTTGCTCCCCAAATATCGCGGGGCCGCGCCAATTCAATGGGCCATTCTTGAAGGGGAAAAAGAAACGGGCGTAACGATCATGAGAATGGATGCGGGATTGGATACCGGCGATATTCTTTCCCAGACAGCGACCCCCATTTCTCCCGCCGACAATTCGCAAACTCTCCATGATCGCCTTGCGATTTTGGGCGCGGATTTGTTGGCGAAAACCATTCCGGATTTCGTGGCTGGAAAAATCGTGCCCCGGCCGCAACCGGTGAATGGTGGGAGCTATGCGCGGAAAATTTCCAAACAAGATGGAAAAATAGATTGGTCATTGTCAGCGGAGAAAATCGGAAATCAAATTCGCGCGTTCACTCCGTGGCCCGCAGCTTTTACGTTTTACGACAACGGCAGCGGCCAACGCTTTCTGAAAATCTGGGAAGCGGAGGTGGTCGATGAACCGCAGGGAAATCCAGGAACAATTCTTCAAGCAGATAAAAGCGGCCTCATCATTGGATGCGGGGAAAAGTCTTTGCGAATTTCCATTCTGCAGCGCGAGGGCGGAAGAGCCTTGCCTGCTTCAGAATTTATCGCGGGCGCGGGGCTCGCTTTAGGACAGCACTTCAAATCGTAAAAATTATTTTTCCTCTGCGAGAAATTCCCGTGTCGGATTTGCCGCCATAATAACTTTCGGTTTTTACCTTATTTTCAGCCTGGCCAACAACGGCTAATTTTTCGTTTGTTAACCGCATAAATATTATGAACAAATTAAAATCCAATTCACGATTTCTGACACGTCGGCAGTTTATCCGAACAACGGGCGCAGCGGCCGGACTTGCTTTTTCTGGATTCCCCGCCATTGCTGCCAAAAAGAACAAGCAGCTTCCGACTCCGAAACGGTCTGGCATCGAACATATCGTCGTGGTGATGATGGAGAACCGTTCCTTCGATCATTTTTTGGGTTGGATGCCAAACGCCAACGGTCAACAAGCGGGGCTGGTTTATTCCGATTCAGCCGGCGTCAGTCACTCGACTTATCCTTTGGCTCCCGATTATCAAGGTTGCGATCATCCTGACCCCGATCATTCTTACGAGGGAGGGCGCATCGAGTTTAACAACGGCGCGTGTGACGGCTGGTTGCGGGCAGGCGCTAATGACGAATATGCCATTGGTTATTATACGCAAAGCGACCTGGCCTTTTTAGGGAATGCCGCCCCCGCTTGGACCACCTGCGACGCTTACTTTTCAGCCATCATGTCGGGAACGTATTCCAACAGAATTTATCAACACGCCGCTCAAACAGATCGACTGGATAATTCCATCCTGCCGTTTTCAACCTTGCCCACTATTTGGGACCGCTTGGCGGAGCACAGCATCAGCGCTAAATATTATTTCAGCGATTTCCCCTTCTTAGCATTATGGGGAACAAAATATCTGGGGATTTCTCGGGGCATTTCCGAATTCTACGCAGCTTGTGCGACGGGCACTTTACCTCATGTTTCATTTGTCGAGCCTCGGTTCCTGGGCGAAGCGCAGGGCATCTCAGGGGATGATCATCCGCATTCTGATATTCGCAACGGCGAGGCGTTTCTTAATTCGGTCTATAACGCAGTGACCTCCAGTCCCAACTGGGCAAACACCGTCATGGTACTCAACTTTGATGAATGGGGCGGGTTCTTTGACCACGTGCCGCCTACTCGCGCGCCCATTCCTCCCGCCGATGCGGCCTTGGGAAGCGATGGCTTACGCGGTTTCAGAGTTCCGGCACTTGTTATTTCGCCTTGGTCCCGCCGTAGCACCGTAGCTCATGGGCTGTATGATCATACTTCAGTTTTGAAAATGATTGAATGGCGATGGAATTTGCGTCCGCTGACCATCCGCGATGCCAGAGCTAACAACCTCGCTGAGGTTCTCGATTTCGCGCATCCGAATTTAAATGCACCGCAATTCAATGTTCCGCAAGGGCCCTTCGGCGGACCGTGCCTCCTTCAAAGCACGGATTTGGAAGCAGAGGCACTTGCGTTAGTTGCAGCCGGCCTTGGTTTCGCAGTGACGCCGTAAAGTCACAGAACAGAACTTAGGTCAATGAAACTGACAAAATTATTGGGCTGGACACTGTGCGGTTTGGTGGTTTTCCTGGCCACCCGCACCTTCAAAAAATCAATGGCTGACCGGGAAAAGATTTTCCAGAACAAATTACATGAACAGGACGTTGAAGTGTTTGAAAGCGAAGGCGGGATTTGCCAGAGCTAACTCAAAGAAATCCCAGTCACTCTGCCATTAAATCGCATCATTGGACTCACAAAAATCGATAACCTACTCGACCTTGGAAAGTCCCGGATTTCGGTTAGGGAGCAAGGAGATGTAATCCAGCAAAATCCGTTCGGTCTCCTCCAAAGTTGCATCCACGACTGGAATTTTTTCTTCGATACCTTCTTCAATGTCTGACGGGTCACTCGCGGCCGCAGCCACGTCATTCGTCTTGGGCACGAAAGGTTGCAGTCCCGGTTCATCCGCGTTTTTCAGCGTCACTTCAAAAACTTTTTGGTCTAAAGGCTTGCGGTTTTTTCGCTCTTTCTTGCGGGCGTCCGCGCGAGCTTCCGCTTCCTTATTTTCCTTGCGGCGAAACTCCTCGTTCAGAGAAATGCTTTTATCAGCCAGATTTTTTTTGAATTGTTGAATATCTTCGTGGATGTAGGTGAATTCTTTATCGCTTTGCAAGCGGCGATCAGACCGTTTCTGCAATTCTGGCAGGAATGGTTTGACGAGATTCCATTTCTCAAATTTCGCG
Source organism: Verrucomicrobiota bacterium (assembly GCA_039925885.1). Classification (GTDB taxonomy): domain Bacteria; phylum Verrucomicrobiota; class Verrucomicrobiia; order Limisphaerales; family CANJXF01; genus CANJXF01. Next base: position 6,545 of record JBDSYB010000007.1, read on the forward strand.
GTAGAAACTTCGTCCCATGGCAATGGATTTTCCAGTGAAGCTTCGCCGACTTCCGCAAAATCTATGACAGTGGGTAACTTAATATCGGGAATGACACCTCGAAGTTGCGTGGAAGAACCGCCCGCGCGATAGAACTTCGCTGTTGTAGGTTTGAGCGCGCCAGGATCATAACTGAATGCAAGTTTGTTCTGTTCAAGGTAGGGATCGAGCCTGAGAAGTTTTTGCACGGTTCCTTTGCCGTACGTTGAGGAATCGCCGACGATCAACGCCCGTCCGTAATCCTGCAAGGCGCCCGCCAGGATTTCTGAAGCCGATGCGCTAAAATGACTCGTCAAAATCACGAGCGGCCCTTTGTAAGCGATCGAAGAATCAGGATCAGAGAGGGTCACAATCTCTCCAGCCGGATCTTTGACCTGCACGACGGGTCCATTAGTTATGAACAGACCGGTCAGGTTCACCGCTTCTTCCAGCAGTCCGCCACCGTTTCTTCGCAAATCCAAAATTACGCCGGAAACTTTTTCTTTATTTAATTTTTTCAGCAGCCGGGCGATGTCAGCGGTTGTGCTTTTTCTGGGTCCGCCTTTTTCTCCACCATCCATATCCGCATAAAATGAGGGCAAATCAATTACTCCCAATCGCACCGGTTCTTTTCCACCTGATACCTCGACAACCTTCGCGTGTTCAATGACCTTCGCCTTGGCCTCTTGATCTTCCAGTTTAATAATATCGCGAACCAATGTGACCACTTTGCGAATTGAAGAATCGGCGGCATCCGCAGGCCAAATGTTAAGGCGCACTTCTGTTCCCTTTGTGCCCCGAATTAATTCCACGACTTTATTCAATTTCATGTCCACGACATCAACAGGCTCTTTGTCGCCTTGCGCGACGGCCACGATCCGATCGCCGGGTTTGATTTTTTTGCTCAACATCGCCGGGCCAGGCATGAGTTCTTTAATTTTGCAATAGCCGTCCTCCGATTCCAGCAACGCACCGATTCCCACGAGGGCGAGCTTCATCGAGATGTTGAAATTTTCAAAATGAGAACGCCCCATGTAGTCCGAGTGCGGATCATAAACGCGCGCCAGAGAATTCAAATAAAGTTCAAAGACTTCATCATCGCTCAACTCTTTCAACGTTCGCTGTAGGTTGGCGTAACGCTTGGTTATTTTTTTGATGATCTCTTCGTTAGGCGTGAGCGAGTTGGTTTTAATTGAAATGCTGGCAAGGTTCGTTTTTTCATCACCAATTATTTTCGGAGAAGACTTCGGCGAAGATGTTTTGTTGGCCGCTGCCAAATTTGTTTTATTGGTCAGCGCCAGTTTTTCCTGAAGAAATTCCGAGCGCAAATGGTGCCGCCATAATTTGTGAGCATCCTCGATGTCCAGAGGACGAGGTGCGTGCCGTCGATCCAGCACGTAGCGCTCATTGCCCTTGAATTCAAACTTCTCAGTTTTCAACAACTGGTTTACATAAGCCACTCGTTCCTGCGCACGCTGCAACATTCGCGCAAAAATCTGGTGAGCAGGTTGCACGTCACCAGCTTTCAAAGTGAGGTCATCAAGCTTGAGGCGATAAATTTCAAACTCGGCGACGTCCGACTGCAGCAGATGTAAGTGCATGCCGTCCAAAGTGTCCATGTAACGATCCAGAAGTTTTGAGGAAAGCTCATCATCGAACGGCCTTTGGGAATAATGGATTTGCTCAAGTAATTTTGCGGTGATGCGCGCAATGTTTTTTTCGGTGCGTTGATCGGCGGCGCCTTCCGTCGAAGTGGCAGGCGATGATTTTACGATTCGGGTCTTTAATACCTCGATCGCTTCCGAAACGGGCTCTGCAGCCCCTAAGGAAAATGCAAAACTTAAAAACAGGAGAGAAACAACATTTTTCACGTCAGGGAAATTCTCCTTTTTTAAAGAAAAGTCCAGCTACTCTTTCTCCACCAATTTCTCGGAGCCTATGAAAAATTTCAAAAACAGAGCGGGTTGCTGACTCACCAAAGGACCCATCCTAATTTTAATTCCCATTTCTAGGAAATTCTCTCATCCCAAAAGCAGCAGCTTGCCCTCTAGTAAACAACTGCTGAACTTCTATTTTTAGAGTTGCGAACGCGGGTTCCAAATTAAATAACAATTAACGCAAAAAAAAAATTATGAGAAATGAAGCTGGAGATATCGTGCAGGACCAAGTTGAAGACTTGAAACAACTGGGTCAAGAATGGAAAGATAAAGCTCGCGCAGCGGGCAATGCGGCCTGGGATGCGACCTGCGCCACCTATCAACAACTTTCAGATAAAACCATCGAATATTCCAAGGCGACCGACAAAGTCATTCGCGAAAAACCATACGCGGCCATTGGGATCGCTTTTGGAGTCGGTGTAGCGATTGGATTGCTGGCCATGTGCGGTCGGGAAGACGATGAGTATTAACCTGAGCCGCAGTTGATGGAAAATCTTCTGTGGGTCAGCGAGATTCACCAATCAAGAAACAGGTTGAAGACGGATGGGGAACATAAAAAAAGAACGTTACTGTTGAAACAGAAAGGAAAATAAATATATGGAATCACGAACAAAAGATTTAACTAACGAAGCCAAAAACCTCGGACGCGAAGCCAAGCAAATGGCCAGCGAAACCGCCGAAGATTGGACAAATCGCACCCGTGCTGCTGGGGCCGCTGCGATGGATTCTGCACGAGCCGCCTATGAAACGGCCCAGAGCAAAGCAATCGCCGGCGCGAAAGCGACCGACGAAGCGATTCGCACCAATCCTTATGCTTCTCTCGGAATCGCATTCGGAGCGGGCATCCTTTTGGGCTTCCTCATTAAACGAAAATAATTTTTGGAGAGCAGGTTTTTCTAAATCTGCTCTCTAAATTTTTATGAGCAGATCCAAAGAAGAAATTACCCGCGACGTCGAAAATACTCGATCGCAAGCCCGGTCGGCGGTTGAAAATGTCGGCGACGTTTGGTCCGGACAAAACGCCATTGCCTCGGTATGGCGCTCGACTAAAGACACCTATTTCCGTGCGCAAGACAAGGTGATGGATACCCGGGATGCAGTCCATGGCAGAATTACAGATAACGTCTATTCCTCGATTGGAATAGCGTTGGGAGTTGGTGCCATCATCGGGTATTTCGTAACGAACAAGCCCAGAAAAAGAAAAAGAAAAAATTGAAAATGGAAACCCACCGCGTCGTTCACGATTTTGGAGATCTAACTTACGAAGATATTGGTGCCACGCCACCTTCCAGGTTTTCGCTAACCGAAAAGCCGTATGCATTTCTTCTCGGAGCGCTAGCCCTCGGCGTCTTTTTTGGATTTTTAGTCTCCCGAAAATAACGCGCCCGCGACGGTATAATCTGGGTTTTCCGGCGGATGTTTCTATTATGCGTTAGTGAAGTTCACTGGCAATCTTCCGCAAGTCGCGTCCCTCCATTTACATCCCTGCACCAGCGGAGCGCAGTTTATACCCGTCACAACTTTTGAAGTCATGGAAGGAAAAGGGATTGTTGGCAATGGTCGTTTTTTTGAGCGACGCAGCCGCAGTGGCGGACCTAGCAGACGGCAGGTAAGCCTGATCGAAAACGAGCAGATCGCGGAACATTCCGCAGCGATGGGCTTAAATAATATTTCTCAAGGAGCAATCCGTTCCAACATTCAAACGAATGGAGTCGATCTTGTTGCATTGATCGGAAAACAAGTTCAAATCGGCGACGCGATTTTATTTATTTACGAGGCGCGAACGGGATGCTGGAAGATGGATCTTATTTGCGACGGACTTAAAAAGTTGACGGAAGGAAATCGGCTTGGGGTGCTCGCGCAAATTATCCAATCCGGGCGCATCACAATCGGCGACAACATTTTTGTCGTGGAGACTTCCGACGCGGACAAAAATTCTCACCAATCCACCGGCTGATAATCTTTCAAAAATTTCCCCCAAATGTGTTCGCCTGATTTATATCCAGCAATGATCGGATCAACGATTCGAGCGGCTCCATCCACAATGTCCAAGGGCGGATGAAAACGGTGTTCCTCGGTTTTCCTCGTGGCAATTTGCAACGGATCTTCGTCCGTCACCCAACCTGTATCGACGCTGTTCATGTGGATGCCGTCGGCGTGATAATCTGCCGCCGAAGTGCGCGTCATCATGTTCAAGGCGGCCTTGGCCATGTTGGTGTGCGGATGGCGAGTGGTTTTGAATTTGCGATAAAATTGTCCCTCGACCGCCGAGACGTTGACGATGTGTTTGTTGCGTTCAGGCGAGCGGAGGAGTAACACCTTGAGCCGCGCATTAAAAATAAACGGTGCAATCGCGTTGATGAGATGGACCTCCAGCAATTCGACCGAAGGAACTTCATGAAGCATCAGTCTCCAGGAATTTCGTTCCCGCAAATCCACCTGTTGCAAATCCTGATCGAGGCGGCCTTGCGGAAATAAATCTTTTTGTGCGACAAGTTCATTCGTCAGCAAAGGCACTTGGGATAATTCCGCTGCATGAGTCAAACCGACTTCAGTAATGCGCAGCTCTCCCCTCGCAGAACTTCCTTCAGGTAACATGTGATAGCCGCGCAATCCTTCGTAAGCGCCCAGCAGTTTGCACACGTTTTCCGGGAAGCTACTCAAGGCACCAGACTCGCCCGCCATCATGTGTTCGTAAAAATCCGGCGGGCGGCGAACCGTTTGACACGCATTGTTAATAATAAAATCCAGTCGCTCACGGGATTTTAGAAGATGCTGGCAAAAAGCTTCCACGCTCGGTGTGTGGCGCAAATCCAGTCCAAAAATTTCCAGGCGATCTTTCCATTGCGCAAAATCCGGTTCTTTCGCGTAGCGCGCGGCGGAATCGCGGGGAAAACGGGTCGTGACAATCACGCTGGCTCCCGCGCGCAACAACTTGATGCCGGCCTGGTAACCGATCTTGACGCGCCCACCGGTCAGGAGCGCCACCCGTCCCCGCAGATCCGCTGACTCCGTTCGTTTGCGAAAATTAAATTCGCCGCACGTCGGGCAAAGCTGATCGTAAAAATGATGAATAGTGGAATAATCTTTTTTGCAGATGTAACAATTTTGCGGTTCTACCACTTCACGAAAGTTGGGATCGTCTTTCTTTTCTTCCTCCTGAAAATCGAGCGGGGGAAAAATATTGGGCGTCGTGAAAACGGTTTTTTTTCGGAGAACCCGGATCCCCGTTTCGTTCAGCGCCCGTTGATCGCGTTGCGTTCGGTCAGCGTCGCGTTTGCGCAGTTGTGCTTTGCGCAACCGTCGCCGGTCAATCGCATCGGGTCGGGAAACCTGTCCGGCCGCCTGCAAAAACCGGGTGCGTTCTTCCTCGGAAACTTCGGCCAGTAAAGCGCGATTTGCCGCAATGGCTTCAAGCAATTCAGCGGCCTCCGCCAACTTATTCTTCAATGCGTTGGATTGGGTCGCCGCTTCTAAAGGCAAATTATTTTTGGAATTATCGGTCAAAATATTTACAGCGACCCAATCTTCTCAAGCCGCGTTTCTGCAAAAGATAATCCCAACCTTCCTGGCAAGGCGAGTGGGTTTATCTTTTCCACGCACCCGCAATCTTTCTCGCCAAAAATTTTTGCGTTCATTAGCCTCCGCCTGTCCTTGTGAAAATCCTTGTTCTGACAAATCTTTATCCGCCGCACCACGCCGGATCTTTCGATAACCGCTGCGCTACCGTCACGGAATCACTGGGACTCCGCGGTCATGAAATGCTCGTCCTGACATCCACTCATGGAATGCGGGCCGAGCAACGCGATGGAAAAGTGGAACGTCGCTTGTTATTGAATGGCGTTTTTGGACACCCGCTGCTTACGAAATTCAACGAGATGAAGCCGCTGGAAGTCCACAATCATGCGGTGTTGAAGGAGGCGATTGAGCAATTTCAACCCGATGTCATTCACGTTTTCAGCCTGCTCGGTTTGTCCAAATCATTTATTTTTACTTTGCGCAACGCCCGGCTCCCGGTGGTTTATGATGTCGCCGACCATTGGCTTTCTGCTGGAGTGCGGGAAGATCCCTGGCTCCGTTTTTGGAATGCGCCTGCCCTGCCTTTTTTTGATTCGTCCACCCGCACCGCACTGGAAATGAGTGGCGAGCGGGGCCGATTGGATTCAACCGCGCCTACACGAATGCGCAAAGGTTACGAGCGACTCGGCATGCTTTACGGCGATGCCAAAGCCGTCGCGGCTGTTGAGCCAAACTCGATTCCATCGTTTCGTTTTGACCGAATTTATTTTTGCAGCCAAACGTTGAAGCAATTGACTGAAACCGTGGGTTTCTCCGTGTCTCATGCGGAAGTGATTTATCCCGGAATTCAAACTCAACAATTTTTTGGGGAAATTAAATCAACGTCGGCTGCCATTACAAAATTTCTCATTGTGAGCAAACTAGATAAAGAGAGCGGCGTGCTGACTGCGTTGGAAGCTCTCCGGCAAGTGCGCGCGGTGAAACTGAATGTCACCTTGAGCATTTGTGGCCGGGGCGATTCCAATTACATCGCTGAATTGCGTTCTTTTGTTGTGCGCCATCAACTCCCGGTCGAATTTCTTACCGTGTCCAATTTGAATCAGGACATGCCCGCGATTTTCCGCAAGCATGACGCACTCCTTTACACTCCAGAATGGAACGAGCCGTTTCCGATCACGCCGCTCGAAGCAATGGCCTGCGGGTTGCCCATCATTGCCTCCCGCGCTGGCGGCTCAAATGAATTGTTCCGCCACGGTGAAAATGCGTTTACCTATTGCCCGGCTAATCCTGCGGAACTGGCGGCCCGCATTCAGGATTTGCAACGCCAACCCGCGCTTCGCCAACAAATGAGCGAAACCGCCCAAACAGAAGTTTTGAGCAAATACAATGAATCCACCGTGACCGATCAGATTGAAAACTATTTGAACACCTCGCAGGAAAATTGGGCACACACGGCGACATAAAAAAATCGTAGAACTTTCAAATTTCACACCGATTTGCGATTCGACAATCCTGCTGAAAGCTCCAAAATCGGTGTATGGCTCTGGTGAGAATTCTGGTGGATGGCTACAGCCTCCTGCATAGCTGGCCGGAGCTGGCGCCGGGAAAGCCGCGTCATTCCGCAGCCGCTCGCAATGAATTAATTCATTGGTTAACGCTTTATCGAGATGCGATTGGCACGCCCATTACCGTGGTTTTTGATGGCGGGGGCGCGCCGGTTGGAACGCCCGCCACTCTGTCCACGCCAGAAATGGAAATACTTTTTTCGCGGTCAGGGCAGACGGCGGACGACATCATCGAACGCGTCACTCATCGAATGCAGTCCTTCGGCGAAGTATTAGCCGTGACGGATGATCATGCCGAACGCGATACTGTCATTGCGATGGGTGGCATGGCGTCCAGTTGTCTCAATTTTATTCGGACTATGGAAAACACCTTGAACGAGCAGGCGCAGGACATTAAAAATTATAACCGCCGCGAGAAAACTAAATTCAAACATTCACCTTCATGAAAAATTTCCTAGCGCTGTTTATTCTATTGGTCGTCGCTCCCTTTTCAAAAGCGGAAGACCCCTCCACCAATCGAATTGAAAACCGATTTTTATTCATCGTCGAAACTTCCTCCGCCATGGGGCGCTCAGCCAAGGCGACTCAGCAAACGCTCCGCGAGTTGATTGAGTCCGGCGCGCAAGGACAAATGCGTCCGGGCGACACCTTCAGCCTTTGGACTTTTCAGGAAAAACTGGACACCACTTTCCCCCTGCAACACTGGTCCGCCGATGAGAATAAAAAACTGAGCGCGGTCGCAATCGACTTCCTCAAACAACATCGTTTCGAGAAAAAAGCTAAATTAGAAACCGTCCTGCCGCCGCTTTACTCGCTCGTAAAATCCTCCAAAGCAATCACCGTTATTTTAATTTCCACCGGCAGCGAGCCTATTCACGGATCAACTTTCGACCAGGAGATCAATGTCGTTTACACCTCCAATTTCCGCAAACTGCGTGATTCGAAAATCCCTTTCGTAACCGCCATCGTTGGCCGGCGAGGCGTGCCCGTTGCTTACGCGGTCAACTCCCCTCGCGCAGTAAACATTCCCAATCCACCGTTGCCGGAAATCGCTCCGGTCCTGACAAAAACTAATACTGTTGCTCCAACCAATCCTCCCATCGCGCCAAAACGATTTGCCAAACAAAATATTATCATTTCCAAACCGATCGTGACAAACCCGCCGGTCGCGGGGACGACGCCAGTTCCAATCCAAACAAATCAAATTGCAGATCAAACGAACGCGCCACCTGCCATCGCATCAACAACAAACACGGCGCTCTCAACATTGCCTAATCCACCTGTGGCTACTCAGACTGTCGCTCTCAGTCAGAATGCGGTGACTACGAATTTCGCGATCGCTAATTCTCAAACCTCAGCCGCGCCACTCGCTCTAACGAGTCACGATGATCCGACTAAATTTACCCCTGGGGGACAAAATTCTAATGGAGTAGGTGTGCCGCCGTCGAATGCTGTGGTGGCAGTTGCCTCTTCACAGATCCCGGCGAAACCAAAAAACAAATTTCTTTTCTCGGCTGCGCTCGGGTTTGTAATCGTGGCGATATTTTTCTTTGTGCGGCATTCTCGCAATAAGTCCGAAACTAGCTTGATTTCTCGCTCCATGAATCAACGTCCGAAATAATCAGGCAATTTTGAGCCAGACCGTTTTCAGATAAGCCGGTTCTTCGCGCGAAACCGGAAAATCAATTGGCTGGGGCGCATAATGTTGCTGGATTATTTTTCGTTTGGCGCGAGCAACGGACGCGTGAACGATTTCTAAAAAAAGTTCAGGCTTGAGGTTTGCCGCATTGGTTGAGGCGAGCAAGACACCTTCGTTTTTCAGCAACGGCAAAGCAGACGCGATCAAATTGCCGTAATCTTTTTCCGCCTGAAATTTCCCGTGCTCTTTCGATTGCGAAAACGTGGGTGGATCCAAAATTATCAGGTCGAAGCGCCGCTCTTTTTTGGTGAGACGCTTCATCCAATCAAAAGCGTCCCCGTAAATAAATTCGTGCGCGTCAGGATCAAGTCCGTTCAAAATAAAATTGCGCTTTCCCCATTCCAGATACTTTTTTGAAAGATCAAGGCTTTTCACTTTCGCGCCGTTTTTCGCAGCGCAGAGGGAGAAGGCGCAAGTATATGCAAACGTGTTCAGCACTTCCTGACGCTCTTCCAATTTCGCTGGCAAGAAAAATTTGGGCGCGACGTAGTTCGTTAAAAGTCGGCGGCGATTTTCGCGTTGGTCAAGAAACAGGCCGACGGAATATCCTTCAATAAAACTGAGGCTAAATTGAATTCCGTTTTCGCGAACCATGAAAAATTCAGACGCGGCTTCGCCACTCACAAGTTGCGGCGAAACGTTGGCGTTCGTTCGCTGAATTTGCCGGTTGAGAATTTTATGATAGACGCCGCGTAAAGAAAATTTTGCAGCGATTTTTTCCAACAGCGCTCGTTGAATTTGTGTTACTTCCGCATCCGACTGTGACAACAGAAAATCTCCCAGGCGATCCACAAACCAACCGGGCTGAAAATCGGATGCGCCGTGAATCAGCCGGAATGCATCGGTAACATCGGATTCGATTAAATCGGTTCGTAGCGCCAGTCGCGAGTCATCGAGAAATTTGTGGGGCGCGGAGAACACCATCCGCTCTCCGGTCACAGGATGTAAAACAGAAAGCTCCGCCGCGTGAAGGAACAGTCGGGGTGCGTTTGTTCCGCCGTAAATCGTGTCGCCGAGAATCGGGAAGCCATGGGAAGCGGCATGAACGCGAATTTGATGAGTGCGACCCGTGACTGGCTCGGCCTCAACGAAAGTTCTTCCCGATCCATCTTCTTTTATTTTTTTGAAGTGAGTTTGGGAGTTCTCGCCCCCGACGTGGACGGGTCGGCTCAAATATTTTTCACCGCTCCGCACGAGGGACGATTCCGCTGTAAAATGTGTAAACGCCACGCGGCGATCCGTCGCCAGCAGATATTTTTTCAAAACGGTCCGCGTGGCGAATTGTTCTGTCAACGAGCGGTTGGCGAGCGTGGTCTTTCCAAAAACGATTGCGCCAGAAGTTTCTTTGTCGAGGCGATGAAGTATGGCCAGCTCAGCCCAGCGCGGCTCCCGATTTTTAAGCCATTCATAAATACCCTCGCCAGCAAAAGGACTCGGCGAATGTGTGTTTAAGCCTGCGGGTTTGTTAATCACCAGCAGATGGTCATCTTCATAAAGGATTGGGATCATCAAAAACGGGAGCGCGAGCGAGACGCGCCACCTACTATAAGTAGGAGGGCGCGTCCCGCTTCTCCTTCTCAACGAGAAATATATTCCAGCAAATCGGCAAGGTCTTGTGGCTTCAATCCCGCTTCCAAACCCTCGGGCATGAGCGATTGTTCCTGACTTTGCAATTTTTTAATCTGGGAACGTAGAATTGTGCTTTCCTTCCCGTAAGCCTGCCGCAGCGTGACGCTCGTAGCGGTTTCGTTTGCAACGAGACCAATCAAGGTTTCCTCATTTTTGGTTTCCACCTCAAAGGCGCGGTAGTTGGGTGCGACCTCGCGATTCGGGTCGAGAATGTTGATCAACATTTTTTCCTTGCCGCTGTTTTTCGCCGTGACCATGTCCGGACCGAGGGCGAATCCGACATTTTCAAATCGGTGGCAGGACAAGCAACGCTCCGAATAAATTACCTTGCCGCGCGCCGCATTTCCCGAAAGTGCCAGCGCCGGCTGAAAGGTTTTCACCACGTCTTCGCGCCGCGCCATGCCCACATTCATGAATGCTTTGGTGGCACGCTCACGAATGCCGTTGTCGTTGTTGTTTCGCAAAAATTTAATTTGTGCGGACGAAAGGTCGCCAGCGCGAATCGATCCTTTGTTCAACGAGTTTAGCAAGACGATGATTCGCTCGGGGCGCGAGAGCAAAACAGTTAGCGTTGCACTGCGAACCTGCGGCGTCATCGCCGGGAAACGTTGAATCAAATCGACGCTGGCCGCCGCGTCGGAAAACTGTCCCAACGCCTCGACCGCCGCGATCTGAATAGCTTGCGATTGATTTTGATCCAGCAGCGCGAGTAAATTTTTGGCGGACTCGCCGTAAGTTGTCAGGGCCAGCAGTTGGATCGCTTGAATGCGCAGAGCCTCATCCGTTTTTTGGTCGGCGGCAATTTCCAAAGCCCGCGCGAAGACGGGTTGAAAATAACCTGCGAGACTTTGAGGGGAAACGCCGGAATGTTTTAAGCCGTCGCTGAAAGAGCGGAGTAGCGGGAAAACAAAAGGCGGATTGTCCGTGGCGGCGAGCCGATCAACAACGGCGGTAACTTCCTTCGGCTGGTTTTTTGCGCCGATAATTCCTGCGAGTTCCGAAAGAAAATCCTGTCCGTCTTTGGTGCCGCTAAAAGCAGCGTCCCGAAACAAGAGCACAAACATTTCGCCGGTTCCGTCCGCCAGCGAACTCAAGACAGCAGCGCGTATCCACATGTTTGTCGGGTCGCGGCGCACGATTTCCGCCAGCGCTGGAATCTTCTCAGCGAGTTTCACATCGCCGAGCGTAAAGGCCAGTTGGTATCGCACCTTCATGGAAGGATCTTTGGCCAGCGGCTGCAACGCGGCAAAAAGGTTTGTCATAAGGCGGGCGTCTTGCAAAAACTTTTCCGAGAGGCGAACAGCGTGTTGGCGAACAGTCTCATCCGTGTCGCGCAGTGAAAGGGCAATAGTGGGGGCATCAAGGGAGTCGAGGCCGATCAATGCATAAAGCGCGTGCATTCGAGCCAGAGGAAAACGAGATTTTTGCACAACGTTCGTCAAAAACGGCACGGCGGATTTGTCCTGTCGTTGATAAAGCAAACGCGAGGCGGTGTCGCGATGCCATCCATTGGGGCTTTCCAATGCGGAGACGAGTTGGGCGGTGGTTGCTTCGCCGAATCGCACTTGTTTGGGCTGTTTAAAAGTGTCGGGCACGATGCGATAAATGCGGCCGCGATCATTGCCGCTGTTCAAGTCGAGATGTTTTTTGATTTGTTCAGGAAGCGACCACGGATGCTCGATTACTTCGCGATACATATCGATGACATACAAGGTTCCGTCGGGTGCGTTGGCAAACTGCACTGGACGAAACCAGGTGTCTCGCGAAGCAAGGAATTCGATTTTTTGTTCATCCGCCGGACGAGCCGCCAGCACTCCGACGCCGTCGGGATAAATTATTTTTCGATGCACCAGATTTCCACCGGCGTCTCCGATAAA
>JBDSYB010000008.1:0-14707 GCA_039925885.1 Verrucomicrobiota bacterium
ACGACCAACCCAACCAATACCACGACCAACCCAACCAATACCACGACCAACCCAACCAATACCACGACCAACCCAACCAATACCACGACCAACCCAACCAATACCACGACCAACCCGACCAATACAATAGATACTTCGACAAATTCAACTAGCACGGGCACCAACACGACAGTTACTGGAACCAACACCACCGATGTGGTGATCTACTTTCCAAGCCAGGATAATAAAATGATTGCAGATAGCGGCCTACTCGCTGCCGCGACAAACACAACTGCGGTAGGAAGAAACGCTGGAATTTTTGAAACTGTCACAAACCCGATCAATGGAGAGAGTTTGACCGAGAGGAATGAATTTTCGAGCTTTTCAGAGAGTTCCGTCATTAAGCATATCGCTTCTAACACGGGCTAGTCTGATTTCTACCGGATGGCCTGACCACTCGTGGGCCAAGCAACGGGCTTTATGAATATATATTTCGCTATTTTAGCCGCCGTTTGGCTCTTGCCCGTGTGCGACTCTACTGCATTCGAAATCCCCAACGAAGACTTTTTAGCCGTGCCGCCCTCGGGCGCGCATGGCTTGCGCATTCTTGCTCCGGACCTATTGCAACTGACCTTGGTAGTTACCAAACCGGCCGACCCAGCCCCTGTGCCGCAATGGAATTTCATTGGGAAAGATGGACAGGTTAAACCACCTCCTCCCGGAGAATTCACTGTAAACGTCGGGTCAACAAATATTGCGATTGATAAAATTGGTTTCAAGCGGCGACCTATTTACGCTCCCCTCAAAAAGCGCGATTTGCGTCTGGGAAACTATCTCTACCTGCATTTAGCCAAACCCATTCCTGAGAACGCTGTTGTTGAAGTCAAAAATCCCGGGGGCAAGCTTTGGGGTGCGGGACATCGTTTTAAGTTAAAAAACGAGTCAGCCCGCTGGAGTCCGGCCATTCATGTGAATCAAGAAGGTTACACTACTGGCTTCGTGAAAAAGGCTATGGTGGGGTTTTTTCTCGGCAGCCTTGGCGAAATGGATCTAGCTTCTGGTCTGGCGTTTCATCTTATCAACGTGACTTCTGAAAAAGCGGTTTTTTCTGGAAAGCTGACCGGACGACCTGACGAGGGTTATACTTACGATGTGATGCCCTACCAGAAAGTGCTGGAGGCTGATTTTTCCGCATTCAACGACGAAGGCGAATATCGATTGCAAGTAGATGGACTGGGCGGTTCGTTTCCATTTCGAATTGATTCCGGGATGGCTGCGAATTTTGCTCGAGCTTATGCTCTGGGTTTGTATCATCAGCGTTGTGGCGGTGCGAACGAACTTCCTTTTACCCGATTCGTTCACGCTCCCTGTCATACTAAACCTGTGGAAGTGCCCACTCTTGGTTTTCAAACCGTCAATGAAGTTTTGAAAAATGAGACGGGCGACTTTGCGAGTAACACCCGCCACACCGCGCCCCAATTAAAAAGCGTCGCCGCGAGTCTTTACCCTTTCGTGAACAAAAACAAAGTCAATGTTGCCGGAGGCCACCATGACGCGGGTGATTACAGCAAATACACAATCAACTCCGCCCAATTAATTCATGTGCTGGTTTTTGCGGCTGATGCGTTCAAAGGAGTGGGTGCCCTTGATAATCTAGGGTTGCCGGAGAGCGGGGACGGCAAGAGTGATTTGTTGCAAGTCGCGAAATGGGAAGCAGATTTTTTGGCGAGGATGCAAGATGCGGATGGCGGATTTTATTTTTTAGTTTATCCCCGTGACCGCCAATACGAACATGATGTGTTGCCCGATAAAGGAGATCCGCAAGTGGTATTTCCTAAAACAACTTCTGCCACTGCGGCTGCCGTCGCGGCGCTCGCTCAAGCCGCATCTTCTCCATTGTTCAAGCAACAGTTTCCTGAAGCAGCGACAAATTATCTGGCCAAAGCAAAGAAGGGCTGGTCGTTTCTCCAAAAGGCAATTGCGGAACACGGCAGAGATGGTAGCTATCAAAAAATTACCCATTACGGCGATGAATTCATGCATGACGATGAACTGGTCTGGGCAGCTACAGAATTGTATTGCGCGACGGGCGACAAAAAGTTTGAGAAAGAAATGTTGGAGCACTTTAAACCCGATGATCGGGAGACAAAACGTTGGACATGGTGGCGTTTGTTCGAAGCATACGGTTGCTCTATACGCAGCTATGCTTTTGCTGCGAAGACGAAACGATTAAAGAGCGAACAACTTGATCCTCAGTTTTTAAAGCTCTGCGAGAACGAAATTATTGAGGCCGGAAACGACCAACTTCGTTACGCGAATCAAAACGCTTATGGGACGAGTTTCCCGTCAGAAAGCAAACGGTTTCGTAACGCTGGCTGGTATTTTTCGACTGACCGGGCCTTTGAGCTGGCAACAGCGTGGCAAATGGAGTTTCCCGAGCAAAACGATCCGCGACCAAAATTTATGGAAGCAATCATTGGAAATATTAATTATGAAGCGGGGTGCAATCCGGTGAATGTCAGCTACATAACGGGCCTGGGATGGAAACAACCTCGTGAAATGGTTCATCATTACGCGCAAAACGACTGGCGTATTTTGCCTCCCTCGGGCCTGGCCTTCGGCAACATCCAAGAAGGGTTTCCGTTCCTTGATCCTTACCAGAAAGAATTGGGCACACTGACTTACCCATCAGACGGCGACGCGAAGAACCCCACTCCTTTTTATGATCGATGGGGCGACACGTTTAACACTGCGGCGGAATTTGTGACGGTTAATCTGGCCCGCAGTCTCGGGACAACGGCTTTTTTCATGGCCCAAACGCCTCTTGCTCATCAAAAATGGAAATCGGCTGTTGCTAAAATCTCAGGTGTTGCGGAAACGGTACTTCTTCAAAAACCAATAAAGGCAGAAATTAACATTGAGGGTATGAACACCAAAGGGGCCAAAACCGTTTGGGAACTTCTGGGGCAAGAACCCGTGATAATTGATGCCGACAAACCTTTTTCCTTTATTCCTAATAATCGTGGAAAATATAATCTTGAAGCCGAAACCCATTTCCCGGACGGTCGGCGGGTTTCGGCGGCGGCAACCTTTACGGTTTCAGGAAAATGATCCTAACGACGGTCAATAGTGGGTGCTTCATCAACTGGAACGTCAACGGTCGTGTCGCGAGACGTGGCGCGATCTAAACCAGTTCGCCATTCGGGGTGGGTATCGACTCGGCGTCGCGTTAAATCATAGGGAGGCGTCTGCGAAGAAATGTCATTTCTGTATTCAGACCGCCGATGATTTCCGTCATGCATTGTCGAGCAGCCGGCCCAAAGAAGAGAACCAAACGTTGCCGCTACCACCAGTCGAACCAGTCTTAAATTCGTTTTCATAATTTGACTTTAAAGTAATTCAAAGTTCCTGCAATCCGGCTCCCGCTCATTTTTTCTTTAGGAACCCCTTTTTTTGCTTCCAGAAAAGTGCCCCAGAACGATTCATCTTTAACCTGATTGTGTTCCGTTCCGCTTCATAAAAGCTCTTTTTCCCAATTGATTCAAGTATTTTCGGCATTGGCCGTCCGGAAAAAAATTGGTCCCCCCGATGATTTCCAGCTGATGGCATATCTACTGCTAAACACTTCGCAGAATGAGGTTTTTCACTAGATATCTTCTCGTGGTTTTACTATTCGCTTTCTTGGTTTCTGCGTTCAAAGCGGCGGCACTCTCGATGGAGGAATTACAAAGAATGCCAGATCCAACCCCCGAAAAATTTGCCCGTTATTTCGCAAATTTTGAATTTAAATTTCATGCTGAAGTGCAGGATGACGCGGAGTTTTTATCCAGCGAGTCTGGAGACTGTGACGATTATGCGACCGTCGCTGCGGAGGTTTTGGCGAAATTTGGCTACACCACGCAATTAATAGCGGTGCGCATGAAAGGCGAAACTCACGTCGTGTGCTACGTGAATGAAACAAAAAGTTATTTGGATTATAATTTTCGGAAAGAAGCGAACCCAACTATTTTGTGTGAAAATTCCATTACGGAAATAGCAAGCAAAGTGGCCAGTTCATTTGACCGCCCATGGATTGCGACCTATCAATTTACTTATAGTCCAGTCGAGCGTGTCAAGCGACTGGTGCAGCGGATTATTACTAATCAGTCCGCAGAAAATGCCAGTTAATCTCTAGTAGAGTCTGGATCTTTGCGTCAGCTATAATTGCCTTCAAAAATTTCGAGGTCAATGACAAGGATGCCAAAAAAGGCCTTCACGATCAACCTTCGCGCCACTTTTGGAAAAGTTTTAAGCCCCACTTGCTGCCGGAAACAATTTTTTGCATCACACTTTTCTTTCTGGAACGAATTATGAGGAGGGGCGACACCCAAGTCCGTAAGCGCCGGGTCGCTTGGTAAAAACCGTGTCCTTTTTCAACTAAGTTTGCAACTTGCCTGAGGTTGTCAGATTCGGCGGCTAGACTTTGCCGATGCAAATCATTTTGTTCAATCAGGCGCGTTTTTCGGAGGGCGTGACGCTCTAGTTCCCTTTTTGTAGCCATGCGCGATCTTTTTTAAGTTGAGAAATAGTTTCAGCAAAAGGTGCCGGGGATTTGGTTTTCTTTTTCACTGATAGAAATGCGGTCAGTGCGCCGAGCAAACAGAAAGCCAGCAAACCCAGAGCGACATAGAGACGCTGCTCCCAAAAAATAAAAAGGAATGTGCAGGCACTCGCAATAATCGCCATGAAGCTGGAAAAAATAAATATTCCGCCCCAGATTGCAGCGGAAATCATTCGGGATTTTTCTTCCTTCAGTTCCAGCGTTGCCAATTCCAATCTATTCTTCACCATTTCCACTCCCGTATCAGTGACTCGCCGGAGTGAAGCGAAGAGGCCTCCGAAGCTGTTTTCGAAAATCATAAATTATTTCCTTTTCAGCCACGCTCCCACCAGGAACCCCACTCCTACCGCGACGCCAATGGAACGATAGGGGTTTTCGCGAATGGATTGATCCGTAGCACGCACGCGGGCGACGGCCTGTTCTTCGAGTTGGGCGCAAGTATCTCGCGCCTGGTCTACCAATTGGCCCAATCGCTCGCGGGCTAAACGCGTTCGTTCCGCGACTTCACCACCCGTTGCACGGATCAATTCCTCCGCATCTTCGGCGACAGCTTTTAAGTCATTGGAAAGCTTCGTCTTTTTTTCCTGAAAACTGGTTAAATTTGTTTGCATGGTAGTTCCTTTCTTACGCTGCGACATGCGACGTGTTGAAATAACGTAGGAAGTGGAAAAATCATTCGCAATCGGGTGCGACGCCGCTTTTTTTATCGGGCATAAGTTCTTCCCCGCTAATGGAAACCATGCTGGCAAATTTTTCCGCGTAGAGTAGCTTCACAATCTGTTTAATTATATTTCATGAGAATCCTTTTTGTTCACGAGCGATTTGGGGCGCTGGCAGGAGCTGAAGCCAACGCCTACATCACCGCCACAGAGTTAAAACGGCGCGGACACACTGTGGGAATTATTCATGGGCCTTTGACCGGGAAAGGACAATCTGACTGGGAGGGAACGTTTTCCAAAAGATTTTCCCTCTCTCAACGCGGTAATGCGATGCGTGTCAATGCAGCCTTGGATTTTTTCCAACCAGACCTTGTTTACGTCCATAAAATGGCTGATCTCGAAGTGATTGACGCCTTGGTCCAGTCGGAAATTCCTCTCGTTCGAATGGTGCATGATCACGACATTTACTGCATGAGGAGTTATAAGTATCATTATTTAACCCGGAAAATTTGCATGAAGCCGGCAACTTTGGCCTGCGTTTTTCCATGTGGGGCTTTCCTGACGCGAAATCATGACGGAGTTCTTCCACTTAAATATGTCAGTTATAAAGATAAAAAGCGGGAAATTTCACTCAATCAACAATTCGACCGGATGATTGTAGTTACCAATTATATGAAGGACGAATTGCTGCGCAACGGCTTTGAGCCGGAAAAAATCGAAATACATCCCCCCGTCCCGCGCATGGGCGATCCGGGGTTGCGCAGCAGTTTTAGCGAACGAAATTTAATCGTTTATGCGGGCCAAATTATTCGAGGCAAAGGAGTGGATATTCTTCTGGAATCGCTCGCCCGGCTAACCGTGCATTTTGAATGCATCATTTTGGGTGATGGCACGCATCGAACTTACTGCGAAAAGCTCAGTAAAAAATTGAAACTTGATGATAGAGTTCATTTCATGGGTTTTGTCCCGCAGACAGAATTAAAAAACTTTTATCGCGAATGCACCGCCGTCGCCATTAGTTCCGTTTGGCCCGAGCCGTTCGCCACTATTGGAATGGAGGCGATGCGCTATGGAATTCCGGTGGTCGCGTTCGACGCTGGTGGGATTAAAGACTGGTTAAAAGATGGTGAGAATGGATTTCTCGTCCCTTGGATGAATCGTGAAAAATATGCCGCGTGCCTTGATCAGCTTTTAAAAAACAAAACTCTCGCCCGAGAAATGGGCGAGCGCGGTCTGCGAATGGTCAATGAACAATATGATTTTTCCGACTATATCATCGGCCTCGAAAATACTTTTCAAAAGGTAGTGAGTAAGGCCCAAGCCCTGCTTACTTAAATTGTTTATTATCTTTGAGATAACTTCCTGATATAAAACGGGCAAATTGCGGTAAGAACTAACGGCCGACGCCCGATTGTTCAATTTTCTGTCATAGAATTGAATCAAAACGTCTGGCCAGGAAGCTCGGGAGTATTGAAAACACAAACACCAAAAATAATTGCAGTAGTCGGTGGAAGCGGAGCCGGAAAATCGTGGCTAGCGGATAAATTAAGAACAATTTTAGGAGGAAATGTGACCCGGCTCTCGTTGGATGATTTTTATCGAGATCGGTCTCATTTAAGTGAAATGCGAAGAAAGACCATCAATTTCGATCATCCGCGAGCCATTGATTGGATTGAAGTTGAGCGGGTTTTAAGCAGGTTGGCTAAAGGCAAAACTGTCCGGATTCCGAAATATAATTTTGCGTCGCATACCCGAAAAACCGGGCAAAAACTTGTAAAACCCAAAAATTATGTCGTTATGGATGGCCTTTGGTTACTCCAAAGGCGCTCACTGCGAGGGCTTTTTTCTTGTGGCATTTTTGTCGATTGCCCCCAAGATGTGTGTTTGCGGCGCCGAATTACTCGCGATCAAAAGGAGCGGGGCAGGATCCCGAGCGAGGTGCGCCGACAATTTTTGAAAGACGTGGTTCCAATGCACCAAAAATTTGTCATTGGTCAAACACGCTGGGCTGATATTGTCCTGAAACAGCTGGGGGCAGAGGATTTTTCTAGTCTTGGAAAGCGATTAGTGAAAATTTTAGAACAAGATTTATGACCGATTCAGAAATTAATACACGATTGATCAAGCGCTATCTCCGCGCTCAGAGCGTGTACGGTCGCACCAGCCTGAAAATGGGCATGCACTGGAAACAATTGTCCTGGCGGTTCGTCGTTTCGTTCGCTCTATTCTTGAAGCGATTTTTTGATATTTTCGCGAGCGGGCTATTTCTCCTCGTGTTTTCCCCTCTTTTCTTGCTCATCGCCATCGTGATTAAAATGGAAGATGGCGGGACGGTTTTTTTCCCGCAGACCCGTGTGGGGCGCTTCGGGCGGGAATTTAAAATGTGGAAATTCCGTTCCATGTGCTTGAACGCCGAGGATAAAATGAAGGAAATGATTGCCAAAAACCAGCATAAAGACGGCGTAACGTTCAAAATGAAAAACGACCCGCGCGTTACGAAAATCGGAAAATGGCTAAGAAAATTTTCTTTCGATGAATTACCTCAGTTTTATAACGTCTTAAATGGAGATATGTCACTTGTAGGCCCACGCCCACCCGTCCCGCGCGAAGTCGCGCTTTACACCCTCGCGGACCGGCGTCGTCTTGCCATCGCGCCCGGCATCACCTGCTTTTGGCAAATCGGTGGGCGCAGCGAGATCGATTTTTCGGGTCAAGTCCAACTGGATGTCAGCTACATCGAGAGCCAAAGTTTTTGGTTGGATGTAAAAATTCTTTTGAAAACCATCCCTGCAGTTTTGCTCGGCAAAGGAGCTTACTGATGAAAGCGATTCTAATTTGTCCATCGGAATGTCCCGAGACAAGCGCTCTCGCCGAAGCCGCCCCTCTCGTCAATCTCTGTATTTTAGGAAACCCATTTATCCATTGTTGGCTGGAAGAGATGGCTAAACGCGGCGTTAAAGAAATTAAAGTCTTGGTTACAGATCGCCCCGAACAGGTCCGGGCGTTGGTCGGGAATGGCGCGCGCTGGGGATTGCGCATCGAGGTTATTCCTGAATCACAAGAGATGACTTGTGAAGAAGCACTCGAAAAATATGCGCCGGCTTCGGAAACCTTATTACCAGAGCCAATGGTGACACTCATTGATCACCTCCCGGGATTTCCCGAGCAAAAAATCTTCGAGACGTATGCTCAATATTATTTTTCATTACAGCTTTGGCTTTCGCAAAATGCAGGTCATGCCCAAATCGGCGTGCGCGAAATCAAACCCGGTGTCTGGGTGGGACTCCGGTCTCAGATTTCACCTCGCGCAGTGCTTCACGCCCCCTGTTGGATAGGAGAAAATGTTTTAATTAAAACCGACGTGGAAATTGGTCCACGGGCTATTTTGGAAAATGGCGTCGTGGTGGAAACCGGAGCCCGGATTGCAGAGAGCTGGGTTGGGCAACAAACCTTTGTGGGGGGCCTGACCGAAGTCGGCAAGTCGCTGGCCGCTGGCAGCACACTCGTCAATTACATTACGAATTCCGTCACCATTATCCCGGACACATTTCTTCTTTCGGCATTGAATGAAAACATCATTCCGATTCGCTCTGGACACCTGCTTGGCCGCACTGTTGCCCTCCTTGTAATCCTACTGACCCTTCCCTTTGCCTTGATTACTTTTTTGAAAGCAAAATGGTTGGGACAAAGAGTGTTCCGCACCCGGCGGGCCACATCTCCCACTTTCGCATCTGCGAATCCAGCCTCGACCATTGTTTATTTCGAGTTTGCGAACTCTCAGGGTTGGTGGAAACGCTGGCCCCAATTATGGAGCGTCGCTCAAGGTGAATTTACATGGATCGGCAATCGGCCCTTAACCCACATTGAAGCAGGAAAATTGACCAACGAATTCGAGCGATTATGGCTCGCCGCACCGCTAGGGTTAATTTCCCAGGGGGACGCCGAAGGTTGCGCGGATGTCTGTTCGGATGAGGCCCGGGCTCACGCCAGCTTTTACGCTGCCCAGGCAAACTGGAAACTTGACCTGCGTATTTTTGTTCTGACAGTGCGGCGGGTCTTTTCTCGAAAAATCCATTCCTTACCAGAAAATGAATCCCCGCAGTTCAAAGACCGTTCCCTCACAGCACCTGCGCGTTGAAAGGAAAACATGCTTTTTCCAGACTGACAATCTTCAGGTTTACGCTGAGAACAACGGGGGTCTTTTGCCGTTCGAATAAATGTGCCCCTCCCCGATTGTTGCATCCTCTTTATTCCACCTATAGTCAGCACGCGTCTCGCAAGGAAGGAACCTGTTCGGAAATTTAAAAAATATGAAAGTCCAAACCAACGGCGATACTTTGAACATCACGGGAATGAAAGAATTAGGCGCTTCCAATGCCAATTCTTTTCGTGATCACGCCAAGGCTGCCCTCACTGATGCTCAAAAAATTATTGAAATCGATTTATCTCAAACCATGTTCGTAGATAGCTGCGGCTTGGGCGCTTTGATTTCATTGCACAAATTAGCCTGCACACGCAATGGACAAGTGCGTTTATTAAATCCCACCCCACCCGTTCAGCAAATCCTCGAATTGACCCGGATGCACCGCATTTTTGAAATCATTAAACGCTAGTTAATGCGCGCAATTTTGTCTTCAACGAACAATGCCAGTTTGCGCCTGAATTTGCCCTGCGACATCGATCAGGTGAGGTCTATTGCTCGCCAGGCCCGTGAGTTTTTCGCGAGCCAGGGATTGTCTGAAGAGGACCTGATGGGTTGCGAATTAGTTATGGTCGAGGCCTGCAATAACGCGGTGAATTACGTCATGCCCTCCCGCCAGTTGGAAGCAATCGAAATCGATTTAAGCTGCGATTCAACCAAGATCGAAATTCGAATTCGCGATCACACCGGAGGATTTGAATTGCCTGAAAAAGTTGCCTTGACCAATGAGGATAGCGAGACAGGCCGAGGTCTTTTTATCATCCAATCTTTGATGGACGAGGTCAAGTATGCGGGAGCAATGGGCGACAACACTTTGACGCTGCGCAAATCCCGTTCCCCAGTGCCTTCTCCACCCCCGCCCGAATCAATCGCCACTATCAAAGCTCGCTTGGCGGAGAGCGAACAAGTCATTGATGAGATGGCGGAGGAATTAAGCTCTTGTTACGAGAGTTTGTCCGCAATATTCCGCAGTGGCACCGAGTTGGGGAAAACCGACAACCTGCAAAATTTTTCGCGGGCGCTTTGCGAAGATTTGCTGAAAATTACCTCCGCGGAATGGTTTCTCTTACGGATTGTCCCGCAGCGCAGCACGAGTCTCAGCGTATTTGTTTCATCAAATCCCGGCCAACACATACCGCCTCTCGTGACCGATATTTCCAAGGCTAGTTCTTCCGCAGAATTGAAAGCGGCCGCCTATCGAAAAGATCTACTTTTCAGCCTGGAAAATCCGCTGGATCCCAGCGACCCGTTACAGGCCATGCCTCCTGCCGTTGTGGGCCTCGTTCACCCTTTTTATTTTTCTGAAACTTTGATCGGAACATTGACGATTGGGAAAAAGAGTAATGACCGGCTGTTTACTGCGGCCCACATGAACGTCGTTCAGACCCTCGCCGATTTTCTGGCCATCCAAATTGTCAACGCGCGCATCCACGAAGCTCAACTGGGAAACCGCTTGGTGACTCGGGAATTGGAAATTGCCCGAAGCATCCAGCGCGCTCTACTGCCTAAGAAATTGCCTCAACTGTCCGGATTTGGGATGGCGGGTTATTGTCAGAGCGCACGGCATGTCGGGGGAGATTTCTACGATGTTGTCTCAATCAACGACCATTCCGCCCTTTTGATAATTGCTGATGTTATGGGTAAAGGCGTTCCCGCCGCCATGTTCGCCGCGATTTTGCGCAGCGTCTGCCGCGGCGCACCCGAACTCTTAAATCAACCGGCAGCTCTGCTCTCTCGTGTCAACACCCTCATGCACGACGATCTGTCGCACGTGGAAATGTTCATCACTGCGCAACTCGCATTTATCGATGTGCAGGTCCGCGAAGTGGTTGTGGCGAGCGCGGGGCATTGTCCTGTGCTGCTCTTCACCGAAAATAAGAGCGAACCCAAATTAATTTCTCCGGATGGAATGCCCCTCGGAATTTTGTCCAACTCTACTTTCGCGGAGGTAAAAGAAACGCTTTCCCCCAATTGCAGGTTGGTTTTATATACGGACGGCGTCACGGAATCGCGAAATTCAAACGATCAATTTTTTGGCCACAAGCGATTGGTGGAATGGATGGAACTGCGCGCCTCAGGTCTGCGCACCGCCCAAGAATTAAAAGAATCTTTGACTGCCGAATTGCACGGGTTTCAAGAAGATGCCGCTCCCAGCGATGACCAAACATTTTTGATTTTGGCAGAGGACAATTCCTGAAGTATGTCAAAAAAAATTTTAGTGGTTGATGAAAAATCAGTCATGCTTCGGCTCATCCAGCATCACTTGGAGCAGGCCGGATATGAGTTGATTAAGGCCAGAAATCAGGGGGAGGCGAATGACGCAATCACTCAGCAATCACCGCACCTTGTCATTATGAATGAGGGACCTGAGTCCAGCCGTAAGGAAAAACAATTTAAGCCGAAAAATTCCTTGCGAAATATTCCTGTGATTCGCGTGACCGATTTGGCGCAAAACCTGCAAGAGAACGGCCTGCCGATGAACGACGATGTGATTTTAACAAAACCTTTCAGTCCAACGCGGTTTATGGACGAGGTGAAACGCCTCACTCCCGATTCGAATTAAACATGAAATCCGTTTTGCCGATTTTTATCATGATTGACGCTTGTGGATGGGAAATCGTGAAGAACGATCCTTTTCTCCAGTCGCTCGCGCCGGAAAGAAAAAAACTTTCCTCCGTATTTGGCTACAGCTCGACGTGTGTGCCCTCCATTTTATCGGGGCGTTGGCCCGACGAACATCGCAATTGGTGTTACTTCGTTTACGACCCGAAAAATTCGCCGTTCAAATTTTTGCGTCCTTTGCGCTGGTTGCCTACTGCCTTGACCAGCCGTCGTATTTTTAGACGCTGGTTGACCAAACTTGTCCGCCGCCAACTGAAATTTGAAGGTTATTTCGACCTCTACAACATCCCCTTTAAATACATTACGCTTTACGATTTCAGCGAAAAGAAAAGCCCGCTCAATCCTAGGGGCATGAATCGCGGGACAAACATCTTTGATTTTCTCCAGGAAAATAAAATTTCTTATTTCGTGAGTGACCCGGCGAAAACTGAGCCGCAAAATCTTGAGAACCTTCTCACCGACATCCAATCGGAAAAAATTGATTTTTCGTTTTCCTATTGGCCCGGCCTTGACGGACTTCTGCACAGTGTTGGCAATCTTTCGCCGGAAGTTCCCAAGCGCCTGCGCATGTATGAGCAATGGGTTGAAAAAGTTTTGGCGGCTGCTCGCGGTCATTACGACGAAGTGAAACTTTACGTCTTTAGCGATCATGGTATGGCGAACTGCGATGAGTTGCTCGACTTGAAGTCAAAAATCGACGTGCTCGACCTGCAAATGGAAAAAGATTACGCCGTCGTCTATGACTCAACCATGGCGCGCTTCTGGTTCTTCAACGACAATGCGCGCGCGAAAATTTCCAATGTGCTGCGCACCGTTCCCCAGGGACGAATTCTCCCCGACACAGAACTGAAAGAACTGCGCACTTTTTTCCACGACAGCCATTTCGGTGAACTTATTTTCCTCGTGAAAGAAAGCGTTTTGATCGTTCCCAGCCATATGGGCGAGCGCCCCATTCGCGCGATGCACGGTTATCATCCATCCGAAAAACACAGTTACGCAGCGCTCTTCACCAACCAGTCGGAAGTGCCCGATGAGATCAAAGCCATCCCGGACATTTACAAATTAATGACGCGCGAAGCGACGCTCGCGCAATCTGAAAATAAATCCCCTGCACCGAATCCCGTCGTCTCATTTTGAAAGAACTCAGATGCCTGCTATGACATCTCCAGTTGAAACATTGGATGCGCGAAAAACTTTTTTTTCGCCCACCTCCGGCTCCAACAAAATCACTCTTCAGGAATTATTTGAAAGAGCAGCCGCAGTTAATTCCGACCAGGTTGCCGTTTGTTTTCCAGAACAATTTTCCGCAAGCGCGCCATCGCAAATTACTTATCGCGAATTGAACGCGCGCGCCAACCAGCTTGCGCGGCATTTGCGCAAAGCGGGCGTTGGGCCGGATGTGGTCGTGGGAATTTATTGTGAGCGTTCACTGGAGTTAATCATCAGTGTCCTCGCCGTTATCAAAGCGGGCGGCGCTTACGTTCCGCTTGATCCAAATTATCCGAAAGAGCGATTGAGTTTCATGCTTGAAGACACGCGTTCGCCCATCATTTTGACGCAGGAAAAATTGGCAACCACCTTGCCCAAACTCGAAGCGCGCCTTATTTGTCTCGACACGGATTGGAAAACTGTCGCCAAAGAATCCACCGAAAATTTAGAGCTGCTCACCAATGCCGATGACCTCGCGTATCTCATCTACACCTCTGGCTCCACCGGGAAACCAAAAGGCGTTGCCATGCGCCAAGGGCCGCTCGTGAACTTGTTGCACTGGCAATTCAAGAATTGGAGTGCGCAACCCAATGCCAAAACCCTGCAATTCGCTTCACTGAATTTCGATGTTTCGTTCCAGGAAATTTTTGCCACGCTCGCCTCGGGCGGAACGCTTGTTCTTGTTTCCGAACAACTCCGCCGCGACTCTCCGCAACTCCTTCAATTTTTGGACGAACAGGAAGTGGAGCGATTGTTCCTTCCGTTCGTGGCCTTGAAGCATCTTGCTGCTGCCTCAGAGCATCGCGCTATTTTCCCGCGAAAATTAAGAGAAATCATCACTGCCGGAGAACAACTGCAAATTACTCCGGCGGTGGTTAATTTCTTTTCAAAACTGAACAACTGCGCATTGCATAATCAATACGGCCCCTCGGAAACGCACGTCGTTACCGCGTATGAATTAAAAGGCCACCCGAGGGATTGGCCCCCTCTTCCTTCGATCGGGAAAGCGATTGATAACACGCAAATTTTTTTGCTGGACGACAAACTTCAACCAGTGCCACGCGGACAGGAAGGCGAACTTTATATTGGCGGAGAGTGTCTGGCGTCGTCAGGCCGAACGTACCTCCCGCCTCCACGGCTCGCATGAACTCATCGTTCACCCGAACCGAGTTGTTGGCGTTCTGGTACTGTACGCTGAACATGTCAGCGCCACCCACACCCATGTCGTAACCAGCAGCCTTGAGGACACGGATCTTGCCCTCCTCAAGCATCTTGGTTTGCACAAACTCTTCGATATCCGGGTGGTCAACATCCAGCACCACCATCTTGGCCGCACGCCGGGTGGCGCCGCCACTCTTGATGGTACCGGCCGAGGCATCGGCCCCGCGCATGAAGCTGACCGGACCGGAGGCCGTGCCGCCGCTGGAACGCAGTAGC
>JBDSYB010000009.1:0-13657 GCA_039925885.1 Verrucomicrobiota bacterium
GTGGGATTTGAATGGAAGTTGGATCGAAGCGAGAGGTATCTTCCGCCCGCCCAGGCTCGGCGCGCAAAGGAATTTCCAGCGGTGGCAATCCATTTTTGCTTTCCAACGTTCCGGCGAAAACGATTAACAAGCCGCTGCCGACAATCATAGCGACGCGATAAAACGTGCTGCGAATTCCGTTCCACCAAGTTTGTTGGTGCTTGTCCAAACTGAGCATGTAAAACCCGTCCGCCGCGATGTCGTGCGTCGCCGAAGCAAAAGCCATCGCCCAAAAAACAGAAAGCGCGACGAAGAAAAATGAAGCGGTTTGAAGAGAGGCACCCGCCCCCATTAAGCCGAGAGCGAGCAAAAATTGCGTCACGATAATCCAAAGGCGTTTGGTTTTGAAAAGATCGACGAACGGACTCCAAAGCGGTTTCAAAACCCACGGCAGATTCAACAGACTCGTGTAGAGGGCGATGTCCGTATTGGAAACGCCCAGGCGTTTGAACATCACGACGGACATCGTGTTCACGGCGACGTAGGGAATGCCCTGCGCAAAATAAAGACTTGGAATCCACCACCACGGGTTTTTTTTCGGTTGATTTGTTTCCATTTGGATTTGCTGGTTGGCAGCGACGGTAGCGGGAAAGGGAAATTTTTCTAGCGAAAACAACGCGAAGTGCGGGCGAGATTGAGGCAGGAGAAATTCTGGAGACGACGCGGAAACTGAGGGAGGCGGAACGCTTGCCCTACTTTTGCAGATGACTCAAAATCATGTCCACGGTTCGAGGGATGGCTCCCAGATTTTCGCGGACGACAATGAGAGCGTTTTCGCCAAGAAGTTTTCGTCGCGGTTCGTCAGCGAGCAATTCTGTCAAAGTTTTTTCCAATTCGGCGGCGTCGCGGATTTGCACCGCGCCATTTTTTTCCACAAAAGACCGGGCGATTTGCGCGAAGTTTTGCATGTTGGGACCGAAGACCATCGCTTTGCCGAGCGCCCCCGGCTCGATGGGGCTTTGACCGCCTTCTGCCGTCAAACTTTTGCCCACAAAAATCACGGTGGCATGTTCGTAAAAATATTTTAATTCGCCCGTGGAGTTGACGAGCAGACAATTTATTTCGCCGGGGGCGTGACGGGTTCCAGGAGTGATGAGGCTGCGGTAAATAAATTTCACGCCGCGATTTTCCAGTTCGCGTCCCACTTCTTTGCCGCGTTCAAAATGGCGCGGAACTAACACAAAAAACAAATCAGGAAAAACTTTCTGCAAGCGCAAAAAAATTTCAGCAAGAACGGATTCTTCGCCCGCGTGAGTGCTGCCCGCGACCAAAATTGGCGCGCTCTTTTTTACGCCTAACTGTTCCAGAAGCGTGGAAACGTTCAGTGTGCCGCGATCATCCAGTTGGGCCGCATCAAATTTTAAATTGCCAAAGGAGTGAACTTTATCGGAGGGAAAACCAATTTTGCGCAGTCGGTCCGCGTCGATTTCATTTTGGCAACCCACGCCGGCGAACGCGCTGAAAATGGGTCGAAACAAAAATCCAAATTTTTTGTAGCCGCGAAAGGAGCGTTCCGAAAGGCGGGCGTTGACGAGGAACAAAGGGATTTGTCGGTCAATGGCGTTCCAAAGAAAATTCGGCCAGATTTCAGCCTCAATCAAAACGATGGCGCTGGGATGAATCGTGGCCAGGGCGCGCCGGACATTTTTTCCGCTGTCCACCGGGTAATAAATTTTATCAATGTGCGCGGGGAGTTTGCGCTGCAATTCGCCCATGCCGGTGGAAGTGGTGGTGGAGACAACAATTTTTAGATTGGGCGCGCGCGGTTCCAGCGCAGAGATGAGTTGGGTGCAAATATTGACTTCGCCCACGCTGACGGCATGAAACCAGATGATGTCTCGATTGGTCAGGCCTTGTTTTAAGCGGCTGCTGTATTGGCCGAAACGCTGGCCGAAACCGGAGCGCCAGTTGCCGCGCCGCCACATTTTTAAAAAATAGAACGGAGCGCTCAACCCAAAAAAAATGGGGAAGAAAAAATTATACAGCCATCGCATGAGCAATTAACCCCGGAAGAATATCCACCAAACGATCACGAGCATCGGAACCATGAACGGCAAAGTCCATTTGAAAATGTATTCCAGAAAATGAGGGCAATGAACTTTTTGTTGGTCGGCAATTGATTTGACCATGAAATTCGGGCCGTTGCCGATGTAGGTGTTCGCGCCAAAAAAAACTGAGCCCACGCTGATGGCGATGATGAATTTATTGAGCGCCACGTTGCCGAGAAGATAGGCGATTTCGATATTCTCCTTGCTCACTGTTTTTGCGGCGAGAGGTGCGGTAAAATATTTCTGGAGGATTTCAAAAGTGTGGCGAACGGGTTCAGCGGCCCCGGCCAAGTCACTGCCGCCATTTTGCACGAGCGTTTGAGTCTGCGCGATGATGTCGTGATTGATGAACGAACCAAAAATGGCGGTGAGAAAACTGAGAT
Organism: Verrucomicrobiota bacterium; assembly: GCA_039925885.1. Lineage (GTDB taxonomy): Bacteria > Verrucomicrobiota > Verrucomicrobiia > Limisphaerales > CANJXF01 > CANJXF01. Next base: position 2,471 of record JBDSYB010000009.1, read on the forward strand.
AAGTCGGCGCATTATCCAGCGCGCTGGAAAGAATGCCGGAACCCCAGAAAAAAAGTCCTGCGGCCGGATTTTTTCCCAGAATTAGTTGGGCGTTTCCCTCCAGCCAATCCAACGCGGGCAGCATCGTCGCAAAAATTCCCACGAATAAAATCGCCACCTCCTGAATAGGATGAAAATTGAAGTGGTTGGATTGATGCACTCGTTTTGACGTCGTGAAATACGAGCCAATGGCGGCGGCGATCATCAGACCTTCCCGTAGGAAAATAGGGCGAGGGAGAAACACTGCGAAGAGAATAACCAACAAAAAGAAGATATTGGCCAACCCTTCGAACTTCCATTGATCGTGTTTTTCGACTTGTTCGCGTATCGATTGGGGAGCGCGCAGAAAATTGCGGCGATCTACCACGTAAAAAAAGACCAGCAGTATTGCCAGACCGGTCGCCCACATGGGCCAGCAATGTTCTGCCACCCACCAGAACGGAATGCCTTTGAGATAGCCAAGGAAGAGCGGCGGATCGCCAATCGGCGTCAGGCATCCGCCCACATTTGATACGATAAAAATAAAGAAAACAATGTGATGCGCGGTGACTCGGTATTTATTCATTCGGATCCACGGGCGGATGAGCAACATGGACGCGCCGGTGGTTCCGAGAAAATTTGCCAGCACTGCTCCGATGAGAAGAAACAGAACGTTGACGCGCGGCGTAGCTTCGCCTTTGACGTTGATATGAATTCCGCCTGAGACGACATAGAGCGAACCAATGAGCGCGATGAAACTAAGATATTCATGCGCCGTGCCCAATATTTTTTGGTGGGCGGCGGAGCGACCTGCGCCTTCAAAGCCAAAAAAATAATAGCCCAACGTGACGGCACCAAGGGCGAGAGCGACTTTTGGATAATGTTTGCCCCACCAGCTTGGAAAAAGGAGAGGCCCTAATGCAATCGTCGCGAGCAGCAGGCCAAACGGAAAAATCATCCAGGGATTTGGGGTGTATTCCACGGATGAAAAATTATGTTGCCGCGCAAAACCGGGTCAACGAATAACTTATTAAATCATTCCAGAAAGAGCAGACCGTTTTGAATCACTCCGCCACCGCCAGAATAGTCTGGCTGCGGAGGAGGATTTGATTTTGTTTCTGCAATTGCAGCCGGGCGCGCCGCGCCTTTTCTTCCAGCAAAACGGGGAAGAAAAGCAGGGGGAACGATGTCACCCAAGCCAGGGCGGCAGCATCATTGGCGGCCCGGCGCAAAGGCGCGTTGAGTTCCGGTTGGATGGCGTCATCGAGCAACCGGCGCAATAACCGGCCTTTAAGTTGTTCAAACTTTTGTTCCTGGGCATCCCGAACCGGCTCAACCTGTGGAGTCGATAGACTTCGAGTTCCCGGGGTTCTTCGAGTTAACAGTTCTATTTTTCTATTTTTCATATTTCCTTTTCCGCAAGGCCGCTTTCGCAGCAAAATTATCCAACAAAAAACCCACGATTGACTGGCAATCGTGGGTTTCAAAAAATCTTTTGGTTTATTTTAGAAGATTTCAGCCACGTTGCCAGACATCTGGTGCGAGCGCCAAATCGGCATGACGCCGACGGAGCAGCCAGCGACCCGGCTCAGTTTTACAATAAACGTGTTTTTCATCTTCGAGACCGGAAGTAACAGCATATCCTGCGAATTGTCAAACGGTTTCAAGGTCGATTCGATTAAAGTCTCCCACTTTGCGATTGATGTGCAAAACGGGTTTTTCGAATCGCCGTCTATTCCGTTTCCGTAGAAATTGCACTGCGCAGGCTTTCCCTCGTGCTTGATTAATCAAACATCTTCCCTGGATTCAAAATGGCATTTGGATCGAGAACTTTGCGTAGTTCCCGATGAACGCGCATTTGGGCGTCGCCCAGAAATTTGGGGAGAAAAGATTTTTTGGCGAGTCCGACGCCATGTTCGCCGGTGATTGTTCCGCCGAGACGAATCGCTTCGTCGAAAATTTCTTTGAAGGCTTCTTCAACACGGTGCATTTCTTCGTGGTTGCGTTCGTCGGTCAAAAAGGTCGGATGCAAATTGCCGTCGCCCATGTGGCCAAACGTTCCGATTTTTAATTTATATTTTTGGGCAATCGCCGCGACGAATCGAATCATCTTGGCGAGTTCGCTGCGCGGAACAGTGGCGTCCTCGAGAATGGTGGTGGGTGCAACGCGAGCCAAAGCGGAAAAAGCGGAACGACGCGCGCTGGCCAGCTTCGTTGCTTCGATGTCGTCTTTTGCGACGCGCACTTCGAGACAGCCGCGTTCGCGACAAATTTTTTCCATTTGCGCGGCTTCGTCGGCGACGGCGGCGGGATGGCCATCGCTTTCAATGAGCAACAGCGCCTCGCAATCAAGCGGCAAACCGATTTTCGCGTAATCTTCAACACAATGAATCGTCATGCGGTCGAGAAATTCCAGCGTGCAGGGAATAATTTGCGCGGCAATGATCGCGGAAACTGCATCGGCGGCGTGATCCATTTGCGAAAACGTCGCGACCATTGTTTTTTTCGCGAGCGGCTTCGGAATCAATCGCAACAAAACTTTCGTGATGACGCCGAGCGTTCCTTCCGAACCGATGAAAATATCTTTGAGCGAATAACCTGCGACATCTTTGACGCATTTATTTCCCATCATCATGAATTCGCCATTGGGAAGAACGACTTCGAGTCCCATCACGTAGTTGCGTGTGATGCCATATTTCAAGCCGCGCAAACCGCCGGAGTTTTCCGCAACGTTTCCGCCGATGGTGGAAATTTTCATCGAGCCAGGATCGGGCGGATAAAATAATCCGACCGCCGCAGCCGCATCCGCCACGGTCAAAGTTAAAACGCCCGGTTCAACCAGCATCGTGAGATTGGCGCGGTCCACTTCCAGGATTTTGTCCATTTTCACTGTGCAAAGAACGACGCAATCGCGGCTGGGCATACTTCCTCCGCTCAGTCCCGTGCCGGAACCGCGCGTGACAATCGCCAGACCTTTTTCGTTCGCGAGTTTGAGAACCGTGGAAATTTCCGCCGCAGTTTTTGTGAAGATCACGCAGCCCGGCATTTGTTGCAGCGCCGCTGTGCCGTCGAAGGAATACGGAATTAAATCTTCCTGTGCGGTCGCCACATTTTCGCCCCCGACGATGCGGCGCAGTTCGGAAATAATATTTTCAGACAAAGCCATAAATCGAAAGTGAGGATGGGCAACGAGCCAAGTAGCGTCAAGAGTTGCTCTTCGAGGCCAAGTTATTTACGGCCCATAAAAAAGTGAAAGTTGCGCAATCCTGCAAGGTCTGTCATTCGTTATTCCTACGGGCATAAATTATGAAAAACATTCTCATCATTGGTCTGGTCATTTTTGCAATCGGGACATCCAACAAAAGTTTCGGCCAGACAAACAAAGTTCAAAATTCAGCGACGAACAGCGCGGCGGGCGACGTTGTTTGGAAGGAATTGCAAAAGGCGTTTCGTCCTCCCACCCCGCCAGCGGAATGGCGCGACAAACGTCCCAGTGAAGCAGAAATAGAAAAATTCAAAGCGCAACAACGCGATCTCTCCGGGAGCGCCGCTGATAAGGCAAAAGATTTTTACACGCGTTTTCCCAAACACCCCAAGGCGGGCGATGCGCGCGAAAAAGAACGCGAGATGCTCGGGTTCGCCGTGCAATTGGGCGACACGAACAAATCTGCGCGGCTTGAGGCGCTGGAAGCGGAACGCCTTAAAGACCCAAGCCTGACCGAAGACGAACGCTTTGAATTACGCGCCGAAGCCATCCAGCGCAATGCTGGCAAGAAAGAAGCAGAGGGCATGGAGGCGATGATGGCAGAGTTCGAAAAAGGAGTGCGACAATTGCAGAAAGAATTTCCCAAACGCGATGAAGTTTACCAAATGCTGATGACGCTCGCCGCCAATAGTTCCGAAGAAAAATCCCGCGCTTTGGCCAGGGAAATTATTGATAGCTCCGCACCGGACAAAATCAAGGATTCGGCCAAAGGTATTTTGAAAAAAATGGACGCGGTTGGCAAACCCCTGGCGATGGAGTTCAAGAGTCTCGATGGCAAAGACGTTTCGATTGCCAAGCTGGCGGGCAAAGTCGTGCTGGTGGATTTTTGGGCGACTTGGTGTGGGCCTTGCGTAGGCGAATTGCCCCACGTCAAGGAAACCTACGAAAAATTGCATCCCAAGGGATTCGAAATCATCGGCATTAGTTTTGATCAGGACAAAGAGGCGCTGGAAAGTTTTGTCGCCAAAGAGAAAATGCCGTGGCCGCAATACTTCGACGGCGAAGGCTGGAAAAATAAATTCGGGCAGGAATTCGGCATCAACAGCATCCCCGCGATGTGGCTCGTTGATAAAAAAGGAATTTTGCGCGACCTCAATGGACGTCAGGATTTAGCGAAAAAAGTGGAGAAATATTTAGCGGAGTAAAGGCGATGGATTGGTTCCAAAATGTGATTTGGCACGGAGGAAAATTTTTGGGAATCGACTGGCATCCGATGAAAGTGGTCGGGTGGGTCGGCAACTCCATATTTTTCTCCCGCTTTTTCGTGCAATGGTATGCCACGGAGAAACAAAAAAAAGTCGTTGTGCCGTCGAGCTTTTGGTGGTTGAGCCTCGTTGGGTCACTCATTCTTTTGAGTTATGGGCTTTATCGGCGGGACTCGGTTTTCATCTTCGCCTATGCTTTTACGTGGATTCCCTACATTCGCAATTTAATGATTGCCCATCGCCATGCCAAAGCGCACCAAACCTGTTTCGATTGTGGTTGCGAATCTCCTCCCACCGCTAAGTTTTGTTCCGACTGCGGAGTCAAACTCACGCAGGAGATGACCCCGGTGAGCCGAGGCTAATTATTTTTTCTTCGAAGAAACAGGCGCGGTCATCGGAGTGGTGATGGGAGCAATCGTCGGCATCGGAACCAGTCCGCTGTGCGTGTCTGGAGCGATTTTATATTTTGCCAGAATGGGGTTGAAGTCTGGATGCGTCTTCCCATAAGCGACCAGCGCATTGATAAATCCCTTGATTTGCGGATCCTCAATTTTTTGATAATTGGCGAGCACTTGCTCAAGCTGCGGTCGCACGGTTTCCAAATCTTTGCGCAAAAAACCCATTTGCTTGATCAAAAAAAAGTTAAGGCTCGAGCCCATGATCAAGGCCGCAACGAGCGCAATTAGAAAAATTCGCCGCCAATCTTCCAAATCGGTGGAGCGTAAATTATTTGAATCGCGAGAAATATTTTCTGAGGAAATTAATTCAGATTCGTTCATGTTATTTGGCGGCTTTCGGGCTGGCTGGAGTGGAAGCAGGCGCAGGCGAGACGTTCAAGCCGACCGATTGCAAGACGGGATTGATGTCCGGATTGCGTTTGCTGTATGCCACGGCGTCGTTGGCCAAAGAGCGCACGAGAATGCGATTATTTTCGATGGCGGCGGCCTGTCCTTGCAGCCCGCGCAATTCAGTGGCTTTCCCAACGTAAGCGATAGAATACCCGGCTGAAATCGTCGCGCTGATGAAAAGCAGCGCCGTCAAAATCAGAGGCACACGATTTTTTTCGAAAGACATGGGGGAAAATTTATCCAGCAAAACAACGTTGTCCACAGGAATTTGACACGGCCCTTTTTTAGGAGAAAGCGCGCTTCAACGTTTCCAAACTTTTCGTGGCGATAATTTCCGGTCCTTCATCAAAATTGAAAACTTCCACGGAAACGTAGCCGTCGTAATTCAGTTTTTTAAGCGCAGCGGCAATGGGCTTAAAATCTACCTCACCAAAACCCGGGCCTTTCAAGTTTCGATCATTGGCGTGGAAATAAGAAAAGTGCGGCCATGATTCACCGATAATTTGCGGAATGGGCTTCGTCTCCGAACACATCGCTTTGACATCAAGAATGATTTTGAAATTCGGCGAATCAAACTGACTCGTGAACCGAATGGCTTCTTGCGCCGTGTTTATAAAATTTGTTTCCGCAGGCGACAAGGGTTCAAAACAAATTGTCACGTCGCGCTCGCTCGCCTTTTCGAGGGGTTCTCGAAAAACTTCCGTCGCCCAATCCCACGCCTGCTCATACGAAACACCGTCGAGCACATTTCTCTGTTTGGGTGATCCAACCACGATGGTTTTGCCGCCGATGTCTGCGCAAAAATCAACCAGTTCAGAAAAATATTTTGCGGTGCGTAAACGAATTCCCGCTTCAGGATGAGTCAAATGCAAGCCTTCGGTTTTAACCAGCACCCAATGAATTCCTGAAATGGTGATTCCGGTTCGCCTCGCGGTTTCCCGAATTTGCTCCCGTTGTTTCAGGGGGATGTCCGTGACGCTTGGAGCGATGGTAAAAGGCGCAATTTCAAGAGCATCATAGCCCGCATTTTTGACATAGGTCATTGTGTCGTCGAGTTTCCAGTTCTGGAAAATCTCATTACAAATCGAAAATTTCATTTGCTCAATTCAAGCTGCGCGGACGGAATCTTTTATGAAAAGATTTCCAATTGGTGTCCTGTTTTTGATTCTAGAAGTCGATTGCAGTCGGAAGCTCATTTCAAGGACAATTGAAAAAAATATTTTCGCAAGGGCGGCCCGCCATTGAGATATTGCCGCAGATGCCGTTTCCATATTTTGAAATCGGAAAAGTTTTTTTGAAGGTTTGTCAGAGTTTTCCGTCGTGCTAGTATGCCGTCACCGATGTTTTTCATCCGAAATTGTTTTTTCATATACATGATCTTTGGCGGCGCGTCGTGTTTTGCTGCGACTCCAATTGATTTCAACCGCGAGGTTCGCCCGATTCTTTCCGACAATTGTTTTGCTTGCCACGGGCCGGACGAAAAACATCGCAAAGCCAAACTGCGTCTCGATATTCGCGACATTGCCACGTCAACGCACGATTCCGTGCAAGCGATCAAACCCAAAGATCTCAAAAGCAGCGAAGTCTGGCGACGCATCACGACGAAAGACGCGGATGATTTAATGCCGCCGCCGGAGTCGAATAAAAAACTGACGAGCCAGCAGATTGATATTTTGCGCCGCTGGATTCTGGAAGGCGCGGAATACAAAGGACATTGGGCATGGGAAGCGCCGGTGAAAATTTCCCCGCCGAAAATTAAAAACTCGCGTTGGGCGAAAAACCCAATTGATAATTTTATCGCGGCAAAATTAGCGGAGAAAAAATTCGCACCCGAAGTTGAAGCGAGCAAAGAAACGTTAATCCGTCGCGTCACTTTTGATCTCACCGGACTTCCTCCAACCATCGAAGAAGTAAACGCGTTTCTGGCGGACAAAAAAAACGACGCTTACGAGCGGGTTGTGGATCGCTTGCTGCAATCACCGCGCTACGGCGAACAACAAGCGCGTTATTGGCTGGATGCAGTTCGTTACGGCGACACGCACGGTTTGCATTTGGACAACGAACGTTCGATGTGGCCGTATCGTGATTGGGTCGTTGAAGCGTTTAATAAAAATTTACCGTTCGATAAATTTACCGTCTGGCAAATCGCCGGCGATCTTTTGCCCAACGCAACGCGCGAACAGAAAGTCGCTTCCGGTTACAATCGTTGCAACATCTCAACGAGCGAAGGCGGCGCAATTGACGATGAATTTTACGTGCGTTACGCGATTGATCGGACTGAAACAACCGCAGTGAATTGGATGGCGTTGACGGCGGGTTGCGCGGTTTGTCACGACCATAAATTTGATCCGATTTCGCAAAAGGAATTTTATTCGCTCTACGCGATTTTCAATAACAACAACGAAAAAGCGATGGATGGGAATGCGCTTTTGCCGCCGCCGATGTTGAAACTTCCCAGCGCGGAACAGGAAAAAGAAATCGCGCAGTTGGACAGGGAAATTGTCGCCGCAAAAAAAGCGGTGGAAGTTGCTGTCGAAGATTTTGATTACAAGGAACCGGGACCGCTTGAGTTGGAAAATGTTCCTGAGCCGCGAGAAATTATTTTGTTTGACGACGAAATTCCGGCTGGCGCAAAAGCTCCTGATATTCAACTGGTCACCGCTGAAAATGGAAAAGTGTTCAGCGGCAAAAAGGCGATTAAACGAACGGCGGACGGTTTGGCTCAGGACGTTTTCGAAACTCTCACGACGCCGCTCATCGTCGGCACCGGCGATAAATTGTTCGCGAATATTTACATCGATCCGACCAATCAGCCGAAAGCAATCATGCTGCAATTTAAAACGACCGATTGGACTTATCGCTTGAACTGGGGCGACGTTTCAATTCCTTACGGCGACAAAAAACCCGGAAAAAAAACTGAGATGGGCGCGTTGCCGAAAGCCGGAGAATGGGTTCGGCTCGAAATCGAAACGGATAAATTGGAAATCAAACCGGGCTTGCGCATCACGGGAATCGCCTTCACTCAATTTGGTGGAACGGTGTTTTGGGACAAGGCTGGCGCGGTCACTGCGCTCGTGCAAAAAGATCGTTCAACCGAATCGCTGTGGGCTTGGGAAACTCATCAGCACGCTGAAAATGGAATGACTTTACCGAAGGAAATTTCAGCGTTGATCAAGAAGAATTCGCCGACTGCAAAGCAGAAAAAATTACTCAAGGATTATTACGTCAAAAATGTTTTTGCGGGGACTCTCGCTGTCACGGAGCCGTTGAATGCAAAACTCAAAACGATTCAGGACAAACGCAACGACTTGGAAAACAAAATTCCTGCGACAATGGTTTTTGAGGAAATGGCGAAACCGCGCGGCGCTTTCGTTTTGAAACGTGGCGAATACGATAAACGCGGCGACGAAGTTCAACCCGGCACGCCGAAATTTTTGCCAGCGTTGCCGCAAACCGAAAAAACAAATCGGCTGATGTTTGCAAACTGGCTGGTGGCGACGAATCATCCGCTGACTTCGCGAGTGATCGTGAATCGTTATTGGCAACAATTTTTTGGCGTTGGACTCGTGAAAACCTCGCAGGATTTTGGTTCACAAGGCGAACCGCCATCGCATCCAGAACTACTGGATTGGCTGGCGATTCATTTCATGGAAAGCGGTTGGGATATAAAAGCGTTTCACAGATTGATTGTGACGTCGGCGACTTATCGGCAGGACTCGCGGGTTTCGGAGATAAAATATCAAGCCGATCCAGAAAACCGATTGTTAGCGCGCGGTTCACGTTTCCGTTTGGACGCGGAACAAATTCGCGATAACGCGCTTTTTCTCGCCGGTCTGCTCAACGAAAAAATGGGCGGGCGCGCGGTGCGTCCGTATCAGCCCGAAGGTATTTGGGAAGCAGTCGCTTACACTAAAAGCGACACCGCCAACTACACGCAAGATCACGGCGACGCGCTGTATCGCCGCAGTCTCTACACCTTTTGGAAACGCACTGCCGCGCCCGCATCGATGACGACGTTTGATGCGCCGTCGCGGGAAAAATATTGCGTGCGCCGCGAACGAACCGACACGCCATTGCAAGCGCTTGCGACGATGAACGACATACAATTTGTTGAAGCCGCGCGTCATTTCGGCGAACGCATGATCAAATTTAGCGGCGATGCAGAGCATCGTTTGGAGTTCGGTTTCCGCAGCGCCACGGCTCGTGATCCTTCAAAAAATGAAAGTCGAATTCTGAAGGAAGCTTTAACGAAGCATCTCGTAAAATATCAGTCCGACAAAGAAGCCGCGCAGAAACTAATTTCCGTCGGCGAATCGCCAGCCAGCAAAAATGTCGATGCATCGGAACTTGCCGCCTACACAATGGTCGCGAGTTTGTTGCTGAACTTGGATGAGACGCTGAACAAAAATTAACTGGAATTCAAACGATTGGTCTTGCCGAACCCCAAGCTTGTCGCACGAGAACAAACACGATAGTTTTTTAATGTGAGCGCAACATTAACGATTGATCTGGATTCTGACATTCTGCGATTGGCAGAGCAGGAGGCACGGGCGCATCATACGACACTGCCGGAAGTGATCGCCCAACAACTGCGCGTTATGGCTTTGAACTGGCAAGAAAGTCGGGCTGGAAAAACTCCGATCACAGACGCCTTGCGGGGCGCAGTGAAAGTGCCTCATGAGTTTGACGAGCGGGCTTTTCTGACGGAGGACTTGCAGAATAAGCATGGCGGTCAGGGATAAAATTTTCATGGATACGAATGTGGCGCTGGATCACCTTGCCGATCGGCAGCCTTTCGCGGAAAACGCCCACCGAATTTTTGCGCTGGCAGAAACGGGTGAACTCACCGTCTGCGTTTCGTCGCTCTCATTCAGCAATCTCTACTACATTCTTCGGAAGCTGAATGGCCGCGCCGAAGCTCTGATTTTGCTTGGCAAGTTGAAACAAATTGTTCGCATTTCCGCTGTGACTGAAACGAAAATTCAATCCGCCCTTTCATCAAGTTTCAGTGATTTCGAGGATGCGATTCAGTATTTCACCGCGAAACGGGAAAGTGAGGTGAGCGCAATTCTTACTCGAAACAAGGGCGATTACGTTGCCAGTGAAATTCCCGTGTTGTTACCCAATGAATACCTGTCAAACCGCGAGCCAAAAATACATTGAGCAACGGTTCGCTCAAATTGACCTTCAACATCCGATCAATTATCATCTGCGGCGTCAGCATCGCGTAAAAAATCGAATCCGGCCGAGCCGTTTTCAGTCTGTCGAATTATGAATCCTTTAACCGAACACCTTCAGCTTTTAAATCGACGCCATTTTTTCAAAAAAACCGGACTTGCGGTGGGGAAAATCGCGCTGGCGAATTTGATGTTCCCTGAAGCTTTGCGCGCGGCAACTTCGCCAAAAATTTCCACACTTTCGCATCCGGCGCTGCCCGGTTTGCCGCATTTCGCGCCGAAAGCGAAACGGTTGATTTATCTCTTTATGAACGGCGGCCCGTCTCAAATCGATTTGCTCGATCACAAACCGGGGCTGGGGAAAATTTTTGACACCGATTTGCCGGAATCAATTCGCATGGGGCAACGCTTGACGACGATGACGAGTGGACAATCGCGTTTTCCGATTGCGCCCTCGAAATATGCGTTCAAGCAGTATGGAAAATCGGGGACGTGGTTCAGTGAACTTTTGCAAAACACCGCGCAAGTCGCCGATGAATTGGCCGTCATCAAAAGCGTTTACACCGAAGCGATTAATCATGATCCCGCAGTGACGTTCATTCAAACTGGCCGACAAATTCCCGGCAACGCGAGCCTCGGTTCGTGGCTTTCCTACGGTCTCGGCAGCGAGTGCG
>JBDSYB010000010.1:0-3249 GCA_039925885.1 Verrucomicrobiota bacterium
GTGAAACGCCTCCAACTCGTAGAGCAATATCCTCAGCTCGACCTTCGGAGGTGCAGCCTTGTCGCCCCCTGCGCGGAAATGTTCCAGCAGCGCAGTGAACGTCTTGAAGCCGGTGGAAGCATCGTGCCACTCTTTCTGGTTCTTCATGCGCTCGGCAATCTCTGGCGGCGTGTCCTCGCCGAACATCTCGGCGTAAAACTCGGGGTCTTCAAACTCGAACGCCGTGGGTGGCTCAACCTTCAGCTTCTTGGCTGTCTTATCGAGGAACTCGCGAATGTAGGGATAAGTGTCGCCGTAAGGGTCGTGGCTCTTGGGAATCTTGCCGCTGCCCTTCTTTAGTTTGATGTAGGATGATACTGACATACAATTTTGTGTGATGCGGTGAAGCCGCCTAACATTATTCCTCTGCGGTAAATTTGCCGCAGATCACTTTGATGTTTGAAGGTATCTGCTTTGGCATTTTCCTTGTCGAGATTATTTCTAACGTGATGACCCATCCAAAGCGGCTTTGACTTTGGAAACGATGTTCTCTGTGGTCAAACCGTATTTGGATTGCAGAAATGGCAGCGAACCGCATTCGATAAATTGATTTGGAATTCCAATTTTGATCAGGCGATTTCCGGTTTGTTCGCTCACGATGAGATCGGCCACGGCACTTCCCAATCCGCCAGAGACGACGTGATTTTCGACACTCACAAGCAACTTCACACTCGCGGCCAATTCGCAAATCGCATCCGTATCCAACGGTTGCAAAGTGGGAACATGCAGGACGGTGGCGTGGATGCCTTGGTCGGATAATTTTTGCGCGGCTTCGAGCGCGCGGGTCGTCATCATGCCAGTGCTGATGATGCCGACGTCGTCGCCGGAGCGAAGACGTTGTGCGCGGTTGATTTTGAATTGATAAGTCTGCGGATTGAGCACGACCGGAACTTGTCCGCGCGGCAATCGCATGTAAACCGGCCCATCATAATCGGCGATGGCGTGGACGGCTTGCATGAGTTCGGTGGCGTCGCACGGATCGATCACCGTCAGGCCCGGAATGGATCGCATGAGCGCAAGGTCTTCGATGCCTTGATGAGTCGCTCCATAACCCGTGGTCAAACCTGGAAGTCCTGCGAGAATTTTTACATTGGTGCGACTGAGCGCGCAGCCGATGGCAATAAAATCATAGGCGCGGCGCGTGGCGAAAACGCAATACGTCGTGCAGAACGGGACGAAACCCGTGCGCGCCAATCCCGCCGCGATGCCGATAAGATTTTGCTCCGCCATGCCGACATTGAAATAACGTTCGGGGAACGCGGCGGCGAACGGAAGGATGTCAGTATATTTTCCAAGATCAGCAGTTAAGCCTAAAACTTCTGGCCGTTGCTTTCCGACCTCGACCAAGGCTTTTCCAAAAGGAGCGGAGATCACGGGGTAATCCAACACAGCTTCGGCCACGTTCATCGCGACGGTCTGTCCGGGCTTAATCATTTTGCAACTCCAGTTCTTCCAGGGCGCGATTCCAATCCACATGACTCGTATTTAGAAAATGCGCTTTCTCGCAGTTCTCGATGCTGGGAACGCCTTTGCCTGGAATCGTCCGCGCGATGATGGCTTTAGGTTTGCCATCTTTGAATCGCGCAGATTTCAATGCCGCAACAATTTGAGTCATGTCGTTGCCATCAATCTCCGTGGTCTCCCAACCGAAAGATTTCCATTTGTCCGCAACGGGTTCGATGTTCAGGACAATCGGGCCGTCGGCTTGAATGCCGTTGCAATCGACGATGGCGATGAGTTGATCGAGTTTGAAATGGGACGCGGACATCGCGGCTTCCCAAGTCGAACCTTCCTGCAATTCTCCGTCAGAAAGTTCGACGAAAACTCGGCTCGCCTTTTTTTGAAGTCGCAATCCCAAAGCCATGCCGACGCCTTGACCTAAACCGTGACCCAACGAACCACCGGTCATTTCAACACCGGGAGCGGAGTCGAGCGCGCTCATTTCCAAACGGCTTTCATCCGCGCCGTAGGTGGAGAGTTCTTCGAGAGGAAAAAATCCGGCTTCCGCGAGCGCGGCCCAAAGTCCGATGGAATAATGTCCTGTGGAAAGAACGAATCGATCCCGATCTTCCCAATCAGGATTTTGCGCGTCGTATTTCATTTCGCCAAAATAAAGCGCGGCCAAAATGTCGGCGATGCCCAGCCCTTGGCCGATGTATCCCTGACCTTTGCCAGCAGCCATGGTGAGCATGTGGCGACGAAGTTTTTTTGCCATCTGGCGCAAGTGTTTAATGTCCATTTCAGATGTGGTCGTGTGAGTCGTCATGCCTTGATAGGAGCGCAGACGTCCCGTCTGCGTGTTGAATTTTCGGGAACCGAAACACGCAGGCGGGACGCCTGCGCTCCGATTAGACTGCGCCTTCGCGGCTTTGTGTTAAAATTTTTAAACATGTTTAATCCTTATCGAGTCCGCCGGAGATGTTCAAACGCTCGGCGGTGATATAGTCAGGCGCATCGGCGGCCAGCCAGACCACGGACTTCGCGACTTCTTCGCAGGTGGTGCGGCGAGCCAACGGAATCCGCGCCGTCCGCGCGGCAAGAAAAGCTTCCAGGTCGGTGGCACCTTCCAAGGTCGCAAGCAGCGCCTCGGTTTTTGATTGCATCGGCGTGTCCATCATGCCCGGCGCGACACTGTTCACTTGAATATTTTTACTCGCGAGCGCAACGGCGGATGCCCGCGTCAATGAATCCACCGCCGCTTTGCTCGCGGCGTAAGCGCAATAATTCGGCAACGCCATCCGCGAGGCAGGTGACGTGATGTTGATGATGCGGCCTCCACTTTGTTTGGACATCACCCGACCGGCGGCGGCGGTCGCAAGGGCAATCGCGCGAACATTGATGAGCAAAGCGTTTTCCCACGCGGACGCGGTCATTTCGGTGAAAGCTTCGGCGGTGGCATAAGCAGCGCAATTGATCAAGACATCGAGCTTTCCGAAATGTTCCACGGTAGTTTGAACCATTTGCTCGGGACCGTCTGCGGATTTTAAATCCACGCGGACAAAAAAAGCAGTTGCTCCTGTCGCCTCACATTCGGCCACAGCTTTGCGTCCGACGATTTCGTTCAAGTCCGCGATGGCAATGCTCCAGCCGCGCGCCGCGAGTTGCAACGCGATTTCAAATCCCAGCCCTTGCGCCGCGCCAGTAATCAGCGCGATTTTTTTATTTGGAACATTCATGCGATTAGGTAGGGCGCGTCACTCCGTGCGCGCC
>JBDSYB010000011.1:0-4192 GCA_039925885.1 Verrucomicrobiota bacterium
GGTTCGTTGCGTCCGCTAAATGCATAAAGAAAACCGTTGTGAAAAATCGGCGTCGTGAAATGAATTTCGGCAACAAGACTGCGCCAGACTTCTTCAAACTTCTGGTTCTCTGGTTTGACCTTCAACAAAACGGAACCGCTTTTGTAATACGCGCTGGAAATAAAAACTTCATTGCTGACCACGACTGGATTCGCCGCATTCACAGAATCATCCACGCGCGCGCGAAACCAAAAGCTGTCATAGACTTCGCCCGTTTTCGGATTCAACGAAACCAATCCTTGTCGCGTCAGACAAAACGCGGTGCGCTTTCCATTCACCGTCGCGAGAGTGGGCGTGGCGTAACTGGCCTGTTTTTCGGAACGACGCCATTCGACTTTGCGTTCGCCCGGCCAGCCGGTCATCGGAATTCCGGTCCAGTTTTTTTCACCAACACTTTCCCAAATGGTTTTTCCGGTTTTCGTATCGAGGCCAACGACGCCGGCATTTGGTTGTCCGCCGATCATTACGATTAAAATATTTTCTTCGAGGACCGGCGTGCTGCCGACGCCGAAAAATGCTTCCGGTATTTCCCGTTCCTTCGCGGTGTTTCGTTGCCAGACGGGTTTGCCGGTCTTTAAATCGAGACAGGTCAACATTCCTTCCGCGCCAAAGGTGTAAGAGAAATTTTCCGAGAGCAGGGGAGTGCAGCGCGGGCCATTGTTGTAGCCGTAAGGATCTTGAAAGCTGCTGGCGTAAGAAAATTGCCAGACTGGTTTTCCATTTGTCGCATTGAGGCACTCGACAATTTCATTCGTGCCTACGCGATGAAACAGAACCAGTTTTCCGTCGCGAACCGAAGGCGCGCTGTAACCCGTCCCAATTTCCTTTTGCCAAGCGAGAGGAGGGCCGTTCGTAGCGAACTTTTCCAGCAAGCCGGTTTCAGAAGAAATGCCGTTGCGATTTGCGCCGAGGAACTGCGGCCAATTTTCCGCAAACAAGTTTGGGCCCGTCCAAAAAAATATTCCGCAGACCAAAATCCATTTCACCCCTGCTGGAATGCAAAAGCTCATTCCGACTGTCGGGATTTCGTCGAGGTGCCGTTGGACCCGCGGCGCGGGAGAAGGCGAATTTTGCTGATTTGATCTACATCGAGAATATGGAAGTGGTCTTGCGGATCGACCACGATCAACGTGGTTTTCTTTTCTGCGAAAACAATCTGTTCGGGATGCCGCACGACGATGACCTCACCGTCAACGCGAATTTCAAACGGACGAAATGGCTGTTTGTTAATCGCCGCATCCAAATTGACCAACTTCATGCCCGAAAAAATAGCAGGCGACTCATTCCCAGGCAAGTGACAAGCCAGCGAGAATTCGCAGTGAATAATGTGATTCATATTGCGACTGGTTTTTCAAACTCGTTTCGTTATTGTCGCAGCAAAGAAGCCATGAATACCGAAGAAAAAATCCAATCCTTTCGCAAAAGTTACGAAGCGCTCCGCGCTGAAATCGGCAAAGTCATCGTTGGCCACGACTCGATTGTCGAAGGAACCTTGATTGCCATTTTTGGCGGCGGCCATGTATTGCTCGAAGGCGTCCCTGGCCTCGGCAAAACGTTGCTTGTCCGCACGTTGAGCGAAGTCCTCGACATGAGTTTCAATCGGATTCAATTCACGCCCGACCTCATGCCTGCTGACATTCTCGGCACGAACATCGTCATGGAAACTCCGGGCGGTAAACGCGAATTCGTTTTCCAGCGCGGCCCGATTTTCGCGCACTTGCTTCTAGCCGACGAAATCAATCGCGCCACGCCGAAAACGCAATCGGCCATGCTCGAAGCGATGCAGGAAAAAAGCGTCACGGCAGGCGGCGAAATCCGTAAATTGGGCGAACCATTTTTTGTTCTCGCGACGCAAAATCCAATTGACCAGGAAGGAACTTATCCGTTGCCCGAAGCGCAGCTCGACCGATTTTTCTTCAAGCTGATTGTGGGTTATCCAAACGCGGCTGAGTTAACGGAAGTTCTCACGCGCACGACCGAAAGCGCGAAACCACAAATCGATCGCGTTCTCACGAAAGACCAGATTTTGGAATTGCAGGCGCTCGTTCGACAAGTGCCCGTCGCGTCGCATGTGAAAGATTACGCCGTGCGTTTGGTTCTCGCGACGCATCCAAAAAGCGAAACCGCTGCGCCGATTTCAAATCAATATCTCCGTTTCGGCAGCAGTCCGCGTGGTGGCCAAACGTTGATTCTCGGCGCAAAAGTTCGCGCGCTCACGCACGGCCGTTTCAACGTTAGCTTCGACGACATTCAATCCGTTGCTGCTGCCGCGTTGCGTCATCGCTTGATTCTGAATTTTGAAGCCGAAGCCGAGGGCGTCACCACCGATTTGATCATCGCACAAATTTTGAAAGACGTTCCGAAAGATGCGATGGCAGTGAGCGTGTGAACGGATTGCAAATTAGCGCAGTGAACTCTCAATTGTCCGAGGCGCTCCTTTGAGTTTACCGGTGCACGAGAAAAATAACTGAGGCCACTTTGCACGATTTGAAAGCAGTCCGCATCGCCACTCTCATCGCGCCGCCGATTGGGATGATTCTATTATGGCGCAGCCGGGAAATTCCGCTCAAACGAAAGCTGCTCGGGACTCTCGGCATTATTCTTTTCTCGCTCCTTTACTCGGCAGGCATCCTCGCGATTCTCATTTATTTTTTTGGTTTGGAACTGGAATGGCGCGGCGGATTTCCTCCGGTGCCAACTTGGAACAAAACCTTGCCGAACTTTGCTGCCGTCGAAGTTGACCGCGCCCGAAAAAAGTCATCGGCGAAAACAAGTTCGGTCAGTGCAAAAACAACTTCTTCGTATTGGACAGATTTTCGCGGGCCGAAGCGCGATGGACACTATGATGAAAAACCTATTCTCACCAATTGGCCTGCGAACGGATTACGTGAACTTTGGCGTCAACCGGTCGGCGGCGGTTATGCTTCGTTCGTCATTGCTGAAGGCCGCGCCTTCACCATCGAACAGCGCCGCGATGGTGAAGTAATTGCCGCTTACGATATCGAAAACGGCGCGGAGATTTGGACGAATAATTATCCCGCGCACTTTGACGAATCGATGGGCGGCGATGGGCCGCGCGCCACGCCGACGTATCATCAAGGCAAAATTTTTTCACTCGGTGCGATGGGAGATTTGCGGTGTCTCGAAGCGTCTTCGGGAAAACTAATTTGGAAACGTGATATTACCGCCGACGCTCACGCGCCCATTCTCACTTACGGCATGGCGTCATCGCCCTTGATAGTGGATGACAAAGTAATCGTTCAAGCCGGAGGGAAAAATTATTCGGTTGCCGCTTACGATAAAGAATCGGGCCAACCGTTGTGGCACTCGCTTGATGACGAAGCGGCATATAGTTCGCCTATTCTGGTTGAGTTAGCCGGGGAGCAACAACTCCTCATAGTGACCAAGCATCGCGCCGTCGGGCTTAATCCCAAAAACGGGAAATTGCTCTGGAGTTTTCCGTGGGTCGTGAAGTTACAAAATCGAAATATCGCCCAACCTGTTTTGTTGGGCACCAATCGTTTCTTTCGTTCCGCAGGTTACGGCACCGGATGCGCAACTGTAGAAATTGCAAAAGTCGGAGATGAATTAACCGCGCGCGTTGTCTGGCAGAACAAAAATTTGAAAAATAAATTCAGCAGCTCAGTTTTTTTCGACGGTTTTCTCTACGGGCTGGATGAAGATATTTTGGTTTGTCTCGATGCGAAAACTGGCGAGCGAAAATGGAAGGATGGCCGGTATGGTTACGGGCAGGTTCTGCTGGCGAGCGGGCACTTGGTGATTTTGAGCGGCGATGGTCAGCTCGCGTTAGTCAAGGCGACGCCGGAAAAGCATGTCGAACGCGCGCGCTTTCAGGCCATTCGCGGGAAGACGTGGAATCATCCTGCGATTTCCGATGGAAAAATTTTCGTGCGCAACGCCGTCGAGATGGCGTGTTTTGAAATTTCCCGGTAGCGTTATTTCCCCGTTGAAATCTAATCACGGAAAAAAATTGAACTGCACGCTCTCCAAAAATAAACTCGCCTCCATGGACTTCCGCAACGTTCGCGCGCCCTGGCGTTTGCCGCTGAGATTTTTGCTCGGCGTTTGTTTGTCGTTCTCGGGTCTTTGCGCGCAGGCCGCGAAATCAAAACCAAATATTTTAATCCTCATC
>JBDSYB010000012.1:0-5721 GCA_039925885.1 Verrucomicrobiota bacterium
AGCAATTAGCCAACAACGAAAGTCGGTGAACGTGTCATCACCACAACCGCCCAAAATAACTACAGCACCAAGCCAAAGGTTGGCGTCATAGGAAAGATCCATGCAATTTTGAAAGTGTTTTCCAAAATCGATGATTTCTTTCTCACTCAAGCGGCTGAGTTCATCGACGAGTCGTGGCGGAACATCAACAAGCCTTTCAGTGGTTCGTCGAAAGCTCTCAATTTTCTCCCAAAATTCATCGAGTGTCATGGCGCACGAAATTTTATCAATGATGTTCCGCCTCTGCCATCGCCTCATTGCAGATCGCCATGATCGCTTCGGCCTGACGAAAACCGGATGTCTCGCTGGTTTCGCCGGGTTGCTGACGGCCTTCGGCGAGCGCGGCGCGGAGTTTGCCAACCAGCGGATGATCCGGCGGCAATGGGCCGGGAGTTTTTTCGGGATTGGCCAGCGCGAAATCGAGACCGACTTCCATGCCGAGAGTGAGATACGCTTTTTCCAATTCTTCGCGAATTCCTTTCGGCGTGCCCCACGCAAAATTCGAGAGGCCGACAATCATGTGAACGCCCTTGAAATCCGGGTCGGCGCTCATCATGCGCATCACGTCGAGGCCGATGTTGACGAGGCCGTAAGTGTCCGCACCGACGGGCGCAAGGCCGGGATCAATAATGATCTGGTCGAGACGGCGACCCGCTTTCGTGACGAGCAATTCCACAAAATATTTTGCGGCGACATAGGCGTCCTGCGGATTGAGGCATTGCGCTGGACCGCCGGGCGTGAATTGTTCCGAGGCCATGACGACGGCCAGCGTGTCGTAATGTTTGACCAGTTCGACCATTTCATCGAGATGCGTGCGCGAGGCGGCGAGGGAATTCACGATCGGCGGGCCGCTCTTTTTGCGGTCGTAATGTTTGAGCGCGACCTTGTGATATTCCACGGACTGATTGTCGAAGCTGATCGGCGTGGCGGTCGCTTCTTGAATCGCTGGAATCACGTCGGGCAAAAACGCGAGCATCTCCGCCATCTTGACCTGAATGCGATTCGTGCCATCCACATTGAGAGTGAGAAACGCCGCGCCTAAATCCGTCTGGATGTGGGCGAGATTTTGGTAACCCGCAATGTCGCGCGCGTTGAACGCATCGCGCGCGCGGGCGTAGGAGTTATTCATCAACTCGCCGATGATGTTAAGTTTTTTTGTGCTCATAAAATTATTTTGATACAGCCGTAATCCACCAGGAGTTTCCAAAAGGGTCTTTCACTCCGCCGCTTCTGCCATACGGCTGGTCGGCCAGCGGAGTCAAAATAGAAGCGCTCGCAGCGATTGCCTTTTTATAAGTTTCATCCGCGTCTTTCACGTAAACGAACATTCCGGCCGGACGTTCCGGAAACTCAGGCGTCGCGTCCGCGAACATGATCGTGCATTCGCCAATCATGATTTCGGCGTGCATGATCGTGCGCTCGTCTCTCATCGTTTTGTGGGTTTGCAGCGCGCCGAAAACTTTTTCTGTAAATGAAATAAATTCTGCCGCTCCCCGCACGATCAAGTAAGGCATGACGGTTTGATAGTTCGCCGGAATTTTTATGTCTTTCGTCATGCTAATGTGAGGTTTTTATCGTTTAAATTTTAAAAATAGTTGAACGCTCGCCCTCACCCCGGCCCTCTCCCCCGAGGAGAGGGAGAATTTAATACAGCGTCGGTTTCAGGTTGGGCGTCCTGGATGATTTGCGGGTTCGCTGATGTCGGCGCGAGGTTCGTGGCGCAGGTTTCCAACCTGCTGTATCGCCGATTTTCAATCGGCAGGGCGTGGATAGTTCGGGAGCGTTGATTGTTGTGAAACGTCTGCGGGTTAGAAACCCGCGATACAGCAGATTGGAAATCTGCGCTACAGCCTCGGTCGTCCGTTTCCGAATTCATTTCGCCGACTCCTTTTCTGATTGCTTCTTCGCCGTGTGGTCGCGACCGAGCCAGAAATTTGCCCAAGCAGAAGTTCCGCGCAGTCCCTGGTTTTGCACGACGGGCGCATGGTCAATTAAATGTTCTTTGTTGCCATCGTGCTTGAGACGTTCGTAGGCGCGCAACCAAATGCAGTCGCCGTATCCATCCACTTCACAGCGTCCTTCGCGCGTCCCGCCGCAGGGACCGTTGCGCTGATTTTTTGCGCACTGCGATTCGGGACAAAGGAACGCGATGTCCGGCAGCGAACAATCGCCGCAATCTTTGCACTGAAACATCACGGCTTTACTGACGTGCTCCAAAACGCGCATCGGCTTCGGGCCTTGCATCGGGTCTTTGGCGTTGCGGCAAAGTTTCGCGCCCAGTTTTCCGAGCGCGCTTTCGCGAGTGAACATGTGATCGTGCGTCCACTTCGAGATACGGTAACTCAAGCCTGTGTGTTTGGAGGGCGTGGCGGGAGTCGGATTTCGCCTCGTGGCATCAGCCAGTCCGGTTGCAGGATTTTCCGCGTAGAAGAAAAACTCTCCGGGGCGGGAAAAATTTATTTCGCGCGCGAATTGTTTCCAATCGTCGGGCGAAAAAGATTTTTCAATCGCGAGGATTTTTTCGACGGCTGGAAAATTATGCACGCCGCCGAGATACGCGCCGCGATAGCCGAGGCCACGATAAATCGCCATTTGCTTCGCGGCAAATTCGTAGAAAAAAGATTTGCCAGCGTCGGGCGACTGGCTGTGCTTTTTGCAAATCTCCAGCAACGGTTGCGGGAGGACGACGCCCGGAATTTTTCCTTCAGCAAAAATTTCGGCGACGCGCCCGTTCAGCAGATAAACATTTCCGATGAGCGGCGTCGGCTGCATCGCGTGGGCGTCCATGTAGAGCCGCAACTCGCTGGTTTTGCGCGAATCGAAACCGATTTGGTTGATGATGAATTGCGCGCCGCACTCCACTTTTTTCTGGAGCTTGAAATATTGCGGCATCACTTCGCCTTCGAGCAGTTTGTAATTCGTCGTGACCGCGCCGATGCAAAATTGCGTTTTGTCGTGCTGAAGTTTTTTGCGATTGCCCTGCGCGTCCTTCGGATCGAACCCGCGATTCATCTGGTCGAGCATCGAAATCAATCCGACGGAATCAATGTCGAAAACTGGTTTGGCGAGTCCGTCATTTCCAGCGACGGGATAATCGCCGGTCATCGCGAGGATGTTGTGAAAACCTTCGCTGTTCAGCAGCCACGCTTCGCTCTCAAGTCCATTTCGATTGAGGTCTTTACAGGTGAGATGAATGACAACTTCTTTGCCCGCGTAAAGAATCGGTTTGCCGAGCGCGGTGGGAGCGAGTTGCGGATTTCCGCCGGCGTTGTCGGTGATGGAAATCCAGTCGATGGCTGGACACGCGACGAGTTCGTTGGCGAAGGTGCGGGCTTTTACTGCGTTGCGGTCGGCCATCGAGCCGCGCACAGAAACCAGTTCTGTCCCGATGAGAAATCGGGAGGATTGAAAAAGTTTTTCGTGCAATGTATGCATGGGTTCATGGTGGCTGTTTCATTAACACCCTGCTTTAGCTGGGTGCCCCCGCTGCGGTGACAAACTCAACCGCTTCAGCGGTTTTTCGCATTCCAGAAAACCGTTGAAACGGTTGAAAAATTTTCGTTCTTTCACACACCCAGCTAAAGCAGGGTGTTAATGAGAATCGCGTGATCACAAAAACTTCGCTTCCATTTCTTTGCGAATGGCTTCGACCACCTGGTCGGGCGCGCCCGGGCGTTCTGATTCATCACCCCAACGCAAGTGCGTCATGTAAGCGTCGCCAGTAATCAAACCTTGTTTTTGCGCGGACTCATCAATCAATTCGGCGAAACGTGTTGGCAAACTGATTTTAACTTCGTCAAAGCCATCCCACGCTTTCACTTCGGAAGGAATGTCCTGCCAAAAAAGAATTTGAAATTTGGATTTCGCGTTTGGGTCGCGCGTTTTTGCAGAGGCTTCTCGCTCAGCTTTGACAGGCGCGGCGGCTTCCAGTTTGTTTTTGAATGAAGGAGGAGCGCCTTTGCCGACAAAATGGAGAAACAAATCGACTGCGCTCGACGCATCCGCGCCGTAACCGTCCGCGCCAATTTCGTCCGCATACATCTGGCTGATGGGCGCGCCGCCGATGGCCATTTTCACGTGACCGAGACCTTTTTCGTCGAAGCCATCAATCACGGTTTTCATGTAAGTCATCGTCGTGGTGAGCAACGCGCTCATGCCGATGATGCTCGGTTTGTGCAGTTCGTAGGCGGCCAAAAACTTTTCGATGCTTTGATCGACGCCGATGTCATAGACCTGAAAGCCCGCGCCTTCCGCCATCATGCAGACAAGATTTTTTCCAATGTCATGCAAATCGCCGCGCACGGTTCCCATGACGAGAACTCCAGCGGGTTGCACGTCAGAATCTTTCGCGGCGAGCAACGGTTTGAGCACCAACATGCCGGACTTCATCGCGCGCGCCGCAATTAAAACTTCCGGCACATAGAGAATGTTGTATTTGAAATCTTCACCGACGACGCTCATCCCGGCGATGAGTCCTTCAGTCAAAACTTCCTTGACGCTGCGACCTTCGGCGAGCGCGGCAATGGTCATTTCTCCGACTTCTTTGGCTTTGCCTTCGTAAAGGCATTGATTCATTAGAGCGTAATCGGGCATAAAATTATTTTTTTATTTCACAGCAACTGCGGAACGGCTGTTGAACTCTGCCAACGCATCGAGCATCGCTTGAATATTTTTTCCCGGCATTCCAGGACTCGTGCCGCCGCCAACCGACAAAATCATTCCTCGGTCACCGCCTTTTTCCAAAACATCGAGCGTCGCTTCGCGAACCTCTTCGGGCGTGCCGCGCACACCGACTTCGAGCGGATTCACATTTCCCATGAGACACATGCGGTCGCCAACGCGGTCTTTCACTTCGGCAATGTCGGTTTGCTTTCCCCAGTTCAACACGTTGAAACCGCAGTCCGGCAAATGGTCAAGACACGCCTGAACTTCCGCGTCGTTATGATAAAGTTTCACCCAATCTTTCGGGAAGGCGTCGCAGATGCGTTTCAAATAGGGATGACAAAATTCCTGATAATGCTCTTCGTTCACGAAGCCGACGATGTCGTCGAGAATAAAAATTCCTTCGACACAATTGCCAATCGCTTTGTGCTGAGCCTTGAGCCAGTCAATAATCAGCCGCGTGGAAAGGTCGAGAAGTTTATGCGCCCATTCCGGTTTTTCCACGAGGTCAATCATCAAATCCGTGGTGCCGCGAACGAAACCTGCGGTGCACATCGGTCCGCGTGAAGTGACCATCGGCATGATGTAACCGGCATCGAACACGCGCTGTTTTTGCATCCGAATGCGATGCAACGTCATCGCCATAAACGCGTCGTTCTCCACTTCGTATTCGGGAAATTTTTCGATGTCTTCGATGTGAAAGAGCGTGTGATATTCGCTCGGCGTGTTGTCCGTCCAAAATTTAATTTTTGAGCCGAGCGCGGATGGTTCCGCCGCCATCCCGTATTCCATCCACCAACCTGGAACCCAAATGACGTCAGGAAATTCCTGGTGAATTTTCAGGTGCGATTGAAACCACACTTCGGGGTCGAGATAAAAATCCATGTGCTTGACGCCGAGGTGTCCCGGAATCCACGGACTATCCACGATCATGGCCATCGGAATTTTGTCGAGTTTTTCGAGGCGCGCGGCCTTTTTAAAAATGTCCCATTGTTCAGGTCTCATAAATTTTTATGCTTT
>JBDSYB010000013.1:0-15692 GCA_039925885.1 Verrucomicrobiota bacterium
TGACATGCCGCTCAAGCCCGATTCACAAATGGCGACCCACTCCGCAGCGCGCCACGCGTCGGTTGCGAAAGCCAGTTCAATATTTTCCAGCCAGCTTTGCATTTGCTCAAAAACCGTCGCGTGCAGAGGATTTTCTTTGGCCCAGTTTTCGATCTTTTCACCCACCTTCAGGTCAAACCACAAAAGCCGGATGGCCGCCGCCAGTTGTGGGCCTGTTGGGGAAGAATTTTTTCCAGTGACAGCGTCACAAAATTTTTGAAAGGGCGGGACAATCTCCTGGCGAAATTCTTCGAGACCGCGCAAGGCCGTTTGCTCGGGCGAAAGTGGAAGCGGCTTCAACCATGCCTGATTTTTCCAGCCGCGAGCGAGCGCTTCATTTTCCAAAAAATCAATGACCTGTTCCTGCGGCGTGACCAAACCGGTTTTCAAAGCGCAAAAAAGATCGTCGTGTTCCCAGCCAAAGGCGGCGAGACGCAGCGCGCTTTTGGTTAATTCAGCGAGCGGGTGATGAGCGATCCCTTCGCGCCGATCGAGAAAAAATGGGATTTCGTAACGAGTAAAAACGCGCCGCAATACATCATGGTAACCATCGAATTGACGCAGCAAAACAGCGGCCTGGCGAAAGCGTCCACCTTCCCGGACGAACTTGAGAATTTCGTGCGCGGCCAAAATTGCTTCGTGTTCCACGCTGGCACAAACGGAAAGTCGCAAGGCGTTGGACAAAGAAGTGTTTTCCTCCTCAACCCACGCTTTGGGAACGCTCCAAAATTTTTCAAGATGGTGCAGGGGCGGAGAATTGCGGAATCTGGTTTCTAAAAAATCGCGCGACAAATTTTCAATTTGAATTTGGCAATCGGGAACTTTTTCCAGCCGCCCGAAACAGTCCTGAAAAGTTTTTTGCACGAGCGACCAAATGGAAAGCGCGGATGGTTTTGGCGCGGAAGGATCAAGGCAAAAAGCGAGGGTGGCATTTTGGCAACGCGGAACAAGAGCGGCCAGCAGATCGAGTTCCTGCGGTGTCATTTGCGCGAAGCCATCCAGCCAAAGGCTGTCGATTTGGATTATTTTTCCACCCGTGCGCAATGCGTTTCCGGCGCGGTCGAGAAGATGATTGGCGTCCTGCAATTCGTGTTTGGCCAACCATTGTAGATACGATTCAAACAAGAGAGCGAGGTCATGCAACTTCGCGCTCAAGTGGGTTTTGCCTGAAATTTTTTCGCTTACTTTGAAGAGAGCGGCGGCGGTGAATTTGTGGCGTTGCAATTCACGGAGCAGGAGGCTGAGTTGCTGGGAAAAACCCGGCATCCCGGCGCTGGCTCGAAAAATTTTTAATCTCTCGCGATTCTGGGAAAGTAATGCTCGCAAAACCATGACGCGACCTTCCTCGGAAAGCGCTTCCGTGCGGTGAGCGTTTAAACCAGCCAGAATGAAATTAGCGAGCCGCTCGAAGGAAAGAATGTGGAGCCGCGCGTAGCCACCCAGTGAGCTGTCGGATAAAAGCTGCCGCTCGAGTTGAAAAGTGGCCTGTTTGGGCGCGAGCAAAATCAAGGGCGCGCCTTGTGAAGATTTTTTCAATGCAGCGCGGATTTCTGCCAGACAACGGAATGTTTTTCCGCTTCCTGCCGGGCCGATGAGAAATCGCGTTTGCACAAAGATATTTTTCGCGCAAAGGCGCAAGCACGCAACGGATTATTTTAGGCGGCTTTTGAAATTCAATGTGCCGATACAAAGCCATGTTTGTTCTAACCGCACCCGTATTTTTTTGGTACTGACGAGGTCACTGCCGCCGTTGGATCGGGCAAAACCGGAATCTAAAAAACCAAAACCGTCCGATTGTTGGCAAGCGACTTTTAAAGCAGAATATTAGCGTCGAGAAACGTCAATCCAAGGTGTCGTATGAAAGCTAAAACTGAAGATCCACCCAAGATAAAATTGAACGGGTTGGTTTGTAAAACCCCCGCACCCAAGAAGAGCCGACCGGTTTCGAAAATTCCTATTCGAATTCAGACTCCCTTTTTTACCAGCCCGTTTCGAACAGAAGCCCATTCGTTCAGTGCGCTCAACGATTGGTGATTCACGGTTCCACCCAAACCGGCAGGCCGATGGTCACGAGGGTTAAAAGATATTCCGCGTTCCCATTGGCCAGTCTAAAACAACCGTGCGATTCCGTGCGACCCACATCCTCAGGCTTAGGTGTGCCGTGAATTCCATAACCCGGCTTATCCAGCCCGATCCAAACAACTCCGACCGGATTGTTCGGCCCCGGCGGCAAAATTAATTTTGTTTTTATGGACTGCGCTTCTGCTGACTCAGGAAAGTTTTCCGGATCAAAAGTGTAATCAGGATTGGGCGCAAGTTTGGCGACGTGCAATTCGCCGACGGGACGTTTTTCAATCCGTTGCGCAATGCTGCAAGGAAAATGCGCCAGCAAATTTGTGTTTTCGTCGAACGCTTCCAGGTTTTTCTCCGCCAAACGAATTCGAATGAACGCCGCGTTTTTTTTTAGTTTATTTTTCTCCACATTTGGAACCCGCAGCGCGATATCCGGCGAAACATTTGTCCAATTCACGCTTGGATTAAGCTGCTTCAAAAGAGTGGGATGCGTGGAGAATTTTTCCGCCACAAGCTCCAAAATGGATTCGTAATCGAGACGCGATTGTTTTGATTTTTCCAGCCAGGTGGCGGCGACCGGTTGCAAGAGTGCGGTTTCATTCGTGGTGACGATGAACTGCGTGAAAGGCGGAGCATTCAGAAGAAGTTTTGTTTTGGTGGCGACGTCCAGCTCGCCGGTCAGAGGGAGGTTTTCGCCGCGCTGAAAAGCGCGCAACGCCGAACGAGTTTGCGAACCAATCAAGCCATCAATCGAACCGGAAGAAATTCCGCGGCTGGCCAGAGCCACTTGTGCTTCGTAAATATCCTGCACGGGACGCGGGACAAATTGCGCGGCAGAAACGAGATTCGTGAAGGTGTTTTGCGCCGATGTCGCCTGCCCTTTGGTTTGCACCTGCGGCACCAGGACATTCGTTTTCCCCGACAAATTGGTTTTCGTCATCACCAGAACGGAGTTGGGCGTGGCGATTTGTTTTTCAATTTTTTCATCGGCCGGACGATTGGTTTGCGCGGGCATTTTTCTTTCGCCAACCCAAATGCAAATTAACGCCACCACGCCGCATAAAATAACGGTGATGAAAAACTTGTCGCCTGGTCGGCGAGCGGTCGCAGGTGATGATGAGTTCAAATTCGGCACGCGTGAATTTATCCACAAAAAACAAGTTTTACCCAAGCAATATTGAAGACGGCTCAATTTTCACTAAGCTTCGGCATGATTGCGACGCCGCGAACTACGACAAATCGCTGGCAGATTTTTGCCGTCTTCGCGTTGGCCGCTCTACTGTTTTGTGGCTGCAAAACGTTTCCGGGCAAAATTTCTGCGCCCCACAAGTCGGGAGAAACAAACTCCGCCCCGCGCAAAGTCGTAAAAAATATTCCACGCCACCACCCCACACCGTTGCAAAAATTCAATCCACTTTTTTGGATCGGCAATGTGGATGATCCTGTTCCGCCGGAGTGGTATCGCCCGGAAAATCGCGCGCGGAATATGTTGTGGGGTTTTCGAAATCCGATGCACAACTTTTTTTTCTACGTAGTGGGCATCGCCGACAAGGAGTTTGAAGTGGTGGGACGTTTCCCGGGAAAAGTATCCGGCCCCGAGGGCGGTTGGAACTGGACGGTCTGCAAATATAAATGCCTGCGTTTGCCGTTCGTTTCCTACAAACGCGGGAATTTTAATTTCTACCTGGGTTGGCGCAATCGCGGAAATTTTGGAGTGAAACTCAATTATTCCCGAAAGCAGCTCAGGCGTGAGCGTGATCCTGTTCCGTCACGAACAAATGCAATTCATCGCTCAACCGCTCCAGAGGCAAACCCACCACATTGCTGAAAGAGCCGGAAATATGGCGGACAATATCGTCGCCGTGTTCCTGAATGGCGTAGCCCCCTGCTTTGTCGAGAGGATTTATTTTTGAGTGATAATGTTCGATCTGTTCGGACGAAAGGGAGCGAAAGGTGACCTCCGTTCGTTGCGCAAAAATTCTTTGCCGATGCATCCGCAGATGAATGAGGCAAACGCCCGTTACGACTTCATGGGTCCCGCTTTGCAACTCTTCGAGCATCCGCCGGGCATCGGCCGCGTCTTTGGGTTTGCCATAAAGTCGCGAACCCTGGGAAACAAGCGTGTCCACACCCAGCACCAAAGAGTCGGGAAATTTCTTGGAAACAGAGCGCGCTTTTCGGTAGGCATTGATTTGGGCAAGCTCCGCCGCAGTGAGATGCTCGTTGTGAATTTCCTCCGAATCGCTCGGTATGATTTGAAAATCCACATCAAGTTGCCGCAAAAGTTCTGAACGCCGGGGCGACGCTGAAGCCAAAATGAGCGTTGGCAGGTTCATAAATCTTTCAATTTTGGAGTTGGGGGAAACTCCGCTGATCAAATCGTGATTCAGTTTGTCACTAAGTTAAAGAAAGCGCACCCTGAAATTTCAATAATTTTTCCGCAAAAGATTTTTCGTCGAGCACAGGTTGCGCGTCTTTGGTTGCAATATCGGCGTCCAGTTCGATCCAGGATTTGCATCCGCCATAACCTGGAAGGAGGGGCAGCTCAACCATTTGCGCCAAACGAAACACCCGGACTGCAAGCGCAAAAATATTTTTATCTTTTCCCCAGTAAAAACGTTCCGCAATGACTTCCTCGCGCCAGAAATGCTGTCCGCGCAGCCGTTTGGCCTCTTCCAATGAAACGAGATTCCGCCATTCGATGATTCTCGCGAAATATTTCAGTTGCAGAATCTCGGGCGACGGAAAGTGTGGGGCAATTTCGTCAAAGCGCTTTTGCGCAGCAGGCAAAACGGCCTCGCGCTGTTGATGAAACAAAGTAGGGAACAACAAAAATTCACGACGCTCCATTTGGAATCCGTCGCGGCCCTCGCTGATGCCGCCTTTGCGCAGAATCAGGATTTGGTCTCCCCTTCCGAGTGCATCGACAATGACTGCCCATTCTTTGAAAGCACTTCGCATGAATTGAAGATAAGAGTAAGTGGGTGAGTGGGAAAGCGGGGAAGCAATTTTAAATTCAATGTTCGATGTTGGATTCAGCATTCGGTATTTATGAGATTTCAAAACATCGAAGATCGAACATCGAACATTGAACATCTCGCACCCTTCGGAGACAAGTGCTACCCGCTTCCGCGCTTGCCACGATTTGTTCGTTCCCCTAATTTCGCCGCCATGAATCAAGCCATTCGTTTCAAACTTTTCCTCATGATGGTGTTGGAATTTTTTATCTGGGGTGCGTGGCTCCCGCTGATTTTTGGTTATCTCCCCGGCATCGGTTTTACGCCCGCCCAAACTTCGTGGGTTCTAAACGCGTTCCCGATTGCCGCCATTGTTGGAATGTTTTTCAGCAATCAATTTGCTGATAGAAATTTCGCCGCAGAAAAGTTTCTCGCCTTCAGCCACTTGGTCGGCGGGTTGGCCATTCTAAGCCTCGCTTTCACCCGCGAATTTTGGCCGTTCTTTTCTTTGATGATGCTTCATTGTTTGCTCTACGTCCCCACAATTTCGATCACCAATTCCATCGCATTTGCGAACATGCGCGACGCGCAAAAAGAATTTGGAATCGTGCGCATGGGCGGAACGATCGGATGGATTCTGGCCGCGTGGCCGTTCACTTTTATTCTCGTCGATTGGGACAAAGTCAAAGCGGCCCATCCGCAAGGAATGGTAAATTGGTTGGGCACCGTGCTCGGTTCGGGATTATCCGGCCCCGAACTGCTGACCGCAACCAAGTGGACTTTCATCGTCGCTGGAGTTGCGTCCCTCGTGCTGGCTGCCTTCAGTCTTACCTTGCCGCACACGCCGCCCAAAAAAGTTGAAGCCGGCGAAGACAAGCTTGCCTGGCTCGAAGCCGTAAAACTGCTCAAGCATCCGTTCATGCTCGTCCTGTGGATTGTGACGTTCGCGGATTCGTTCGTGCATAATTGTTATTTCAACTGGACGGGAGTTTTTCTGGGTACGCCGACAACCCAAGGTGGCGTTGGAATTCCCGGAAACTGGATTATGCCGGTGATGAGTATTGGGCAACTCGCGGAAATTTTTACGATGGCCATTCTTGGCGGCGTCCTCAAGAGGTTCGGTTGGCGCACTACTATGACCGTCGGAATTCTAGGTCATGCCGCACGGTTTGCGGTTTACGCATTTTTTCCGCAATCGCCTGCGCTCATCATTTTGGTGCAAGTCCTCCACGGGATTTGTTACGCCTTCTTTTTTGCGACCGTTTATATTTTCGTGGATGAATTTTTCCCGAAAGATGTTCGCGCCAGCGCGCAAGGTTTGTTCAACGTCATGATCCTCGGCGTCGGCGCGTTGGTGGCAAATTCCGTCTGCCCATATCTCATTCAAAAAGTTTTTACACACAACGGCGTTACTGATTTCCGAAATTTGTTTTTGGTTCCGTGCGCCATTGCGTTGGCGGCAGCGATTTGTCTGGCATTATTTTTCCGGCCCCCGGCCCGCAATCTCGCAGCTGAACGGGAAAGTGCAGCACCCGTCACTTGATCGTTTTTCGAACGGGTTGAAGCAGTTTTTCCCTGCATTGGGTTTGACCTAAGCCTCCTTTATGGTAGGGTTTGCTTACCATGTTCACCCCCACAATTTCAATTAATCGGCCTGAATTTCCCTCGTTAATTCCTCAGGCTTGCGGCGCGCTCGCAATAAGGGCCTGAGCTATGTCTAAACTTTCTCTTTGGGCGTTCGTTTTTTTAGCCCTTATTTCATTTTCGTTTGGAGCTGCCCAACCGCCACCCGGCAAATTTTGGCAGTCAATCGGCAAAATTGCGCAGAACCGTCCGACGTCGGATGCATGGATTCAACCGGGGAAGTATCACGCGTTCCAAATCGATCACGCTTTTCTGAAAACTTTTTTGGCAAAAGCTCCTAAAGAATTTACACCGGCCGCACGCACGACGCCGTTGGAAATCAGCCTGCCGATGCCCGACGGGACCGCCGCACGTTTTCGTGTTGTTGAATCGTCGGTCATGGCCCCTGAACTCGCCGCTCAGTTTCCGGAAATAAAAACTTATTTAGGTCAAGGAATTGACGACCCTTCTGCAAGCGTTCGCTTTGACATCACGCCGACGGGACTTCACGCGCAAATTATTTCTCCCCATGGCGCGGTTTATATTGATCCTTACTGGCGCGGAGATCGCGGGCTTCACACAAGCTACTATAAACGCGATTATCGGAAAGTTGCGGATGGCTTTCAGTGTTTGATGAGAGGTGGCGCGGGTCCCGCTGTTCTTTCCGCTCAGTCCGTCCCCACTGAATTACAGCGTTCCGGAGCTAACTTGCGAACGTATCGGCTGGCCTGCGCGGCGACGGGAGAATATGTGCAATTTCACGGGGGGACAGTTTCGGCGGGAATGTCCGCCATTGTTACAGCGATCAATCGAGTGACGGGAATTTACGAAGTGGAAATGGCTATTCGCCTCGTGCTGGTCACGAATAACAACTTGTTGGTTTATACCAATGCCAACACTGACCCTTACTCTAACGCCAATCCCAGCTCTTTATTGACGCAGAACCAATCCAACATTGATGGCGTGATTGGCTCGGCGAACTACGACATCGGACACGTCTTCAGCACGGGCGGTGGGGGGTTGGCACTTTTGGGAGTCGCTTGTTCAACTGGATTCAAAGCACAAGGGGAAACCGGTCTTTCCGCTCCTATCGGCGATGGTTTTTACATTGATTATGTGGCGCATGAAATTGGCCATCAATTTGGTGGCAACCATACTTTTAACAGCGAACTTGGTAGTTGCGGTGGCGGAAATCGAAATCCCCCCACGGCCTTTGAACCGGGCAGCGGCTCGACCATTATGCCCTACGCGGGAATCTGCGGTAGCGATAATCTTCAGGGGCACAGCGACCCTTATTTTCACTCGGTGAGTTTTGATGAAATCCTCGCTTATTCTACGAGCGGAAGTGGGAACACTTGCCCCGTGCTGACGAGCACCGGAAACAATGCTCCTATCGTGAACGCGGGCGCGAATTACAGTATTCCTAAAAGCACTCCCTTCACGCTGACTGCCACCGGGACCGATCCCGATGGCGATGTTTTAAGTTATTGTTGGGAAGAAAGGGACATCGGCACCGCCCAAACGCTTTCCGACCCTGACAACGGGAGCAGTCCGCTCTTCCGCTCTTTTAGTCCCACAAACAGCCCGGCCCGAATCTTTCCGAGGCTGTCGGATATTCTCGCTAACACCATTACACCCGGTGAAAAACTTCCCACGACCACCCGCACGATGAATTTTAGGGTAACCGCTCGCGACAATCGAGCTGGCGGCGGCGGGGTCAATACCTCCAATATGACTCTCAATGTCATCGGCACGGCTGGGCCGTTCGTGGTTACTGCTCCTAACACGGCGGTGAGTTGGTCAGGCACACGAATTGTAACCTGGAACGTTGCTGGCACCACCGCCGCGCCCATCAACACGGGCACCGTAAATATTCTCCTTTCCACCAACGGCGGACTTTCTTTTCCAATCGTTTTAGCCAACAACACACCCAATGACGGGTCGGAAACCATCGTCCTTCCGAACCTAACGACTTCGACGGCCCGAATCAAAATTGAAGCAGCGGGAAATGTTTTCTTTGATATTTCAGATGCGAATTTTTCCATCACGTCGGCAATTCCCGCTCCCAACATCCAATTGTTTTCCACCAGCCTCGCCACCGAGAATTGTTTGCCGACCAATAACGCCATTGATCCCGGCGAAACGGTAACCTTGAATTTTGTTTTGAAAAACACTGGGACGCTGAACACGACCAACCTGGTGGCGACGTTGCTCGCCGGTACTGGAGTCGTTTCTCCGAGCGGAGCACAGGCCTATGGCGTGCTGAATACAAACGGTACAACGGTCAGCCGACAATTTACTTTTACAGCGAATGGAGCGTGTGGGGCCAGCATTCAACCCACGCTTCAGTTGCAGGATGGGAGTTCCAATCTGGGCACGGTGTCAGTTTCTTTTACGCTGGGACAAGGCACGGCACTTTTCATCACCAACTTTAACGCAACGGCCATCGCGATTCCCGGCAGCGGCAGTAGCGGTCCGTCTTTCCCGTATCCCTCGAGTATCGTCGTCTCCAATATTTCAGCGCCACTCGCCAAAGTCACAGTAACGTTGACCGATTTGTCCCATAGCTGGCCAGCCGACCTCGATATTTTACTCGTCGCACCGAACGGACAATCCGTCATGTTGATGTCTGACGCGGGAGATAGCCTTTCGATTACAAATGTCACTCTGACTTTTGACAGCGCGACCGCTTCGCCTGTTCCTGAACTGGCCAAAATCGTTTCCGGGACTTTTCGACCGACAAATTACGCGGGCGTGAATGACTTATTTAATTTGCCGGCCCCGCCTACTCCCTACGGAAATTCGCTTTCTATTTTTAACGGCCTTGTCCCAAATGGCACATGGTCGCTCTACATCATGGACGACGCCGCCCAAGATGTAGGTAGTTTGACCAAAGGCTGGAGTTTAACATTTACGACGGTTGGGGCGGATTGTTGTCACGGCAATACCCCGCCCAGTCTCGCTGCCATGACGAATCGGACGATTTATGCCGGAGGCAATTTAATTTTTACCAACACTGCCTCCGATATCGACGTGCCGACGAACAGCTTCACTTACTCGTTCGATTTGTTTGCCGCTGGCGCGCAGTTGAACTCTGGAACCGGCGTTTTCACTTGGACTCCCGCTCAGAATCAAATCGGCACCAACAACTTCACCATTCGCGTGACCGACAACGGCTCGCCCAGTTTAAGCGATACAAAATCTTTTTCCGTAATTGTCGTGACGCCGCCTAGGATCGAAAACGTCGCTCGTACCAACAGCCAAATCACTCTCACATGGGTGGCGTTGAGCGGTCGGACGTATCGCGTTCAATACAAAACGGATTTGAATCAACTGACTTGGATTGATCTGTCGGGAGATGTGACGGCGAACTCCACTACCGCCAGTAAAAACGACACGATTGCAGCAACGGGGTCGCGTTTTTATCGCATCCTGGTGTTGCCCTGATTACTTCTGCGATGGAAAACTGCTTCCCTAAATCATGTGGCAAAACATCGCATCCCGCAGCTTTGGCTCGAACCAAGTGCTTTTCGGCGGCATGATTCCACCCGCGTCGGCAATCGTCATTAAATCTTCAATGCTCGTTGGGAACATGGAAAATGCGCAGGCGAATTCACCGCTGTTGACCAGTTTTTCCAACTCCGCCGTCCCGCGAATCCCACCCACAAAATGGACGTCTTTACTGGTGCGCGGATCTTCAATCCCAAAAAATGGCGCCAGCACAAATTTTTGCAGCAAGGTGACATCAAGTTTTTCGACCGCGTCAGTTGTCGCAGCAAATTGCGGACGAAAATGAAGCGAACGCCATTTGCCTTCCATGAAAAATCCGAGTTCATGTTTGCGCGCCGGTGTTGCTTCGCCGTTTTCTTTGATAACAAAAACAGCATCGAGTTTTTGGAGTAACGCTTCGGGCGAAAGCCCATTCAAACTTTTCAACACGCGATTGTAGGGCAGAATTTGCATCTGGTCATGTGGGAAAATGACCGTCAAAAACCACGCGCTCTGCCCGGCACCTTTTCGTGATTGATAAACCCGCGCCGCTGCCGCGCTGCGATGGTGCCCGTCCGCAATGTAGAGAAACGGAATGTTGGCAAATTCCTTCTCCAATTTTTCCATCTTCGATGAATCAGAAATAACCCATGCCGAATGCCGCACCCCATCCGTGGCGACAAAGTCGATCTCCGGTTTCTTTGCAATTTCCGCAAGGATCAACCCATCGACACCGACCGTGGCGCGATACGTCAAAAACACCGGTCCGGTTTGCGAATTCAATGCCTCGATGTGCCGCACGCGATCATCTTCTTTATCAGGTCGGGTGAACTCGTGTTTTTTGATGATGCCTTGCAAATATTCTTCGCAACTGGCCACCGCCACGATTCCCACCTGGCTGTGGGTGCCCATGATTTGCCGATACAAATAAAAGCGGGGTTGCGCGTCCTGCTGCAGCGCGCCTTGCGCAATGAGCTTGACAAAATTTTCCCCGCCCTTCGCATAAACGGCGGGGTCGTGCACATCGGTGGAAACCGGCAAATCAATTTCCGGTTTGCTGACGTGCAAAAAACTCAGTGGATTCTTTTGAGCTAATTCCCTGGCCTCAGCCGACGACATCACATCGTAAGGTAATTCACAAATTTGATTAGCGAGTTCCGGCTGTGGACGAAGTGCCGAGAAAGGTTTTATTTGAGCCATAAAATCGGGCGCAACATAGCGAAGCGAGTGCAAAAGGCACGTTCAATCTGACCGGTCACGACGTCCGATTTCTCATGGGATTAATCTGCAATGCGTTGCAGCTTTTTTCAATCGGCTCACCATAGTCGAGCAATCCGTCGTCCTCAAAATAGATATAGTAAAAAATGAAACTGAAGCTTTCCTTCACCTCGGTCTGTCGAGTGGTGGCAATTTTGAAAGTGCTTCTGCTATTTTCTTCAACTGGTTCACAACAGATTTGACAACATGATCTTTCTCTTCTCCCGTCACTAACTTGATAGCCACAGCAAACTGGCGGTCGCCGTAAGCCGCGAAGACACCATTAGTAGCGCACCACTGCTCTAGCCACCCCCGCACCTCATCGGCGCGGCCATAATTTCCATTGCTGAAGATAAGCCAAAGGGGAGTTCCACCGTATTCCCTCCAAAGTTCGAAGTGGATCCCAAACCAAATACCAGCGCCATTTCGATTAGGAAACCAAGCGTATCGGCCAGTCCGAGTTGAGTCAGATTGAGGCTTGAGTGTTCCCTTGCTTAAAATGCCCTCAGCATCTGCCAAACTCACGGCTGTCTCAACAATCTCGCCTAATTGAAGAATAAATGTTGGCGTCGTTTGGTCTGTTACTTCAGCCGAGGATATGGGCTGAAATGCTTGGCTGTCCGCCGAGTCACAAAGTGCTCGCAGTTGCAGAAGGTCATTATTGGCTTGTAGTTCATCTTTTATCTCCGCCTGTATGGCCGAAAGCAGTTTTGACCAAGAAGTAAGCGCAAGAGCAGGGCCAAGATCAGTTCCGAGACAACAAGAAATGCCCACCGAGTTGTCTCGTCGTGATGTTAACACGTTTGAATCTGCAAGCCTTTGATTGAGTTCACGCCATACCGTCGCTTCGCGGGCTGCTGGCACGATTACGAGTAGAACAGAGGATTGACTGTTTTTAGCAAGACGTTCCAGATAAGTAACTGGTTGGTTTTCAGTGAGCCCCGCCCAAAACTTGTTCTCGACAAAAACACGCGGAACTATCCCATCAAACCCCCACATATCTGGACGGGCATTTTCTTCGGTTTCTTGAGTGCGAAAATGCAAGTTGGGCAAATCCGCATCGACTCCTCGGAGAAGTTTCATCAGACCGCGTTTAGCCAGTTCGTTTGAATTAACAATAAATGCAAGCGCGTCAGTGGCGATGTTCTCGTATTCTTGGGAGAATCTTTTTTGAACGATATGACTCAATACAGTGCTCATTGAATTTATTTCTTTTTCCGATGCACCTGCGCCGCGACTTTCAGCCGCAGACCATTCAATCGAATAAATCCCGTCGCGTCGTCCTGGTTATAGGCTTTGGTCGGGTCGGCTTCCATCGTGGCAATTAGCGCAGGAAAGTTCACTTCTTTTTCTTCCGTTTAATTTTCGGTTTTTCTTCCGGCTCAACGTGAAAACCAATTTGTCGCTTCGGTGGTTCGGGAGACGGCGGTGGCGGATCGAGAATGGCCATCATGCGTTGCAACACTTCCACGATTGCGCCTTCATGCACGTCAATACGTCCGGTGAGTTTGCGTTCCAAGTCGGCGAGTTGGCGGGCGAGTTCCTTCGTGCCGCCGAGCAGTTCGCGCATCTTCACAAACGCGCGCACGACAAAGACACTCATGCGCACCGCCGCCGGACTGTTCAAAACATTGGCGGACATGACTGCGCCATTTTCCGTGAAAGCAAAAGGCAGCTTGCGTCGTCCGCCGTGTGAACTTGAAGTCCCAATTTGGGATTTCAAGTTTTCAAATTCCTCTTGCGTGAGTTGAAACATGAAGTCGGCAGGGAATCGTTTTAAATTGCGCAGCACTGCCCGATTCAGCGCTCCAGTTTCGACGCCGTAGATTTTCGACAGATCCGAATCAAGCAAAACTTTTTGTCCGCGCACGGTGCGGATTGTTGAAGTGATTTTGGTTACTGTTGCCAAAGTTGGTTTGCTCATGTTTCCTACTTTCACAAACCTGTCGCAATTTGCGACCGGTTTAAAACTCTACTTGATATGCCAATTTGGCATTTCAAGTTGCATCGCTTTCATTTCTTCTTCCCATGCACCTGCGCTGCGACTTTTAAACGCGATCCATTCAACCGAATAAACCCCGTGGCGTCGTCCTGGTTGTAGGCTTTGGTCGGGTCGGCTTCCATCGTGGCGATCTGCGGATTGTAAAGGCTCACCGGCGATTTGCGTCCGGCGCAGATGATGTTGCCCTTGTAAAGTTTCACGCGCACGGTGCCGGTCACGTCCTTCTGACTTTCAGTCACGAGCGATTGCAACGCGAGCCGTTCGGGCGCGAACCCGAATCGGTTGTCGTTCACAAACTTTTCAACGCTCCGGAAGCCGGTCGTAATCCGCAGGTTCAACGTCTGGCACTTCCTTTAGCGCCTGTAGAAATTTCTCCTGGTTGCCGCGTTTGGCACGCATGGCCACATAGCTCTCGTTGCTCCACACGCCCACAGATTGCGCGACCGCGAGGCTGATGATTTGTTCGAGTGGAACATTCTCACGCTCGGCAAGCTCCTGCGCCTGTTTCAACACCGGCTCTGGGATTTGCGCTTCGATGGTTTTCATTTTAATTCTCGCAACTTCGCTAGCATTTGCGCCGGAGTGATCGCTTCGATTCCGAAGGTCTCCACTCGCGCGAAATTTCTAATATTATGCGTCACAATGTAGCAAACGTTCGCGGACACGGCGAGTTCTAAAACGAAATCGTCATCCGGATCATTCAAAAACGGACGCCACCGAAAACTGATGGCGTGTTCCTGTGCGCTCGCCGCAAGATGATCCAGCACATCTTCAATTCGCTCGGGACGCAACCACAGATGCTGCGCCTCGCGGTGGGCGACTTCTTCGTATTCCAGCAGCAAGGCCGTGGAAATATGCAACCGCCAGCGCTCGTCGCCGACCTGTCGCAACAATTCAAACGAAGCGCCACGACGTGAGCGCAATGCAGCAATCAAGATGTTCGTGTCCAAGATTGCTTCGAGCGGTTTCATTGTTTCTGATAGCGTTCAGCGTCCCTGCACCTGCGCTGTGACTTTCAAAACGCCAGTCCATTCAACCTTTATCGGCTTCGATTCTCGACAGCATGTCTTTACGAATAACCTCGAGGCCCATCATGCCGCCTGTATTATAGATCGAGCAGGAAAGATAATACGGATATTGCGAGCCAATTGTGAACTCGTAGTTCTTCCATTCAACTGTCCGCAACACTTCAATCTTTTCCGGCTCCCCAAGCACCAAGCGCACTTCTTCGAGAGTCATGTCGGGACGCAAAGGTAGGCGAATTGCATTAAGTATGGCCAAAGTCTCTTTCTCCGAAATTTCTGAAAACACAATTTCCAGTCCTCCCATTTCGTTGGGAGTTGTCTCTAATCTGCGAAAGGCAGTGATGCCAACCATCTCAGAAATCCACACACCACCCATCCATTCGGTGTCCTCCATCTCATCAACGTCAGCGTCTTTTGCGAGAAATGGTTTAAGACGAAGTTTGCCGAATTCTTTGTAGGGAATGAGTTCCATATCCAAAGTGCTATTTTATTTCTTCCCATGCACCTGCGCCGCGACTTTCAGGCGCAAACCATTCAACCGGATAAATCCCGTGGCGTCGTCCTGGTTGTAGGCTTTGGTCGGGTCGGCTTCCATTGTGGCGATGTGCGGATTGTAGAGGCTCACGGGGGACTTGCGTCCGGCGCAGATGATGTTGCCCTTGTAAAGTTTCACGCGGACTGTGCCGGTGACATTTTTTTGCGATTCATCAACGAGCGATTGCAACGCGAGCCGTTCAGGCGCGAACCAGAATCCATTGTAAACGAGCGTCGAATATTTCGGGATGAGCGAATCGCGCAGGTGCATGACTTCCCGGTCCATCGTGATGCTTTCCATCTGGCGATGCGCAAAATGCAAAATGCTGCCGCCGGGCGTTTCGTAAACGCCGCGTGATTTCATTCCGACAAAACGATTTTCCACGAGGTCAACGCGGCCCACGCCATGTTTGCCGCCGAGCTTGTTCAAGGTTTGCATCACGCCGAGCGGATTTAATTTTTTGCCATTCACGGCGACGCAATTTCCTTTCACGAAATCGAGCGTGACGTATTCGGCTTTGTTCGGCGCGTCTTCGGGAAAAACCGAAAGCGTGTTGAAGTAGCCGCGATATTTCGCGTCGCTCGCGTCGAACCACGGGTCTTCGAGAATCCCGGCTTCGTAGGAAATGTGGAGAAGATTGCGGTCCATCGAATACGGTTTCTTGGCGCTGGCTTGCACGGGAATTTTGTGCG
>JBDSYB010000014.1:0-26215 GCA_039925885.1 Verrucomicrobiota bacterium
CATTTCTTGCAAAGCTGCCAGAATTTACCGAGTCACAACAAGGAACCGTGGGTTTCCGGCGATGCGAAAAATTTAGGCGGATTTATTTATACGCCGGGCGAAAGCAAAGCGGGATCTGAAACTAATTCGAGTGGGAAAGTGGCATTGCGTTCTTATGGCAGTATCAGTTACGCCGGTTTGCTCAGTTACATTTATGCCGATTTGAAACGCGACGATCCGCGAGTTCTCGCAGTGATGGATTGGCTCGCCAACAATTTTTCGCTCGAAGAAAATCCCGCGATGGGCGACCAGGGCTACTTTTATTATCTGCACTTGATGACGAAAGCGTTGTCGGCGTCGGGGGTGGATACGGTGCAATTGAAGGACGGGAAAAAAATCGATTGGCGCAAAGAAGTCGCTATGAAGTTGATTAATTTGCAGCAGAAGGACGGTTCCTGGGCGAATAAAAATGGACGCTGGTGGGAAAAAGATCCCGCCCTAATCACAAGTTACGCGATGATTTCCCTCGAAATTATTTATCGCGGTTTGTGAACGGCGAAATCTTTGGTTTGCTTTTCCGAAGAAAATCTAAAAATCTGGTTTCATTGCTCGCAAAATTTACGAATAACTAATTAAAAAATATGGAAAAAATTGGAATCGTCGGAGTCGGTCGCATGGGCGCAAACATGGCTCGCCGTTTGAAAGACAGTGGTTATGAAATCGCCGCAATTTATGATGTGGATTCCGTCCGCGCACAAACGCTCGCGCAGGAATTGGGTGCAACGTCGCCCACGGAATTGTCCGAAGTCACAAAATTATCTGACGTGATCATCACCGTCGTGACCGATGACAAAGCGATGAAAGATATTTTCAAAGGCGGTTTGCTCAAGCGCGCCAAAGGAAAAGTGTTTATCAACTGCGCCACGATTTCGCCCGACATCCACGTTTGGGTGGAAGAAAAAGCGGAGAGCAAAGGCGCGAGTTCGCTCGAGGCTTGCATGGCGT
Source organism: Verrucomicrobiota bacterium (assembly GCA_039925885.1). Lineage (GTDB taxonomy): Bacteria > Verrucomicrobiota > Verrucomicrobiia > Limisphaerales > CANJXF01 > CANJXF01. The sequence goes on from JBDSYB010000014.1 coordinate 985, forward strand.
CGAGCATCACGCAGGCGCGCGAAGGCTCGCTCTATTTGATGTGCGGCGGAAAAGAAGAGGTCTTCAATCGCGTGAAACCGATTTTGGAAAAATTGAGCACATCGCTTCGTTACATCGGCACTGCTGGAAAAGCCGCGCAAGTCAAGGCGCTCGTTAATATGGTGATGAATATCAACACCGCTGGTTTGGCCGAAGGACTCGGTCTCGCTGGCGCGCTTGGTTTGGATATGGCGACAGTGCGCGAAGTTTTTTCGCAAACCGGTGCGAATTCCCGCGTGCTGGCGACCGACGGCGAAGACATGCAAAACCGCGATCACTCCTGCTTTTTCTCGGCGTCACACGCCGCCAAAGATTCCGGTATCGCCTTGAAACTCGGCAAAGAACAGAAGCTGAATTTGCCGCTCGCCACCGCGACGAAAAAACAATTCGACTTGATGACCAAAGAAGGTTTGGGCGAACTGGATAAGTCCGGCATTGCCGAACTGACATTCAAAGGTCGGCATTTGCACAAATAATTTTGTAGCGGCGCGTCTCTGACGGCCGCATTTCAAAACTTCGTTGCGGCGTCTCGGAGGAGCGCCGTTTTTTTATTTAGCGGCGGTCACAGACGCGCGGTTACAAAATTTCGCGTGTTTCGCGGTTCGTTTCTGCTTAACTGCTTTTTGCAATGTCTTCGCACAAGATTCAGAAAACCTGGAAACAGAAAGTCATCGGCGCGATTCCTTTCGGCCTCGGCCAAACCAAGCCGAAGCATTTTCGCGACATGGCAAAAGTGGTTTGGAAGAACAAAGATAATCTTCCGTATGCGTGGAAAGTCATCACGCGTGGAGTCTGTGATGGCTGTGCGCTGGGCGTGGCGGGATTGCACGATTGGACAATCAAAGGAACGCATCTTTGCATGACGCGGCTGAATTTGCTTCGGTTGAACACGATGCCCCCGCTGGAAGTTTCCTTGCTCGAAGATGTTTCCAACTTGAAGAAATTAGATAACGCGCAGCTTCGCGAACTGGGACGTTTGCCGTATCCGATGCTGCGTGAAAAAAATGCGAAAGGTTTTCGCCGCATCTCGTGGGACGAAGCGTATTCCCGTATTGCGAAAAAAATCCGCGCCAGCACGCCAAAACGTTTTGCGTTCTTCGTCACCTCGCGCGGCGTGACGAATGAAATTTATTACATGGCGCAAAAGACGGCGCGTTTTCTCGGCACGAATAACGTCGATAACGCCGCGCGGCTTTGTCATTCGCCCAGCACCGGCGCGATGAAATACGCGCTCGGCGTCGCCGCGACCACTTGCAGCTACAAAGATTTTTACGGAACAGATTTAATTATTCTGTTCGGCTCAAATCCCGCGAACGACCAACCCGTCACCACCAAATATTTTCACGAAGCGAAAAAGCTCGGCACGAAAATCGTGATGGTGAATCCGTATCGCGAACCGGGCATGCAACGCTATTGGGTTCCCTCCAGCGCGAGCAGCGCGATCTTCGGCACCGACTTGATGGATTATTGGTTCCCCGTTTCGCAAGGCGGCGACATCGCTTTCATCTACGGCGTCCTGAAAATTCTGATTGAGAACGGTTGGTATGATAAAAATTTCGTCGAGAATTTCACCGGCGGTTTCGAGGAGTTAAAACTGAAAACTGAAAACCTGAAACTCGAAATCCTTGAGACTCAATCCGGCCTCTCGCGCGAATCAATGCGGGAATTCGCCGAGTTGATTCGCGACGCAAAAAACGCCGTTCTCGTCTGGAGCATGGGCATCACGCAACACGTTTATGGCGGCGATGCTGTTTCCGCCGTGCTGAATCTCGGTTTGATGAAAGGCTACGTCGGGCGCGACAAGAGCGGGCTGATGCCGATTCGCGGACATTCCAGCGTGCAAGGCGGCGCGGAAATGGGCGCTTACGCCACCGCTTTTCCCGGCGTCAAACCAGTGAATGCCGAAAACGCGAAAGAACTTTCCGCGCATTATAATTTCGATGTCCCCGATTGGCCCGGAATGCCTGCGACGGAAATGGTGGAGGCCGGCGCGCGTGGCGAACTCGATTTGCTTTATTGTCTCGGCGGAAATTTTCTTCGCACCTTGCCCGATCCGAAATACGTCGCGAAAGCGATGGCGAATGTTCCGATGCGCGTGCATCAAGATATTATTTTAACCGACCAGATGTTCATCGAAGCGAAGGAAGAAGTCATTTTGCTTCCGGCGAAAACGCGCTACGAACAGGACGACGGCGGAACTGAAACGATCACCGAACGTCGCATCGCTTTCTCGCCGGAGATTCCGCGACAAGTCGGTGAAGCCAAAGCGGAATGGAAAATTTTGCGCGAACTCGCCGCCGCCACTTTTCCAGAACGCGCCGAATTATTGAAATGCGAAACCGGCCAGGCGATGCGCGACGAAATCGCCCGCGTCGTTCCGTTCTACGACGGCTTTCAACATCTGCGCAAAACTGGCGACGCCTTTCAATACGGCGGCCCCCATCTCTGCGCCGATTGGAAATTTCCAACGCCCGATGGCAAAGCGCATTTCAAAGCCGTGTCGCTACCGAACCTCGATCGTGCGCCCGACCAATTTGAAATCAGTTCACGACGCGGCAAACAATTCAACACGTTGATTTACGCCGAGGTCGATCCGATCACCGGCGCGGCGCGTGACGCCATTTTCATGAACCCCGAAGACGCCGCGAAACTGCATCTCGCTAATCAGGATCGCGTCGCACTCGTCAATGATTTTGGTCGCATGGAAGGAAAAATTTTCTTCGCGCCCATCGCGCGCGGCAATTTGCAAGTCCACTGGCCGGAAGGAAACGAAATCATCCGTCGCGGTGTTTACGATGCGGTCGGCGGTGTGCCGGATTACAACGCACAGGCGCGGGTGGAAAAAATTTAATCCCCATCGTTTCCTATGGTTTCTGTCGGGCAACCTGACCTCGCTGCTTCCGCCTCTTGGATTTCCTCATCCGTAACGGGTTGCTTCCAAACGTAACTGTATCCCGATTCTTCACTGCGGCGAAAAAATTTCGGTGCCGTTTCGCGGCAGAGATCACAGTCTATACAGGTGTTATCAACGTAGAATTTTCCTAGAACGTTCTCAGGTAATTTTAGATTCTTATCACCCATGATTTTCCTTTCGTGGCGTAAATCTAGGTGAAAGCAATTCTTGATAGAAATTCATTAAAAACATATATCCATGCGTATTGTGAATGACTATCTAGCCACCACGCCGTTTGATATTTATGAATTGTTTCTTTTTCATTTGGTGGTGAAACATCGCAGCTTCACGAAAGCGGCTGAAATCGCGGGAGTCACTCAAAGCGCAATCACCCGCCAGATGCAGGGAATGGAAAACAGTCTTGGTCTTGATTTGATTGAGCGCACCACGCGAACAGTTCGCGTGACTCCGGCGGGCGAATTTTTGTTTCACGAATCCTTCAAAATCCTGGGAGACATCGAGGCTTCGTTGCAACGCCTTCGTCATGACTTCACCGACGCTCCGAAAGAAATCCGTGTCGGCGTTTCGCAGACAATTGGTTTGGCATATTTGCCCGGCTTTTTCGTGGCGAATCAGAAAAAATCTCCCAAAGTCACTTATCGAGTGGCGCATCAATCCAGTCAGGGTATTTTGCGTGCGCTGGAAAATAACGAATTGGACATCGGCGTCGTATGCCCACCCGTTCGACTTCCAAAAACTTTAAGAATCACACACCGATTTGAAGATGCATTCACACTTATTACATCGCGCAATGTTGCTCCGCCAAAATCCTCCAATGCAAAAGCACTTAGAACCTGGATGCAGGAACAACGCTGGCTCATCATCAACGAATCCTCCAACACAGGACAGCGTCTGCGAAAATGGATTACGCGTCAGGAATGGCTCGTGACACCGATGATGCAATTGGACAACTTCGACTTGATCATCAATCTGGTCGCGTTGGACATGGGGTCGAGTTTCGTTCCGAATCGCGCCCTCGCGCTTTATGGGAATAAACATTCCATTCAACGCATCGCGCTTCCGCAGCGATTCACTCGCGAACTTGTAGCGGTCGCACGACGGCATCGAAAACCTGCCGCGCATTTGACAGAATTTATTGAGAATATTTTATTTTGACTCCGCGCGACCGACAACCGCGCGCGGGAAACATTTTAATTGCTCTGTCAGACTTCAATTCTACAGTTTGCCTTATGCCTGTTCCTGATTTCCAAAGCATGATGTTGCCGGTGCTTCAATCGCTCGAAGATGGAAAGCCTCGTTCGATGAAAGATGTTCGCGATTTCGTGGCGCTCAAGATGGGACTTGCCGAGAGTGATCGCGAAGAAAAACTTCAAAGCGGCACGTCGCGTTTCGATAATAGAATTGCGTGGTGCCGCGCGCATTTCGTTTTCGCAAGACTGGTGGAAAGTCCAATGCGTGGGGAGATACAGCTTACGAAGCGCGGCAAAGAAGTTCTTCGAGAAAAGCCCGAGAAAATTGATCTGCGTTTTCTGCGTCAATTTCCTGAATACGCAGAGTCTCGTGATCGGAAAAGTCCTGACTCGACTAACACCAATCCTGAAACAACGGAGACGGATACTCCCGAAGAATCGCTTGAAAAAAGCTTCGCAGAATTACGAACAGCACTCGCCGCAGATTTGCTCGAAAAAATAAAATCGCGTTCTCCAAAATTTTTCGAAGATCTCGTTATCGAGTTCTTGTTGAAGCTGGGTTACGGCGGTTCGCGTTTGGATGCGGGTGAAGCGTTAGGTCGAAGCGGTGACGGCGGAATTGATGGCGTCATCAAGGAAGACAAACTTGGGTTGGATTTGATTTATCTACAGGCTAAAAGATGGGAAAATCCAGTGGGTCCGGCAATTGTGCGCGAATTTTTGGGCGCACTTGATCAACACGGCGCAAAGAAGGGAGTTCTGATTACAACGAGCCGCTTTACGAAAGATGCTCTAATTCCGTTGAGTCGAAGCGATAAACGCATCTCACTCATTGATGGGCTAACTCTCGCCGAAATGATGATTGATCACGACCTTGGCGTGAACACTATTAAAACATTTCACTTAAAGAAAGTGGATGCGGATTATTTCGATTCTCAATGACCTGACTCATTCTCGCTTTTTACCGAAAATTCATTAAATTCTCTCCATGTCAGCGACTCCAACAATTCACGAAGCGGCTCACGGTCTGGTCGTCAGCGATCCGGGAATTCTCGGCGGCAAACCGGTTTTTCGCGGAACACGTCTTCCGGTGGCGACGCTATTCGAATATTTGGCTGATGGACTTTCCCTCGATTATTTTCTCGAAACATTTCCTTCCGCTTCCCGCGATCAGGTCAGCGCAGTTTTGCGATACGGCTTGGAGAGCATCGAACACGAACTTGCCGCATGAAAGTGGCGCTGGACGAATGTGTTCCAGTGCAGGTGAGAAGCGCGCTTCCGAATCACGATGTCGCAACAACTCCGAAAATGGGTTGGAAAAGCCTGAGCAATGGCGACCTGCTTGTCGCCGCAGAAAGTGCGGGATTCAATTTACTCATCATCGCCGATAGGAATCTCAGCTATCAGCAGAACCTGGCTAAACGTAAAATCGCCATCCTCGAATTGTGGACAAATCACCGACCCACTTTAGAAAAACATTTCAGCCGCATCCATGAAGCTGTTGAGAAAATTTTACCGGGCGATTACGTGGTCTTGGACAACAGTTGATCTTCATGAGACAAACACAAACAAGTGTCGTTTGGTTCCGGACCGATTTACGGATGTCCGATAATCCTTGTCTCCACGCCGCGATTAAACGCGGATTGATTATTCCTGTTTTCATTTATTCGCCAGAGGAAGAAGGTGATTGGCCGTTGGGTGGCGCATCGAAATGGTGGTTGCATCAATCGTTGAAATCGTTGGCGGCTAGTTTGGAAAAGCTTGGCGCGAAATTGATCATTCGTCGCGGTGAGGCGGTGAAAGAATTGGAATCGCTCGTTCAAGAAACGGGCGCTTCCGCGCTTTTCTGGAATCTACGCTACGAACCGTTTGCCATTGAGCAGGAATGTAAGGTTGAGAAATATTTTCAAAAAATCGGCATCGAAACGCAGAGTTTCAATGGCGGTTTGTTATTTGAGCCGTGGAAAATTGCCAACAAAAGTGGAAAACCATTCCGTGTTTTCACTCCGTTTTGGAAAACGTGTTTGGCGTCGGCAGGGAAGATTCCGAAACCGCTGTCAGCTCCAAAGAAGATTGAATCACCGAAGCATTTTCCGAAATCGCTCGCGCCCAATGAATTGGAACTGGAACCAAAACTTGATTGGGCGAAGGAATTTTCAAAAGTTTGGGAGCCGGGCGAAGCTGGCGCGCAGAAAAATCTGAAACGTTTTTTGCGCGATGTTATCTCGGATTACGAAAACTCTCGCAATCGACCCGATCAACAAGGCACATCGCGTCTCTCGCCGCATTTGCATTTCGGTGAAATTTCACCACGACAAATTTGGGCGACGGTACAAAAAAACAAATCTGTTTCCGCCAAGAAGTATCTTGCCGAAATCGGCTGGCGCGAGTTTGCGTATCATTTGTTGTTTCATTTTCCGAAAACGCCGACGAAACCGTTGCACGAAAAGTTCGACGCATTTCCCTGGCGAAAAAATGCGGCCTGGCTGAATGCCTGGCAGCACGGGCAAACCGGTTTTCCCATCGTCGATGCCGGGATGCGCGAGCTTTGGGCGACCGGCTGGATGCACAATCGCGTTCGCATGATTGTCGGCTCGTTTCTCGTGAAAGATTTGTTGCTGCCGTGGCAATCCGGCGCCCGCTGGTTTTGGGATACGCTCGTCGATGCCGACCTCGCGAACAACACGCTCGGCTGGCAATGGGTCGCCGGTTGTGGCGCGGATGCCTCGCCATTTTTCCGCATTTTCAATCCGATGATGCAAGGCGAGAAATTCGATCCCAACGGCAACTACGTGCGTAAATGGATTCCTGAACTTGCAAAACTTCCAGACAAATGGATTCATCAACCGTGGAATGCGCCGGAAGAAATTCTGTCGAAAGCGGGAATCAAACTTGGCAAAACTTATCCGCAACCAATCGTCAGTCATGCGATTGCGCGAGAAGTCGCGTTGGAAGCATTTCAGAAAATCAAATCGTGAAAGCGAATAAAATTTTGCGCTGGAACTGCAAATCCCCAGCGAAAAGCGTGATGGATTTTCTAGCCGAAGAAGAGCCGCTGGAAATTCGCGTCGATAATCATCCTATCAGCGTGACGATGCGGACGCCGGGCCATGATGACGAATTGGCTGCGGGATTTTTGCTCACGGAAGGTTTGTTGAAAAAGCGTGCGGACATTTTGAAGATTTCGCTGCACCCGCTCAACAAAAGTAAAAATGTCATTAACGTTTTTCTTTCGCCAGATGTCGCGGTGAATCTGGAACAACTCACACGCCATGTTTTTGCGTCGTCGAGTTGCGGGCTGTGCGGCAAGGCGACGATTGAATCGGTTCATCAACATTTTCCGAAAATAAAAAATAAAGTTTCTGTCTCGGCGAAAACAATTCTTGGTTTGCCGGACAAATTGCGTGGCGCTCAGGAGACATTTGATCGCACTGGCGGATTGCACGCTGCCGCACTGTTTGAACTCGACGGCAATTTGCTCGTGTTGCGCGAAGATGTCGGGCGGCACAACGCGGTGGACAAGGTTTTGGGTCATAGTTTTCTGAAAAATATTTTTCCGCTGGAACGACACATTCTCATGGTCAGCGGACGGGCTTCTTTTGAAATATTGCAGAAAGCTTTGGCGGCTCGCATTCCAATCATCTGTGCCGTGTCCGCGCCGTCGAGTTTGGCGGTTGAGTTTGCTCGTGAGAGCGGACAAACACTGGTTGGTTTTTTGCGCGAAGAGCGGATGAATGTTTATTCGCATCCTAAACGAATCAAGTTTGCCTGAATTTTTTGTTCCCTTTCAAAAATCAAATCCATAACCTCGCGAACCTATGGCACAAATTCCTTTGGAAGACAGTTTCGCGGATGTGATTGGCAAGACCCAGCGCGGCTTGAAAATCGACGACACCAATTTGAGCAGGCGCGCCGGAATTTCCGTCGATGCCCTCACGAAATTGAAGTCGGGAGAATTCGAGGAATCGGCAGCGCGCGCGGTTGCGCCGGTTTTGAATCTCGCGGAGAACCCGCTCGTGGAGCTTGCAAACAAATCGTGGTATCCGCCGACGCATGAAGTGGCTGGTCTAGCGTCGTTCAACACCACGTTCGAAGACATGACGGTCAATTCGTATGTGGCTTTTGATGCGAAAACGAAAGAGGCCGTTGCCTTCGACACGGGCGCTGATGCGAGTCCGATGCTCGATTTTGTGAAGCAGAATTCGCTAAAGATTAAATTGATTCTCCTCACGCACATTCATCCCGATCACATTGCTGATTTGGAGAATTTGAAACGAGAAACTGGCGCGACCGCTCATGTTTGTGAATTGGAACCAACGTCAGGCGCAGAAACTTTCAAAGCTGGAAAAATTTTCTCTCTCGGCAATTTAAAAATCGAAGCGCGCCAGACCAGCGGTCATGCACGCGGTGGAATTACTTTTTTCGTCACCGGATTGCAGAAGCCGGTTGCGATTGTGGGCGATGCGATCTTCTGTTGTTCGATGGGCGGGGGAATGGTTTCCTACGAAGAAGCGCTCCGCACGAATCAGCAAAATATTTTCACTTTGCCCGATGAAACCGTTCTGTGTCCGGGTCACGGTCCGCTCACTACGGTTGCCGAACAGAAGCAGCACAACCCGTTTTACGTGGGATCAATTTTGTGAAAGACGTTACCGCTCCTGAAAACCTTTCTGGGGCGACAGCGTCTTGAAATTGCCCCAGTATTTTAAATTTTCCATCCTGGGCGATAGTAGTGCTGGATGAAGTGCTCGGCCTCCGGACAATTTTTTACGTGCAACGTCTTGGGATCCCACATGATTTTCTTGCCGACTCGAAAAGCGACATTGCCAAGCAAACCAGCTTCAGTGAGCGCGCCGCTATAATCAAAATTGCAGGTCGTTGGCTTGCCGGATTTACAGGCTTCAATCCATTCGTTGTGATGGCCGATGGAATTGGGGATAGACTGGCTGGGCGGGAAGAAATCTTTAAAATCAGATTCGGGGAATAAACGGTATTTGCTGTAACTGGATTGAAGTTTTCCTTTGGAACCAATGAAGAACAACCCGCCTTCGGGCCACGCTTCGTAACTTGTCTCGGGAAATGGTGGCCGTTTACCACCGTGATACCAGACCAGTTTCACCGGAGGTTTCGTTCCCCGCGCGGGATACTCAAACGTCGCAATCATCCACACCGGCGTTTCGATTTCGTCCACGGGAGGCCCTTCAGTTTCGATGGTAAGCGGGGCACGCAAGTCGAGCGCCCAATGCGCCAAATCCATGTAATGACAACAGAAGTCAGTCATTGTGCCGCCGCCGAATTTCCAAAAATTGCGCCACTTGGCTGGATGATATTTCGGACTGTAAGCGACGGGTTCAAGTGGACCGATCCAAAGATCGTAATGCAACTCCGGTGGAACAGGGGCCGCGTCGGGCTTGCCAATGTTTCCATAAATCGCGTCGATCCAAATGTGGACTTCAGTGACATCGCCAATCGCGCCGCTCTGGATGACTTCGACCACGCGCCGATAATTTTCGCCTGCGTGAATATTATTTCCCATCTGGGTGACGCGTTTATATTTTTTCGCCGCTTCTGCGACGATGCGCGCTTCGGAAACTGTGTGGGTGAGAGGCTTTTCACAATAAACATGGCGCCCGCTTTTCAACGCGGCCATCGTGGCAACGGCGTGGGTGTGGTCAGCCGTCGCAATCACAACCGCATCTATATTTTTTTGATCCAGCAACTTTCGGAAATCGTGGTGGGTCTTTGCGGCGGGATAAGTTTTTGCAGCAGCGGACAAATAATTGTCATCAATGTCGCAAAGGGCGACAATGTTTTGGCTGCAGACTTCTTTCAAATTGGCGGCCCCGCGATTATACACGCCCACCATTCCGATATTTAATTTTTCGTTTGGCGAAATTTTGTGTCGTCCAAAGGAACTGGCCTTACCGATAAAAAAAACTCCCGCACCGGCGACGGAAGTCTGCCGAAGAAATTGGCGGCGAGAAAATTTATTTTCCATAAAAATTATTTTTCACTTCTGTCCAGTCGAACCTACAGCCAAATCCTTGATGCGGATGTTCCGAAATTCCACATGGGCGTCGTGGCCGAGAAATCCGACATGGCCCTTATCTCGCAGGACGCCGGGATGCATTTGCAGGAGATGGGGGTCGTTCACGGTTTTTAAATCACCATCGACCACCACTTGGCCGTTAAGTTCGACGCGAATTTTCCGGCCGTTCGCAGTAATTTCGTAACTGTTCCATTCGCCTGTCGGTTTCAAAGCGCCGGTCTTGGCAGGAAAAATTCCGTAGAGCGAGCCGCAATGTTGTCCGGGCAAAATATCTTTATACATCGGAGCCGGATCGTCGAGGACTTGGATTTCATTGCCGGAATAAGTCAAGTCATCGCTCTGATTTGGAGTGCGAATTGCAATTCCGTTGTTGCCGCCCGGCGACAATTTGAAATCCAATCGCAGAATAAAGTCGGAATATTCTTTTTCCGAAAGCAAGTTGCCGCCCCCGTTTTCCGGGCAAACGAGCACGCCGCTTTGAACAACATAGCCCGGCCCTTTTCCGTCCAACAAAAACCATCCGTTCAGCGTTTTGCCGTCGAACAACGAAGTAAACCCGCGCTCTCCAGAATTATTTGGCGCAGTTGAGCAACCAATGAACAAAGAGCCGAGAGCTAAAGCAAAGGAGTAAATTTTTTTCATGTTTTTCTTTGGAAAATTTTCGTCCTCGATTTTCCTACAGAATTCCAACAGTGCAAGGGCGATAATTATAATCCAAGCGTGAGTCGTAATTTGGCAGAAGAAGGATTACACCTGCACAATTCTTGTGGAGCTTTTTGGAAAAAACTTTCTCATCCTAAGTCCGGCCAACAACGCGGCGAATCCCCTATTTTGATTCGCTTCGCGGGTTGGTGAAATGCAATCCGCAGGTTAATCTGCGGCTATGCTTTTGAAATGGATTCCATGGAGATTTTTCGCGGCGCGCATCGCGCGGGCTAATGGATTTTTGGATCCGATTATCTTTCTGGCGAAGTTGCGCGGCTTTGCTCAACCGTCGGAAGTCGCCGAGCCAATTGAACTTCTGCGCGCTGGATTTCTTTTTCATGCGCGCGGGCTGATCAACACCAAAGCCATCCAAAATAATCTCGATTGGGTCTGGCCTTATTGGGTCGAGCGCCAGTTCAATCCCGCGGACGCTTCGTTTATCCCGCGGGCGTTTTCTTTCAGTCACATCAATCTCACGCATCGCAACTGGACGGCAGTCGGTTTGCCGGACGTTCCGTTTTATCCCATCGTTGATCCACGCGGACTTGTGACGCCGCATTTCGACGGCTGGTCGCTCGACTTCTGGTTGTTGGGCGAAAACAAACGGCGCTTGATTCCCTCGAAGCTGGAGAACATCGAGCAAACCGTCGAAACGAAAAATCAATTGCGCGTGCAAAATCATATCGCGGAAAACGGTTGGAGCATTTCTACGGAAATCGAAATGCAACTGGTCGATAAACATCCGCATTGCGTGATTCGTGTTTCCGCCGACGCACCGGATTCCGCGCAACTCGCCGTCGTCGTGCGCCCCTACAATCCTGAAGGCATCAGTTTCATTGAATCCATTGCCACGGATCGCGACTGCCAGCATTGGCTCGTCAACGGAAAGGATAAAATTATTTTTCACTCGCCGCCGGAGAAATGTGTTTTCAGCAATTACAAAGAAGGCGATGTGTTGCACGGGTTGCCGGACGGGAACGCGACTGAAAAAATTGAATGTCCCGTTTCGATGGCGACCGGTGCGGCGTTGTTTTCCATTTCGTCGTTGAAGAAAAAGCCTTTGGAAATTCATGTGCCAATTACGGATGAATTAAATACGAGCAAAGAACCGGCCTACGAATCAGTTCCAAAATGGGATGACGAAATTTCCTCCTTCAGCCGCCTGCAAGTTCCCGACGGCAAAATTCAGTTTCTCTACGACACGGCGATTTCCTCGCTCGTTTTACATTCGCCGCTCGAAGTTTATCCCGGCCCCTACACCTACAAACGCTTTTGGTATCGCGACGCCGCTTTCATTTTGAACGCGATGATCACGCTCGGCGCGCGCGCGCGCACGAAACGCTGCCTCGATATTTTTCCAAAACGCCAGACGCACGCCGGATATTTTCTCTCGCAAGACGGCGAGTGGGATTCCAACGGCGAAGCCATTTGGGCCTACCATCGTTACCTGAAATTGACCGGCGAAGCGTGTCCGGAAAAATGGCTCACCTCAATTGAACGCGGCGCCGAATGGATTTTGAAAAAACGTTTGCCTCGCAATTCTGGCGAGCCACACGCCGGTTTGCTGCCCGCCGGATTCAGCGCGGAGCATCTTGGGCCAAACGATTATTATTACTGGGACAATTTTTGGGGCGTGGCGGGCTTGCGTTGCGCGGCGGAATTACTAAAGCCTACCAATCCGGAGAGGGCGAAATATTTTTCCGACGGCGCGGACGAATATTTGGAAACGATCATCGCGTCATTCAAGAAAATTCCTGACCGCGAGGCGCGCGGCGCAATTTCTGCATCGCCCCATCGCCGCATGGATGCTGGCGCCGTCGGTTCGCTCGTCGCCGATTTTCCGTTGCAACTATTTCCGCCCGGCGAAACTCGAATTGTGAAAACGGCGGATTATCTTTTGGAACACAGTTTTTTTGACGGAGGTTTTTTCCAGAACATGATTCACAGCGGCATCAATGCCTATCTCACCATTCACATGGCGCAGGTTCTTTTGCGCGCCGGAGATTTGCGCGCGCTGGAATTGATCGACGCCGTCGCGCGTCTCGCCAGCCCCACCGGTCAATGGCCCGAAGCGATTCATCCTCAAACCAAAGGCGGTTGCATGGGCGACGGGCAACACATCTGGGCGGCGGCGGAATGGGCATTGATGATTCGCAATTTATTTGTGCGCGAAGAAAATGACCGGCTCATCGTCGGCTCAGGAATTTTTCCGCGCTGGTTGCAAGCCGGAAAACCAATTTCGTTTGGCCCGACGTTTACGCGCTTTGGTTCGGTCAGCATTTCATTTCAACCCGGCGAAAATAATTATCAGGTGACTGTCGAGGGAAACTGGTTTTCAAATCCGCCAAAAATCGAAGTGCGTGTGCCGGGTTTTGTCGCCGAGGTGCGCGCCGCGCGTGCGAACACTTTTTTAATAACACCGCAATCATGAACAAGCATTTGAAAATCTGCATGATGACCAACACCTATCTGCCGCACGTCGGCGGAGTGGCGCGGTCGGTGGCAACGTTCGCGGAAGAATTTCGGAAGAAGAGACATGACGTTCTCGTGGTCGCGCCGGAATTTGCGCAACCCGAAGGCGCTCCCGCGATTCAAGAAAAAAACGTCGTGCGTCTCCCCGCGTTGCAGCAGTTCAACGGCAGCGATTTTTCTGTGCGACTTCCGATTGCGGGATTTTTCAACGACGCCATCGATGCATTTCAAGCGGACATCATTCATTCGCATCACCCCTTTTTGCTGGGCGACACGGCGGTGCGGATTGCCGCGAGCAAACATGTTCCGGTGATTTTCACGCATCACACGCTCTACGAAGATTATACGCACTATGTTCCCGGAGATTCTCCCGCGCTCAAACAATTCGCCATCGAACTTTCCACTCGTTACGCGAATCTTTGCGACGGCGTGATCGCGCCGAGCGAAAGCATTGCTGAACTCATCAAAAGTCGCGGCGTCGAAGTGCCGATCAAAGTGATTCCCACCGGAATTGATGTGAAAGGTTTTAGCAGCGGCGATGGCAAAGCTTTTCGCGCGGCGAATAATATTTCATCCGACGATTTCGTCGTTGGTCATCTGGGGCGTCTCGCGGCGGAAAAAAATTTAACGTTTCTCTGCCGCGCGGTTTGCCGATTTTTGAAAAAGGAACCCGCCGCCGTTTTTCTCATCGTGGGAACCGGTCCGATGGAAAAAGAAATTCGCGCCATCTTTCGCGCCAAGGGGCTGGCCAAACGATTGTTCATGCCGGGGAAAAAAACCGGACAGGAACTTTTCGATGCTTACGCGGCGATGGACGTTTTCGCTTTTTCATCCTTCAGCGAAACGCAGGGCATGGTGATTGCCGAAGCGATGGCGGCGGGTCTGCCGGTGATCGCGCTCGATGCTTCGGGCGTGCGGGAAGTTGTGGAAAACGAAAAGAACGGATTTTTGCTCGATGGCAAAACGGGCGAGGAAGAATTCGCGGCGTGTTTGGAAAAAATTAAAACGGACACCGGATTGCACGTACAATTGAAGGCAGGCGCGCAACTCACAGGGCAAAAATTTTCCAAAGAACGCTCGGCAAAAAAGGCGCTGAAATTTTACGAGGAGATCCTAAAACTGACGCGCCCCCAACTCTCAGTGGAGAAAGAAGAACTTTGGGCAAGCTTGAAGAAACGGATTGAGGTCGAGTGGAAATTAATTTCTGACAAGGCGGAATGCGCCATCAAGGCGTTGACCAGCGATGTAAAAGAAGAAGAGACGCCAAAGAAAGAGGCCGCACTTGTTTGATGTAATCGACAATTTTTTGCGAAGGACGCGACGTCGCATCAACCGCAGCGAGTGGGCCATCCGCCGACTTAAACTTTCCACATCAGAAAATACCAGCACCGAGCCGGGAATTTTATTGATTCAAATTGATGGCCTGTCGCGCCGACAGATGGAACGCGCGCTCCATCGCGGACGGCTTCCATTTCTAAAAGATATTCTGGAGCGACAGAATTACACGCTATCCACTTTCTATTCCGGCATCCCGTCCACCACGCCAGCCGTGCAAGGCGAACTTTATTACGGCGTGAAATGCGCGGTGCCGGCGTTCAGTTTTTTGGAGCGGGCGAGAAAACGAGTTCTGACGATGTTCAAACCGGATTGCGCGAAAGCCATCGAATCGAAATTAGCGGAGAAAGGCGAAGGCTTGTTGAAGGACGGAAGCTCTTGGTCGAATATTTACACGGGCGGAGCGACGCTCGCTGAAAGTCACTTTTGCGGCGCGAGCATTGGTCCGGGAGATTTGTGGAAGTCTGCTTCGCTTTTCGGATTTCTTTCCATCGTCGCGCTGCAATTTCCCTCGGTGCTTCGGTTGATTATTCTTTCCTTCGTCGAATTTTTCGTCGCGCTATGGGATTCGATTCGCGGAATTTTCAAAGGGGAAAATCTTTTTAAGGAGCTTAAATTCCTTTTTGTGCGGATTAGCGTTTGCGTGGCGTTGCGCGAATTTATCACCATCGGCGCAAAAGTGGATCTCGCGCGCGGCCTCCCCATCGTTCATGTGAATTTTCTCGGTTACGACGAGCAATCACATCGGCGCGGCCCTAATTCGCTTTTCGCGCATTGGAGCCTGAAAGGAATTGATTACGCCATCCGCCGACTTTATCGCGAGGCGAAACGCTCTACGCGACGCGATTATCAGGTCTGGTTTTTTTCCGACCACGGCCAGGAAGCAACACGCTCGTTTGAAGAAAAATTTCCAGGTGGTGTCGAGTTAGCCGTTGAAAATGCTTTGGCCAACTTGGAAAAAAAAGCGTCCATCCGTCGCGCCCGCAAACAACAACCGCACTCCCAGATAAATTGGACGAGAAAGCCCTCCAAAAAATGTTTGGATCGAGAGATGGCGGAAGAGTTGTTGACGGAGGAGGAGGAAAAATCATTTTCGGTCGCAGCGATGGGACCGGTCGGTCACGTTTATTTGGCCAATCCGTTGAACCTCGAGGAGAAGCGGGAATTGGCCGAACGATTAGTGAAGTCGGGGCGCGTGCCCGGCGTTCTGTTCAAAAGCGCGGCAGGTCAAGTGGCGTGGATTCATTCGCGCGGAATGATTACGCTCCCGCAAGATGCCGAATCATTTTTGCCCCATCCGGGAGAACTGAAAGAAGCGGTCGCACATGACTTGATCGCGCTCTGCGAACACGAATGCGCGGGCGATTTTCTTTTGCTGGGATGGAGTCCCGACGCGCCAGCGTGGACCTTTCCTATTGAACAGGGAGCACACGCCGGTCCCGGTCTGGATGAGACACAGGGGTTTTGTTTGTTGCCGCGCACCACGCGTTTCCCTGAGCCCGCCAAAGAATTTATTCGACCCAACGACTTGCGCGTGGCGGCGCGTCATTTTCTCGGGCGAGAAAAAATTCCGTCGCCCAAACGCGCGTTGCTGGAAGGACGGCCTCTGCGTGTGATGTCTTACAACGTGCATAGCTGTCGCGGAATGGACGGAAGAATTTCTCCGCAGCGCATCGCGCATGTCATTGAGATGAGCGATCCGGATATTGTGGCTTTGCAGGAAATTGATGTGGGGCGAATTCGTTCTCGCGGGCATGACCAAACGCAAATGATCGCGGACATGGTGGGCATGCACGCCTACTTTTGCCCGACCGTGAAACGCGGTCCCGAACATTATGGACACGCCATTCTCAGCCGATTTCCCATCGAAATTATTCGCATCGACACGTTCGCCAACGAGGTAGGCTCCAAAAGAAAAGAACCACGCGGCGCGCTTTGGGGGTGCGTCGAAATCGACGGCGTTCGACTGCATTTCCTGAGCACGCATCTGGGGCTGGGCCCGCGCGAGCAACTGGAACAAGTGCGAGAACTCATGGGAAAGAAATGGATTGGTGGAATTGATCCCGATGAACCAGTCATCCTCTGTGGCGACCTAAACACGCGACCTGATTCAGCCCCTTATCGAGCAGTGAATCAGCGCCTCCACGACGTTCAGCGCGATGTCAAAAATCATAAACCACTGAAAACTTTTTCAGCCTTTTTGCCCTTCGTGCGCATTGACCACATTTTTGTTTCAGCGCATTTTGAAACTGAAAAAATTCAGGTCCCGCAAAATCATTGGACGCGGGTCGCTTCTGATCATCTTCCCCTCATCGCGGATTTAAAATATCGAACGAACGTGAAGAGAACGCCTGCTCTACACCGGCAAGTTATCGCTTGAAGAAGTCGGCGGAATTTTATTTCTCCGGGAATTTTTGTTCCGCAACCGTTTGATGATGTAAGCGCAAATGCCGACTTTGACTATAAAAAGGCTGACCAGAAAAATAACTTTTCTGCTCGTGAAATCGGCGCTGAAATCCGAGGCGAAAATTGCCAGCATGGATCGAATGAGATAGACCGGCCAACATATCCAGAAATAAGTTTTCAATGGGATTCCCGCCAGGGCTAAAAGATAATTTCTCACGAAATACGGCAAGCCGGGGATGATTGCCGTCATCAGGCTCACCGAGACATTTTCTCCATCAGGCACATGGGGAAGATTGTATTTCTTTCTCGCAATATAAGCTTCGATTCGTCTGCGCAAAAAGCTGGTCGCAATCCAGTGCGAGCCGACCAGGTGCACAGTGGTGGCTAAAGCTACGACCAGCAATCCCCAGCCGCCGCCAAATTTGGAGCCGATGACGACGTAACAGATGAAAACGGAAAATCCGAAGACGGGCAGAATGGAAACCAGCAGGAAAACAATCAGCCAATGATACGATTCGAGGTGGGTGTGGATATTCTTCAACAAACCGTATTGATGGTTCAAATACAAAACGGCCGCCGCCGCCAGAACGATAATGAAGCCAGTGATGCACCAGCGAACCTTGCTCACCTTCTTTTCGGGAGTCATGATTTCAACGTCGCATAATGCTGCTCTTCGTCTGCCGCAGTGCTCGATTTTACGGACTTGGCCTTCAACCGTTTCACAACGTGCCGACAAAGCAATGTCAGGCCGATTCCATAAAGTATTAGAAAAATAATTTTCCCCTTAGTCAGGTCTTTGGTCATGGCACCAAATAAAATTCCCAAAGTGGCGTGGGCAAAGTGGGCGGGCAAACAGGTCCAAAAATAATGGCGAAGGGGAACGCCGGCGAGAACGAGAAGATAATTTTTTGGAGTGTAGGGTAAACCGGGAACAAGGGCGGTGAGCAATGAAACCGAAACATATTCGCCGTCGGGAACCTGCGGCATTTTGTATTTTGTTTTTTTGAAGAAGGCGGCGATTGGTTTGTGGAGGACAAATTTTGCCAACCAATAAGTGAGAAGCAAATTGATGGAAATGGATGCGGCGGCGGCGATTAGACCCCAGGTTTTCCCAAAGCGCGCCCCGCCGATGATCAACAAAAGAGACATCGGCACACCGATCAAGGGCAGGAATGCCATGAACGCGAAGACAAGCCAGCCGGGGACAGTTTGCGCCCAGTCGTGCAGAGCTTTAGTGTCTATGAACGAGAAGGCAGCGAGAAAAATCACCAGGCAACCAGCGGAGACGATCCAAAAAGTTCGGGTCTGTTTGGTTTGATGGGTAGTTTCAGTTTTTTGCTCGGTCATTGTTTTCGTCAAGCTATCGTGTTTTTGGAAAAGGGGAAGCGTTGGAAATTCCCAGCCCTCTCCCTGCACACAAGGCATTAACCCACTACGAATCTAACAGTTTTCCCTATTTCGCAGCACATGTGCATGCGGCTAAATAGGCGCGACAATGAATTGGAAAAAATATCAATCGAAAAAATCCCTGGTCGTGATTTTTCTCGCGGCGTTTTTCATCGGCTCCATGGTCGTGAAAATTTCCTCTTTTAAGGCAGTTGGCAAACTGATCAAAACCAACTATTCGGTGGCTGATCCTGCCTTTCGGGAAACGATGGGTAACCTGATTGGCCCCGCTTTTTTGGAGGGGAATCGCGTCGAGACATTGGTGAATGGGAAAGAAATTTTTCCTGCAATGCTGAAAGCGATTCGAGAAGCAACCAATACGATTACATTTGAAATTTACATTTGGGAAACAGGCGAGATCGGCGAAGAGTTTAAAAAGGCATTTATCGAGCGCGCCGCAGCAGGAGTAAAAGTAAAGTTGATCGCCGATGGAATGGGAACGGTGAAATTGAAAAACGAAGATGTAGAGGCGCTAGAGAAGGGCGGCGTGCGGTTTGTGAAAGTGGGGCGGGACCGATGGTATAAACCCAGGCTCAATGTCAATCATCGCACCCATCGCAAATTGATGGTGGTTGATGGAAAGATCGGGTTCATCGGAGGAGTTTGTATTGCGGACAAATGGATGGGAGACGCGCAGGAACCCGATCATTGGAGGGACACTCATTTTCGGGTGGAAGGCCCGGCGGTCAGACAAATGCAGGGAGTTATCGCCCAGAATTGGCTGCTCACCACCTCAGAACTTTTGCAGGGGCCGGATTATTTCCCGGAGTTTTCATTGCGGGAGGGTTCTGCGAGCGTGGTTCAATGTTTTAAAAGTGGCCCCAAAGACGGTGAAGAAAATGCGCGGCTGGTGCATCTACTTGCCATTGCCGCCGCCCGGAAAAACATTCGTTTATCGCACGCATATTTTGTTCCCGATGATCTGGCCGTGGAACAATTATTGGCGGCTCGAAAACGCGGTGTGAAAATTGAGATCATCGTCCCTTTCAAAAATGATTCCAAAGTGGGCAAAGCGGCAGCCCGCTCGCGCTGGGACATGCTGGCCGATGCGGGAATAGAATTTTTCGAATACAAACAATCGCTTTTCCATTGCAAAACGATGATCGTGGATGACGTTTTTGTTACCACAGGCTCTATTAATTTCGACAATCGCTCGTTCCGCATAAACGACGAGGCGAACATCAACGTCCTGGATAAAAAATTCGCCGCCACGCAGATCAAAATTTTCGAACAGGATAAAAGCAAGTCTTCAGCGTTGTCCGCTGCGATGCTGAGAAGCCGACCCTGGTATTCCAAGGTGGCCGATTATACTGCGGGATTATTGCGGTTTTTGCTTTAGTTCCGGTTAGAGAATCACTGGCAAAAATCAGACAAGGGTTGGCTGCCCCAACTCAGCCGGGGACTTAATAAATGTAGCTGCGGGAAAAATCTTTTGCGTCGCGCCAACTATTTTCCCACGGCCATGCCGAGGAGAAACTCGATGTTACTGCCGGTTTTTTTCAATTTGTTGAGCATCAGTTCCATCGCTTCAACCGGAGGCACACCTGTGAGAGCGCGGCGCAGCACGACGACTTTGTTGTATTCCTCCGGATGATAAAGCAATTCTTCTTTGCGAGTGCCGGACACTTCGATATTGATCGATGGAAAAATGCGGCGGTCAACCAGATGGCGATCCAAATGCACTTCCATATTTCCCGTGCCTTTAAATTCCTCAAAAATAACTTCATCCATGCGTGAACCCGTATCCACCAGAGCCGTCGCCATGATTGTGAGGGAGCCGCCTTCCTCAATATTTCGCGCTGCGCCAAAAAAACGTTTCGGCTTATGCAACGCGTTCGCATCGACGCCGCCCGAAAGAATTTTTCCCGAGTGCGGCTGAACAGTGTTGTAGGCGCGGGCCAGTCGAGTAATTGAGTCGAGTAAAATAACGACGTCGCGCTTGTTTTCGATCATGCGCTTGGCTTTTTCAATCACCATTTCGGCAACTTGCACATGACGTTCAGGCGGTTCGTCGAAAGTGGACGAAATTACTTCCGCGCCTTTGCAACTGCGTTCCATGTCGGTGACTTCTTCAGGTCGCTCGTCAATCAGCAAAATAAATAAATACGATTCCGGATTATTTTTTAAGATGGCATTCGCCAGCTTTTGCATCAAAACAGTTTTGCCAGTGCGCGGTGGAGCGACGATCAGACCGCGCGTTCCTTTGCCGATTGGGCAAACCAAGTCGAGAACACGGGTGGAAAGTTCATCCGAAGCCGTTTCCAGGATGAACCGTTTGTTTGGAAACAGGGGCGTGAGATTATCGAAATGCGTTTTGTCTTTTGCTTTATCGGGTTCTTCATCATCGACCGCCTCCACTTTCAACAACGCGAAAAATCGTTCCTTATCTTTTGGAGGACGAATTTGCCCGGCCACCAGGTTCCCGGTTTGTAAATCGAATCGACGGATTTGCGAAGGCGAGACGTAAATATCTTCTGGGCAGGGGAGGTAATTAAAACTGCGCGATCTTAAAAACCCAAAACCTTCCGGCAAAATTTCCAGAACACCCTCGGAAAAGAGCACGCCAGCGCGTTCCGCATTTTTTTGGAGAACGTGAAAAATCACCTCGTGTTTCCGCATCGTGCCGAAATTTTCCACGCCCATTTCGCGGGCGATTTGATTCAGTTCCGGCATTGGCATCGCTTGAAGTTTGGCGATGTTCATCGAGTTGCGCTTGTCGCCTCCGCGATCACGTGGCTCGCGCGACTCCCGTGTTTGTTCATCTGAAATATTCTCGTCAGTGTGTGCCGGGTGAGAGGCAGAGGACTCGCCGTTTTGAGAGGGTTCGGCGGGCGCAAACTGATTGGCTTCAGTCTGCGAATCAATCTCTGGACTTTCTTCTGTGGATGGCGGTTCTCCGCCGACAGGCGCGGCGGCTTCCGGCAACTCCATTTCAGTTTTTTTAGCTTTCGGTTTGGTGATTCTTTTGCTGGCTACTCTAGGCATAGTTTTAAAGAATTCTGGTGCATCAAAAATGTGCATGCGGCAGGAATTCAACTGCGGTTGTTGGATGTTCTAAATCTGATTTTTGTTCAAAAAATGAAGCAAAATTTTTCTAACTGCGGCGGACTCTGCTTCAATACGGCAAGGGAAATCTTGCGGTTAATTCTCGGACACGCTGCCTCACGGCGTGCGCGGCGTCAACATTCTTAATATCCAGCAGCACTTCGGAAATTATATCGGCAATCGCCGCCATCTCCGGCTCCTTCATTCCGCGCGTCGTTACTGCCGGCGTGCCGAGGCGAATGCCGCTGCCCTGGAACGGCGAGCGCGTCTCGAATGGAATGGTGTTTTTATTGATGGTGATTCCCGCTTCGTCGAGTGCGATTTGACATTCTTTGCCCGTTAAGTCGCGCGCTCCGACATCCACCAGCATTAGATGGTTATCCGTGCCGCCGCTCACCAGCCGAAAGTTATTTTGCAACATTCCTTCCGCCAGCACCCTGGCATTTTTCACAACCTGCTGTTGATATGCTTTGAAGCCGGGCTGCATCGCTTCAAAAAAACAAACCGCTTTCGCCGCGATTACATGCATCAGCGGGCCGCCTTGGATCCCGGGAAAAGCCTGCGAATCAATCTCCTTGGCATATTTCTCCGCGCACAAAATCAAACCGCCACGCGGTCCGCGCAATGTTTTGTGCGTGGTTGTTGTCACGAAATCAGCGTGGCCAACGGGGCTGGGATGAATTCCCGCCGCGACCAGGCCGGCGATGTGCGCGATGTCGGCCAGCAAATACGCGCCAACTTCCCGCGCGATTTCACCCATGCGTTTGAAATCAATTACGCGCGAATACGCGCTCGCGCCGACCGTGATCATTTTGGGACGATGTTCCCGCGCCATGTTTGCCAGTTGATCGTAATCAATCAGTTCATCGTCCTTGCGCACACCGTAATGAACAATCTCGAAAAATTTGCCGGAGAAATTTGCCTTGTTGCCGTGCGTCAAATGTCCGCCGTGACTCAAATCCATCGTCAACATTTTGTCGCCCGGTTTCAGGAAGGAAAAATATACCGCCATGTTCGCCTGGCTGCCGGAGTGCGGCTGAACGTTGGCATGTTCCGCGCCGAAAAGTTTTTTCGCACGGTCTATGGCCAGTTGCTCTATGACATCCACATTTTCGCAACCGCCATACCAGCGTTTCTTTGGGTAACCCTCGGCATATTTGTTCGTCAGCACCGAGCCTTGCGCTTCCATCACCGCGCAACTGGTGAAATTTTCGCTGGCGATTAGTTCAATGTTTTCCTGCTGGCGCTGTTTTTCCAGGAAGATCGAGTCGGCAATTTCAGGATCAACATTTCGCAATTTCAAGCTGTTGGGTATTTCAGATTTTTCCATTTTGTTAACGCGACGTTCGTGGCGACCACCTTCAAATTTAGCAGCGAGAAACGCGTCGAGAATTTTTTTGGCTTCGTCCTCGGGCGTCATTTTCCCGCCGATGCAGAGGACATTGGCATCATTATGCTGGCGGGAAAGCGTCGCCATTTCCTCGTTAAAAACAAGCGCCGCGCGGATTCCTGGAACTTTATTGGCGGCGATGCTCATGCCCACGCCCGTCGTGCAAATCAAGATCCCCAGATCGCTTTTTCCCTCGGCCACATGGCGGGCCACCGCTTGCGCGTAATCCGGATAATCACTTGAATCCGCAGACTCGGGGCCAAGGTCCACGCACCCGATATTTTTCTCGCTCAAATATTGCGAAAGAATTTGTTTCAACTCGAACCCGCCGTGGTCAGAACCGATTGAAATCGCCATTTTGTCCGTGGCTCGGCGGACGACAGCTGGCGACGTTTGCTCAATGAAATTAAGCAGCGAAGCAATGCCCTGTTCGATTTGATCGCGACAATCCTGATAGGTCTCAAACGAGCCGCCAATTGGATCCGTGATGTCTTTCTCAAAAATATCAAGGGTCTCATCAAATTCGCGCAGCAGAAAAGTTTTCTCTGCCGCCATTGGGTAGAGCAAATTGATCGAATCGACATGGCTGTGGGTCAGGCCGAAAATATAATCGGATTCCTGCACGAGTTGACCCGTCAGCATGTGACTGCGTTGGCGCGAAATATCAATCCCGATTTCTTTTAAGGCGCGGACAGCGTGCGGGCTGGGCGGCTGGCCATCAATTGCTCCAACTCCTGCGGAAAGAATGCGATAATCTCCACGACCCGAAATTGCATGACGAAAAAGACCTTCAGCCATGGGGCTGCGGCAAATGTTTCCGGTGCAAACGAAAAGGATGGTCTTCATTCCCGATTTATAAAATCAAAGTGCGGCGCGCCTCTGAAATCGTCAACGCAAAATCAGGGTCGCCGCGTCTGTTGAATGACCGCCAGCCCTTTTAAAAGATCCAACGCCCGGATAATTACGGGGTCACTGAGAACAGGATTTCCATCCGAGTCCAAACGCTTCTTCAACTCTTTACTCCCTGAAACAGAAAACTCCTCGTCAGCGCTGGTTCCCTCACGTTGCAAACGCACCAATTCCGCCTCGTTCAACCGGCGACGCGGACGATTTGTTTCCGACGGTTCGGCGTTTCGATCCGCGGAAGAAAACTGCCGCGGAACTGCGCGATAGGAATCCTCATAAAATGCTTTCCCCTCTTCAGCGCTGAGATTGATTTCGATGTCCGGCTTCACACCTTCTTTGGCAATCGTTTTCCCATTTCCCAACTTCACCTGCGCGGAGGCAATTTTTATTTTTTGGCCGGTCGAGAGGGGAAATTCCTGAAAAACACTGGCTTGCCCTGCGGTATTCGTCCCAAGGACCAAACCGATTTGCCCCTCGCGCAGCATCGCCGCCAAAGCCTCGGCGGCGCCCGCAGTCTGGTGATTAATTAAAATCGCGACCGGAACTGCAATCGCATTTGTCTTGGCCGTGGCTTCGGCTGAAGAATCGCCCCAACGCAAAAGCGGTTGCTGATTTTTGATGAATAGGTCCGCCGTTTTTGCCGAGGCCGCGTAATCGATCCCGTTTGCGTAACGCAAATCCAGCACCATCCCTTTTATTTTATTTGTCGAAAATAATTTTTGATAAGCCGTTTTGAAGGTGTCGTTCAAGCCACTTTCGATCTTGCCAACGCGAAAATAAGCGAACGAATTTTCCAGAACGGAAACTTTGCTCAACAGATTTGAATCGGCAGTGGTGCTTGCGGAATTTGTGACCAGCACAACTCGCGAGGACAGCTGCTGGAGCAAACCTTGGACCGCGGCGCGATTGAGTTCGGTTTCAGTGAGCCCGCCGACGTTGGTGCGGAGCAATTGGAAAATTTCCTCAAACTTTGGCAACTCCGTTTCAGCAAATAAACCCCGTGGAATCGCCAGAAAAATAATCAGCCCTGCCAATAAAAAACTAAACCCGGTTCGTTTCATGTTGAAAATAAACTGCGCGACAAGACCCCGAAAGTAAAGCGACGAGGAAATATTCGCCGGAAATTTAACGCAAAGACGCAAAGACACAACGACGCAACGTTTCGGATTCATAAATTGGTTAAAGTTTTGATTTCTGGATTCATTTTAACCCGAATTCCGAAGTTGAAGTTGAGCGTGGTGGGGAGCGCACGCCGCTGGCGTGCGGTTTTCGGCGGCTCGCCGAAAACCTCGTTCCACAAATTTTCTGGACCGGGGAAATGGGACAAAAAATGT
>JBDSYB010000015.1:0-4783 GCA_039925885.1 Verrucomicrobiota bacterium
TTCTGGCGGACGTTTTGCAGGCAACTGGTCGCGGAGTCGAGGTCGGGTATCTCGCCCGCACCTTGCAGGAAATTGCGCCGGAAAAATATCGCGCTGCCGCCATTTCAGTTGCATCCGAGTTGCTCGCTGGCGGCACCGCCTTGGAAAAAGCAGATCGCGATTCTCTCTACGGGGTTCTGGCGATGTATAAGGACGGCAGCCTGGTGGCCCAGGCTCAAGCACAATTGATTCAGGCCAATGGCCAGATTGATCGGTCCGCTCTTAAATATTTGCACAACACGATTGGAGAACAAACTATTCCCCTCGTCGTGCAGGCTTACAACGACCCTCACGTCGATCCTTCCCAAAAGGAGCCGATCGCCCGCGTGGCGTTGTTTTATGCCGGGGCCGACGAGCAGGCCACAAAATTGTATAACACTGCCATCACTGACGAAAATCTTTCCATCGAAGCCCGCAGAAATTTGCTGGAAGATTTGAATGACGAAGGTTACGCCAACCACAAAATGCCGACGCCGCAGGACCAGGTCTTGATCAACTCGCGCTTGAAGCTTCTCGAAAGTTATCAAGGCGTCTTCACTGATCCAAAATTGATCTCCTCAATGAACGAAGCAAAAAAAGATTTGCTCCACATGCAGGCCAAAGCCACCGCTAAGGCGCAGCCTTAAAAAGATCGTGAAGATGTCAGCATAGTTAGGGAAAATTTAAACCTGTGCAAAGGGAGTCGGCGTTGGAATGAATCTTAGAGCCGGTTTGAAACTGTAGCGTCAGCCATCCTGGCTGACGTAGAGCCGGGCTTCCAGCCCGGCGGAAAAAGCGTCAAACCGAAAATATCCCGGTATAATCAGAGCGTCCCGAATGTTCAGCCGTTTTTTCCGAGCGGCAAGATGCCGCCCTCTACGGCAGGCACAGATGCCCGCCGCTACTTCTCAAACAGGCTCTTAGCCGGAACAGTGCAGTTGGATTGAATGGGGAGCACAGCCGCCCCGGCTGTTATTCGGCGCGCCCTCGCGCCGAATCCAAACGCGCCAGACTCGCCAAAAGGTGCGGAAATTTCAGACGCGAAAAGTGGGTTGCGAGGGCGCAAACCACGGCGCCCGGGGCGGGCGCGGTCCCCATTTTAACTGCATCGTTCCGGCTTAAAGTTTCTTGCGGGCAGCTTCCATTATCATTTTTTCCTCCGGCAATAACGGGGCGCTTTTGGCCAGGTCTAAATATTTGCGCGCTTTTTCCGTTTGTTTGGCCGACGCCAGAATGACGCCGTAATAACCCGCTACCGCCGGATTCTCCAAATCCTTCTCCGTCAATTGTTCAAAAAGTTTTCGCGCCTCGGCATCCTTGTCCTGGAGATGAAGCGAAAACGCGTGCGTGGAAAGGTAGCTGGGGTTCTTCGGCTCTTTTCGGAAAACTTCCTCTCCCAAGCGATGCGCATTTTCCACGTTCAGTCCCAGCAGCAGGCTGAGAAGCGCGTAATTATTTTGCGACTCCGTGTCCGATTCTTTTTCCGCGAGACGCGCGTAAACTTTTTGCAGACCGCGTGTGTTGCCCGTCGAATAGTACGATTGCAACAACGCCTTGGGCACGCCGCTTTCTGCGGGATATTTTTCCCACATCGCCCAAAGCGCTTCTTCTACTCGCGGGCGGTTTCCCAATCCTTCCGCCATGCCCACGAGCAGCGAAAGTGTTTCCATTTTATCTGAGGCGAGCCGGATTGCTTTCTGCCATTGCACGTCGGCCCCCATGTCTTGCTTTTGCGCGTCCAAAGCGCGGGCCAACATCGCGGCACGAATGAAATCGCGGTCGCCCCATTTCTGCTCGCTCAAAAAAGTTTCCAGACGGCTCCACTCTTTTTTGGCGGCGTAACAATCAGCCTCCGCAATGGGCACCGGCTGTTGTCCCTGCATTTCTGTGGGCAAACTTTTAATCCATTGCAAGGCGGCGTCGGAAAGCTGGTTGACGTTCATCCACGAAACCAGTTTGTAAATATTCTCCGCATTGGTGGACGCTGTTTTTTGAATGGAACCTAAATACTCCTCAAACCCGGGGCTTTTTTTCCGCTGCAAAACGGTCAGATGCACGAGGCGATCAATAAACATGGCCCGCGAATCACCCAATAATTTTTTGGAAAAATTTTCCGCAGCTTCCAGTTCGTTGCGTTTCAAGGCGTTTTCCACCAGCGAACGCAAACCCCGCAGACCGTGTTCGCTGTTGCCCTGCATTTTTTCCAAAATTTCGCGGGCTGCGGCCACGGTTTTGGCGTCGGGCGACTCCAGTTGCAAGACCGCCAGATTAACTCGCGCGATGTCGTTGGTGGGCGACAAGGCCAAAACTTTTTGAAGATGAATTTCGGCCTGGGGGAAGTTGCGGCGTTTCAGTGCCAGTTCCGAGGCCAGCATCTGATAACGGGCGTTTGTGCTCCCGGACGCAGCCAGTTCACGCACCATTTTTTCAGCGATGGAAAAGGGCGATGGCTCGTAACGGATCGACGCCATGCCCAACGCGATTTTGTTTTCCACGGTCGGTTCCAGTTCCACGACGCGTTGTCGCCACGCCAACACTTGAGGCGAGTTGGAATGATCGGCAAGATCAGCCATGATTTTCGTCGAAACCGGATTAGTGGGATTGATTTGCAAGGCTTGCCGCGCGAACAAAGCGGCTTTGGCGGAATCGGATTTCCGGGAATATTCGGCGGCCTGCGCCACGAAGCGTTTTTCTTTGAAGCTGCGATAAACTGGACGGGAGAACCAGAGGCCGCCCAGACAAATCGCCAGCGCCGCCAACGTGATCAAAAGCTTTTTCATCAGCGATTGAATTCTAATCCGCGCGGATTTTAGACCAAGAGCAAAATCAGTTCATCGTTCGCATCGCGCTCAGGAGACCAATTTGGCTGGTAGATTCCGCTGCCGCGCGACAGTCACCACCTAATTTTTCCGAATTGAAATCACCGAAAGAAGCGCGCACAAAACCAGGAATAAAAAAAGGATTGAATAAATCTGGAACGGAAAATCGAACGCGCCATGGACCAGACAGCCGCCCAGGCTCACCCATAAAAATGCCAAAAAAATCGGGCGCTGCGGAATACCCGTCGTCACCAGCAGCGGACGCGCCAGGGCGAGACCCAAGGCCAGCCAGATCAATAAACTTCCCACGATTCCAAATGTGGCCAGCGTTTCCAGCCAGTCGTTGTGCGCCTGCACGGTCCAGATGGCGTCCGGCGTCTCCAAATAGAGCATCGAGACAGGATCGAATGTATTTGGCCCGGTGCCGAAAAGCGCATGATCCCGAAAAATTCGCCCCGCAATTTGATAAAGGCGCACCCGCCCACTCAATTGGTCGGTGGCGATGGTTTGAAAACGTTTTGTCAGATCGCCCCAATTTACGTAAGCAGCCAGAGCAACCGTCGCCACTCCAATGCTGATCAAGCCAAATTTTATTTTCCATCCACCGCGCCGCGTCGAAAAAAGCAGAATCAAAAGTGAAACGAGAATTTGTCCGACCGCTCCCAAAATCCCGCCGCGACTCAACGAAACGATTGCGGCTGCCGCCATGATCAATGCTGCGGGCAACAAAAGATGGTGTCCCGTTTGCCGCTGTTCACTTCGTTCCGAAGCGCGTTGCAAATACCACCAGAAGCCCAGCGCCACCGGCCAGATTAAATTCAAAAATTGCGCGCCATTGGAGCGATAGGCATACGGCCCAAATTGGGATTCTGCCGATTTGTGGATGCGTGGTTCCACCAGCCAGAGCAGTTTCCCCGTATTGTCCGCGCGTTGCACCAGTCCCTCTATCGCCAGCAACGCGCCATTGAGGCAAACGACCCAAAGCAGTTTTTTCCAGCGTCGCGAGAAAAGCGGGTTGCCTGAACCTGCCACGAAAAAATCCTCATTTTGCAGCCAGTCGCGCACGGCCCAAAACGAAAACGCCAACGCGAGATAATTCCAAAATATATCCCAGCTTCGCGAGGCGTCGTAGCTGTGGGGCAGCCAGGGGATGTAATCGTGATAAGAAAAGCTGGCGCTGAAGTAAGAAAAGTTGGCGCGCGCGTTGGCTGCGGCAATCAAGCAATAAAGCAAAATCCCCACCGTGGCCATTGCCAGACAAACGGGAAATATTTTTTCGCGGGGCGAGACGGCATTGGGTGAAAGATTCGCTACGAGGTGGTCACGGTTGGATGTTTTATTTTGTTTGATTCCTCTCGCGATCCATTTGAACAAAAGCAATGCCCCCAAAAGATAGCCGTCCCAATTCATGGCCTCGATAGCCCACGGCTGCGTTGTGCCAAAGGCCCACGGGCTAAAAACGATCATGCCGTAAATTGTCCAGCCCGTCAGCCTGTCCGCGAATCGCTCCACGGAAGAATGGGTCCGATGCGGCGCGGATACTTTTTCCGGAATCGCGACTTGTTTCCCGTGGAACATCATGCTGCGAGTATGAAAGTGCGCACGGTAACTGCAAAGCGAAATGGAGAGGAGCGTGTGTGTTTCGTTTCCTGGTTGGGGCGCGCTTCTTTCCTTCCCCCAACATACGTAAGTGCGTCAAAGAAAGTTCGGCGGCCCGCAAAGGAGTGCGATTCCAAGTGGCGGTCAATCACGGACAGGATTTCTCTCTCTCTCCCCCGAGGAACGAGTGGGGAGAGAGCCGGAGAAAGAGTTGATGTTACTTCGATTTTGTGGAGAGGGCTTTTGGGGTGTAGAAAGAACAAGTATGGAAACGAAAAGTAAATCGTCGCGTCGCTATGACGCTGAGTTTAAAGAAAATGCCGTGGCGCTGGTCCAGTCCGGGCGCA
>JBDSYB010000016.1:0-3701 GCA_039925885.1 Verrucomicrobiota bacterium
GCCTTCGCTTCAATTTGACGAATGCGTTCGCGCGTCACTTTGAATTGTTTGCCGACTTCCTCGAGCGTTCGCGCGTAGCCGTCGCCAATTCCAAAACGCAGTTCCAAAACTTTGCGTTCGCGTTCCGACAGGCTGGTCAACACGTCTCCCAATTTATCTTTTAACAAGCTGTAGCTCGTCATATCAGAAGGATTTTCCGCGGCTTTGTCTTCGATGAAATCGCCGAAGTTCGTGTCTTCGCTGTCGCCGACGGGCGATTGCAACGAGATCGGTTGCTGCGCCATTTTCAAGACGGCGCGCACGCGATCCACCGGCATCGCCATTTCATCGGAAAGCTCTTCGGGAGTAGGTTCGCGACCGAAATCCTGGATCAACTGTTTCTGCACCCGCATCAATTTGTTGATTGTTTCGATCATGTGAACGGGAATGCGAATCGTGCGCGCCTGGTCTGCAATCGAGCGGGTGATGGCCTGCCGAATCCACCAGGTTGCGTAAGTAGAAAATTTGTAGCCGCGGCGATACTCGAATTTTTCAACCGCCTTCATCAAACCCATATTGCCTTCTTGAATGAGATCGAGGAACGACAAGCCGCGGTTGGTGTATTTTTTGGCGATAGAAATGACGAGGCGCAAATTGGCTTCCACCATTTCGGTTTTAGCCTGAATCGCTTTCCGGGTGAAATATTGAAGTTGCTGATAGTCCTTCAAGAAATCCTGATGCCCCATGCGCACGAATTCCTCCAGCGCCTGGATTTTACGCTGCTCTGATTCAATGACCGTTTGCTGCTGGGCTGATTTGCGCTGGCTCTTCAAATCCGTGAGGCTGCGCAAGCTCAACTGGATTTTATCGTGGATGTTGTCAGCCACCAACGCCATTTCTTCAATGACTTTTTGTTTGTAAAAGAATCGGGAAAAAGAGCGCTGCAAACGACCATCTAGCTTTTTGAATTCGAGAGAGAGTTTTTCGCGCCTGGCCTTGCTCGCGCCGTTTTGCCATTCCGCATATTTTTGATCCACTGCCTGGTCGGACAGCCGCACTTTTTTGACGAGCCGCCGCAAATCCTTGAGATGGTTTTCACGCCCCTCAATTTTTTTATCAACAATGACACGATCAAAACGTTCTTTGGGCGGCTCGGAAATTAGTTTTTCAGCGAGGGCGATGTGTTCTTTTCCAGCGAATCCAAAATTGTAAACGATGCGTTTGATTTCATTTTCAGCATCTTCAATGCGTATGGAAATTTCGACCTCTTGTTCGCGGGTCAGGAGCGGCACCTGTCCCATTTGCTTGAGATACATCCGCACGGGATCATCCAGAATATCGAGGCGCGCTTTGTCTTCCACCTCCTCCTCAGGCCCTGGTTGTTTAACGCGATCCACCTCAGCCTGATCGACAATCTCAATTTCGAGATTACGCAGTTTGCTATAAATCTCGTCCAGGTTTTCGGGTGAAGCTGCTTTCTCGGGAAATGCATCCGTAACGTCGCTGTAGGTCAGATAACCTTGCTCTTGAGCGAGCCGAACGAGTTCCTTGATTTTCTCTGTGGTGTCCCCGCCAGTCGCGATTTTGAAATTTTCAGCCGCAAGAGAGACAATCGTCCCCAAAATTGTTCCCTCCGTGGACTGAATTGAGTTTGAGAGGCATTTGCATTTGCCGTTGGCAGTAATTCTCTGAGCTTTTATTCCTACAATTGATAAAGCCTTTGTCCCGGGGGTGGACATGAAAATGCCTTTCATTTTAGTCACGATTGGGCGGAGCAATTTCTTCATTTTTGGCATAAATTCAATTGTGCTCGATTTAGTGCCTGAAGTGGCTGGGCACTATGGTTAATGCGCCTTTGCCCAGTCAAGCTGCGAACATTCGTGATGGAAGCAATCGCTGTTCCTTCTCAATCCTTTGAATTTGGTGTCGAGCAAAAATTTCCCGGAGAATGTTTTGGAGAAAATGCCGGCTGGCAGAGAAGCCGCCAATTTCAAACGCAAGTCATTGAAACAGCTTCCCAAATTTTTAGCGCAAGATACGCTGCGAATCATTTTGAATTTATGTCAAAGATACCTTCGCTTCTCAAAATACTGCCCCGATTTTTCTTGTTGGCGATCCTGTTTTACTTCGAACAACGCGGTTTCGCAATTGATGGAGCTCTCACTCCTGACGAAGCCATTGCCACATTTCAGCTTGAGCCAGGATTAAAGGTCGAACTGGTCGTCGCGGAGCCAATGGTCGTTGATCCGGTGGCGCTGGCTTGGGATGAATCGGGCAAAATGTTTGTCGTGGAAGATCGCGGCTATCCGGTCGGGCCGGGCAAAGGCAATCCGCCAGTGGGAAAAATAATTCTGCTCGAAGACTCCAACGGCGATGGCAAATACGACAAACGCACGGTGTTCGCGGATGGGTTGACGTTTCCCAATGGAGTGATGCCGTGGAAAGGCGGTGTTTATGTGACATGCGCGCCGAATGTTTACTATTTCAAAGACACGAATGGCGACGGCGTCGCAGACGTGAAGCAAATCGTGTTCAAAGGTTTTCAGGATTTGTCCACCACTCAACTACGCGTCAGTCATCCGACGTTGAACATTGATAATTGGGCTTATCTCACGAGCGGATTGACCGCCGCGAAAGTCACTTCGCCGGAACATCCCGATCGCCCCGCCGTTTTTCTCAATCGCGTGGATGGTCGTTTTCGTCCCGGCACCGATGACATCGAGCCAACCGCCGGAGCCGCGCAGTTCGGGCAAACGTTCGACAATTTTGGACGCAAATTTATTTGCTCGAATCGCAATCACATCCAACACGTTGTGATGCAGTTGGAATATTTGAAACGCAATCCACACCTCGCGTTTTCCGATGTCGTTCAGGACATTCCCGATCACGGCGCGGCCTGCAAACTTTTTCCGCTCAGCGCGAACATCACCACCGCAGCGTCGCACACCGGATTTTTTACGTCGGCTTGTGGCGTGTTGATTTACGATGGAACCGCGCTACCCGAAAAATATCGCGGCAATTCTTTTACCTGCGAACCCGCCGGGAATCTCGTGCATCACGACGTTCTTTCGCCGTCCAACGAAACCTTTGTTGCCAAACGCGCTTACGAAGATCGGGAATTCATCGCATCGCCGGATAATTGGTTTCGCCCGGTGAATCTGACGGTCGGTCCTGATGGCGCGCTTTATCTTTGTGACATGTATCGCAAGACGATTGAGCATCCTGATTATTTGCCGGAAGCGACGCGCAAAATTACCGACTTTGAAAGCGGCAAAGACAAGGGGCGCATCTGGCGAATCGTGGCTGCGTCTCGTGAGAGCGCGGCGAATTTTTCCCCGAAGGAGAAGAATCAGCCGCGCTCTCACGAGTCGCAGCCACGATTAGATAAAGCCAACGTCAAAGAACTTTGCGCCGAGTTAAATAATCCAAATCGCTGGTGGCGCATGACCGCGCAACGTTTGCTCATCGAGCGACAGGACAAATCTGCGGTGCCGATTTTAAAATCGTTGGTCAAAAATGGCAAAACTCCTGAGGCGCGCGTTCACGCGTTGCGGATTCTTGAGGGCCTCGGCGCGCTCGAAGAAAAACAAGTTCTCATCGCGCTTTCCGACACAGATCCGAATGTGCGTGAACACGGAATTCAGCTTGCCGAAGCGTTCATGTTTGGAGTTCCGCCTTCAGGCGGTTCGGGCGCAGAACCGCCTGAAGGCGGAACTCCAAAC
>JBDSYB010000017.1:0-24016 GCA_039925885.1 Verrucomicrobiota bacterium
TGCGCCCGGACTGGACCAGCGCCACGGCATTTTCTTTAAACTCAGCGTCATAGCGACGCGACGATTTACTTTTCGTTTCCATACTTGTTCTTTCTACACCCCAAAAGCCCTCTCCACAAAATCGAAGCAACATCACCTCCTCTCCCCAACCCTCTCCTCCATCCGATGGAGGAGAGGGAGAAAACACCGCGAAAATCTGGCTGTTCACTTGTGTAGATACCAATGCGCCAAAGCCCGGGCGCATCTTGCACCACCACCGTTTGGAGTTCCGCCTTTAGGCGGCTCGGGCGCTAGCTAGTTTGTCAAGCTGAACCGCCTGAAGGCGGAACTCCCAACGAAAATCCGCGTCGCTTGTTTCGTGGTAGTATCAAGATGCGCCAAACCAAAGCCCGCCCTCCAGTGCGATCCCCGGAAGCAGTTGGATCTTCATTTCGGGGACGTCCGGCAAACCTTTTCGGACTTAACACTTGGTTTGCGACAGGGATTTCCCTAAATTACGCGGCAACAAATTCTTGAGGGAGACGGGCTTGCGTGCGTGGCATTTCAGCCTCGAAAAAACTCCTTTTGCCGGGTCGAACTAATTTAACAACTGCCAAAGGTTTTTCGCGAATCGTTCGCCAAACAACCACGGGCGGCAGCTTGCTCGACGCTAATTCGCAAGGCGTTTGTCCCTAAACGCGCTCGATTTTATTTTTCTCATGCCGACCCTATCATCAATCCAAAAAATTTTGGTTCCCTTGCAACCTATCGCGGTTTACTTGTTTGGTTCTGTCGCCGAAAACCGGGACCGCCCGGTCAGCGATATTGATATTGCGGTCCTTTTACGCGAACCCATTTCAGCCGTTCAACTTTTCGAGCTCCAAACAGAATTGGCCGAAGCACTGTCCCGGGACGTGGACCTTGTCGATCTGGCCTCTGCCAGCACCGTGATGCGAAAGGAAGTATTGCGAACGGGTCGCCTGCTTTTTGAAGGAGACAAGTTGCGACGCGAAGAATTTGAGATGTATACCTTGAGCGATTACGCCCGGCTGAACGAAGAACGCGCGCCGATTTTGGCCGCCTTGAAACATCCCAATCATGCCTGACGATATACTGCTCAACAAAAGTCAGATCATCCGGCGCTGTCTGGCCCGAGTGACCGAAGAATACGCCAATGAGTCGGCGAACCTGGAGCAACCCACCCGGCAGGATTCCATTATTATTAATTTACAACGCGCCTGCGAATCGGCCATTGACCTCGCGATGCATCTGGTCGCCCAACGCAATCTGGGATTGCCCCAAACCAGCCGGGATGCGTTCACTTTTTTGGAAAAAGCGGGAATTCTCACAGAGCAAACGGCGCAGCAAATGCGAGCAATGGTGGGTTTTAGAAACATCGCCGTCCACAATTATCAAGAATTGCAATTGGTTGTGCTGCAAAAAATTGTCGAGGAGCATCTTATCGATTTCGAGACGTTTCTATTGGAGTGCCATAAGTGAGGTTATTCAATGCCTCGTCATTTGGATTTCGGGTTTAACTTTCTGCGTTTCGTTTTTCTGCTTTCTACTTTTTTCCAATGAACATCCTCGGCATTAATGCTTTTCATGGTGATTCATCGGCGGCCATCGTTATCGATGGACAACTCATCGCTGCCGTCGAGGAAGAGCGTTTCAATCGGGCGAAACATTGGGCGGGCTTTCCAGCCGAATCCATTCGTTATTGTCTTCGGGAAGCGGGCATTCATGCCCGCGATTTGGATCATGTCGCTTTATCTTTTAATCCCAAAGCGAACCTTGCCAAAAAAGCGCTTTTCACTCTCGCCAATCGTCCTTCCATTAAATCCGTGTTGGATCGACTGCAGCGTCAGGGAAAAAGCCTCGGCATTCGAGGGGAATTGGCCAAAGCTTGTGAGACGAACGAAGATTCGGTCCGCGCTCAAATTCACAACGTCGAACATCATGACGCGCACATCGCCTCGGGTTTCTTTTTGTCGCCGTTTGAAACAGCGGCGGTGCTTTCCATCGACGGCATGGGAGATTTCGTCAGCACCGTGCAAGCCATCGGAGAAGTGACTTCCTATCGCAAGCTAAACGAGGTTTTTTATCCGCATTCGCTCGGGTTTTTATACAACGCGATTACGCTCTACATGGGCTTTCACAATTACGGCGACGAATACAAAGTCATGGGCCTCGCGCCCTACGGACAGCCAGTTTACCTCGAAGAATTTCGCAAAATGATTTTTCCAAAAGGCGACACCTTCGAGTTGAACCTCGATTATTTTCGCCATTCCAAAGACGGCATTTCCATGGCGTGGGAAAATGGCGCGCCGAAAGTTGAGCCGTTCCACAGCGAACTTCTGGAAAAACGTCTCGGCCCCGCCTTGGAAGCCCGCGCCACAATGGGCGAGCGCGAGCAAAATATCGCCGCCTCCGTCCAACGCGTCACTGAAGAAATTATTTTTCATCTGCTCAACCAGCTTCATAAGAAAACGAAAAGCGAAAACGTCGTCCTGGTTGGCGGTTGCGCGATGAACTCTGTCGCCAACGGAAAAATCACTTCCAACACGCCTTTCAAAAATGCCTACATCCCGGCAGGCGCCGCCGATAACGGAACTTCTTTTGGCGCGGCTTTCTCCATCTGGAACGATGTCTTGAAACAACCTCGCTCCTTCGTGCAGGAACACGCTTATTGGGGACCATCCTTCACCAACGACCAATGCAAAACTGCCACCGCAAAATTTCCTGTTTCCGTCACGGAACTTTCCGACGACCTGTTGTTCGATAAAACCGTGGATGCCCTGTGCGATGGAAAAGTCATCGGCTGGTTTCAAGGTCGCATGGAATTCGGCGCGCGCGCTTTGGGTTGTCGTTCGCTCATCGCCGATCCGCGCCGCACCGACATGCGCGACATTATCAATCTCAAAATTAAATTCCGCGAAAAATTCCGGCCTTTTGCGCCCAGCATTTTGGAGGAAGTGGTTTCCGATTGGTTCGAACTCAATGAGCCATCGCCGTATATGGAAAAGGTCTTCCCGATTCGCACTGAGAAGCGCGCCTTGATTCCCGCCGTGACCCATGTGGATGGCTCTGGTCGCCTCCAAAGCGTCAGCCGCAAAACCAACCCGCGTTATCACGAGTTGATCCGTCGGTTCGGAGAACGCACCGGCGTTCCCATTATTCTCAACACGTCACTCAACGAAAACGAACCGATCGTCCACACGCCCGAACAAGCCATTGATTGTTTTCTGCGCACTAAAATGGACGCAATCGTCTGTGAGAGTCTGTGGATTGAGCGCCAATCTTAGTAGGGAGCTTGTTCCCAGATGCAATTTTTTCGCCTTCTGGCACGGGTTTGCCTGACGTCCTGAGATTCTATCTTTTAAAGACAAACAAACGGAAGAGTTGTGGCGCAAAGAAAGCTCAACCCGCTACTCGAATGTAGCGCGAGTGGCGTTGCGAAAATTGTTACAATTACAAGCGGCAGAAAAGCTCGCTGATCTTGCCGTGCCGCCCGGTAACCGCCTTGAACCTCTTTCCGGAAACCGAAAGGGACAACATTCGATCCGCATCAATGACCAGTGGCGCATCTGTTTTGTTTGGACCAGTCAAGGTGCGGAGAATGTAGAGATCAGTGATTATCACTGAACGGCTTGACCCCGGCGTTGGAGACGGGTATTGTGTGCTGCGCAATAGATGAAATCTAAAATTTCCAGTCCCATTCATCCCGGCGAGATTTTGCTGGAGGAATTTCTAAAGCCTTTGGCCGTTTCTCAGAATGCGCTGGCTCGCGCGTTGGGGATCACGCCGAAAACAGTTTCGGAAATTGTTCTGGGTAAACGAGGCATATCCCCGGAAACATCAATTCGCTTGGGAGAGTTTTTTGGGCAGTCCGCCCGCTTTTGGCTGAATCTGCAAACCGAATACGAGTTTCGCCTTGCGATGCGGGATCAGAAAACATTGATCTCCCGCGTGGTGCCGCTCGGAAAGCTTTTGGCCGCATAGGCCGCGCGACGCTTTGAAAATTGTCGCTTTCAAATCTCAGATTGTCGCAAAACCAATCCGCGTTATCACGAGTTGATCCGTCGTTTCGGAGAACGCACCGGAGTTCCCATCGTTCTCAACACGTCGCTCAACGAGAACGAACCGATTGTCCACACGCCCGAGCAAGCCATTGATTGTTTTCTACGCACGAAGATGGACGCGATTGTTTGTGAAAATTTGTGGGTGGAGCGAAAGTAGGCAGAATTGACCACCCCAGAAATTTTAACCATATTCACGACGATGAGACTCGGTGTTCAGGAAGCCAAAGCCATTCACGAGGAAGTGGGACATTTGGATTCCGCTGCGGAGGTTTACCTTTACGGTTCGCGCACGGACGATTCGGCCAAGGGCGGAGACATCGACCTGTTGGTGGTGTCGGACAAATTGAATTTCCGCGATTTGTTGCAGTTGCGCTCCCGAATTCTCGATCGAATTGGTTGGCAACAACTTGATTTGGTTATACGAACGCGAAATGAACTGAGCGACCCGTTGGCGGCCATCGCTCGGGAAACGGGAATCAAATTGTGACAACGGGACATTCCATAGACTTGCTTCGGCAAGGGCTGGCTGAACTGGCCAATGCCCGGAAGCACCTGGACTATTCTCACCGACAGGTTGCAGAATTTTCCGGCACGTTTGCTGAGGCCACGGAAGGACAATTGGAAAGCGCGGATGCTTTCACGGGTCGCTTCGCGCGCGCCGTTGATCTACTGGTCAACAAAGTTCTGCGCAGTTTGGATCGAGTGGAGATGAATTCCGAGGGCACGCTTCTCGATGTGGTGAACCGCGCGGAAAAGCGAGGCTTCGTGCTTGAAGCAAATACGCTGCGGGAGATGAAGGACGTTCGAAATATAATCGCGCATGATTACGCAGGTGCCAAGGCAGCGGAGATTTTTGCCTATTGCCTCGAACACAAGCTGATTTTTGACGGGATTTGCGAGCGAGTGGCCGTTCACGCCCAGCGACTCATATCCGAGTAATTTCAGTTCCGTATTGAAAGAAAAGCAGAAAGTTGAAATGGGAAAGCTGAACACAAACAGGAAAAACTGAAACGCTGAAAACTGAAACGCTGAAACAAAATGCGATTGTCTCCCGAACTGCGAGCCCGAACGAAACA
This sequence comes from Verrucomicrobiota bacterium, assembly GCA_039925885.1. Taxonomy (GTDB): domain Bacteria; phylum Verrucomicrobiota; class Verrucomicrobiia; order Limisphaerales; family CANJXF01; genus CANJXF01. The sequence continues at coordinate 5,138 of JBDSYB010000017.1, forward strand.
CTATGCTGCTGCGGTGATCCGATTTTATATCTCTTTACCAAGATCCAGAAAAGAAGTCGAAGTGCTCGGTCATCAATTGCTCCGTTCAGGAACATCGGTTGCAGCGCACATCCGTGAGGCGTCTCGAGCGAGGTCCGATTCTGAATTCTGTTCGAAGGTTGACGGTGCTCTGCAAGAGGCGGACGAGTCGGGACTTTGGTTGGAACTGCTGAACGAAGACTGCGGAATAATTGGCGAACCCCTTGTCTGGCTCTTAAATGAAACCAATGAGCTAATTGCGATATTCGTTACGATGGTAAGTAAAACCAGACGCAATATTTAATCTCAGCCTTTCAGCTTTTCAGTATTTCAGCTTTCAGTTTTTTAAATTTCCCCCATGTGCGGCATCGCAGCATTATTCGCTTATAGCTCCGACTCTCCTGAAGTCCAGGAACGGGAGTTGACCCGCATCCGCGACTCCATGCGCGTTCGCGGACCCGACGGCGAAGGTTCATGGTTCGACCCCCGGCGTCGCGTCGGGCTGGGACATCGGCGTCTTTCCATTATTGATCTCTCTTCGGGCGGCGCGCAACCGATGCTCTATCCCGAACGCGACCTCGCCATCACTTTCAACGGCGAAATTTACAATTATCAGGAACTGAAGAAACAACTGGAAACCAAAGGTCACCGGTTCCAGTCGCAGAGTGACACCGAAGTTTTACTTCACCTTTACGCGGAGTATGGCCCGGAGATACTCAAAAAACTGCGCGGCATGTTTGCCTTTGCCATCTGGGATGGAAAGAAACAGGAACTATTCCTCGCCCGCGACCCCTTCGGCATCAAGCCGCTCTATTACTCGGATAATGGCAAAACAATCCGGGTCGCGTCCCAGGTCAAAGCATTAATTGCCGGTGGCGAAATTGATCTGACTCCCGCTCCCGCCGGGCACGTCGGATTTTTTCTCTGGGGCCACCTGCCTGATCCTTTCACTCTTTACAAAAATATCCGCGCGTTGCCCGCTGGTTCGTCCATGACCATCACGCGAAATGGAGCCAGCTCGATTCATTCCTTTTGCAACATCTCGGACATTCTCGCGAACGCCGAACATCTTCAATCCTCAATCCTTCATCCTCCATCCTCTGCCGCCATCCTTCGCGAAACTCTTTTGGACTCCGTCCGTCACCACCTTATTGCGGACGTCCCGGTGGGAGTCTTTCTTTCTTCCGGGATGGATAGCACGACCCTCGCGGCGCTCGCCTCCGAATTGGGGAGCGACCTCCGCACCGTCACTCTCGCATTTGAAGAGTTTAAGGGAACTGACAACGACGAAACTCCTCTCGCCGAGGAAGTCGCTCGTCATTACGGCGCGAAACACCAGACCATCCGCGTCACCCGCCATGATTTTGAAGAAGACCTGAAACACCTCCTCGACTCGATGGATCAACCGACCAACGACGGCGTGAACAGCTTCTTCATCAGCAAAGCCGCCGCTCAGGCCGGACTGAAAGTGGCGCTCTCCGGGTTGGGCGGCGATGAACTTTTCGGAGGTTATCCGAGCTTCACTCAAATCCCCCGAATGGTGAATTCCACTGGCCTGTTCCAATCTCTCCCCGGTTTAGGTCGCTCCTTTCGTTTCGTCTCCGCCCCTGTTATGAAACGGTTCACCTCACCCAAATACGCCGGGCTGTTGGAGTATGGCGGTTCCTACGGTGGCGCTTATCTGTTGCGCCGGGGAATGTTTATGCCGTGGGAGTTGCCTGAGTTTCTGGATGGCGACCTGGTGCGGCAAGGTTGGAACGACCTTCAACCATTGGCCTGCCTTCACCAGACCGAATCCTCAATCGACGATCCGTTCCTGAAAGTTTCGGCGCTCGAAATGAGCTGGTATATGCGCAACCAATTGCTGCGCGATACCGATTGGGCGGGCATGGCTCACTCTCTGGAGATTCGCACACCTCTGGTTGATGTGGATCTTCTTTCCCGGTTAAGTCCTTTGCTGGCAAATTCATCCCGACCCGACAAGCGCCAGATGGCTTGCACGCCCGGGAAGCCACTTCCCGCCGCAGTCTTAAGCCGGCGAAAAACAGGATTTGTCGTCCCGGTGCGCCAGTGGCTTTCGGAGCAGTTAAAAGAAGTTGCGGGAGAGACGCCATCTTTGGATCGGGGTCTAAGGGGATGGTGTAAGGAAATCTATCGACATCAAGCTGGCGACTCGATGCTTAAACCGTCAAAACTCAATCGAAGACCAGGATTCAATTTCAATCAGGACCTTAAAAGCAAACCGGAGAAAAAACCCCAACGCGTCCTTGTTTTTCGTATAGGACAGTTAGGCGACACAATTGTCGCCTTGCCTGCTATGTGGGCGGCGCGAAACAATTTTCCTGACGCCCATTTCACTTTGTTATGTGATCGACATCCCAATAAAAAATATGTCCTCGCGTCCGATTTGTTGCGCGGCACCAGGATCTTTGACGACTTTCTTTCTTATCCTGTCTCGGACACGGCAACTTTTTCCAACATCTTCCAGATGACTTCCACCCTGGCCATGCTCCGAAAAAAACATTTTGATACGCTGGTCTATCTCGCGCCAAGTGGCCGCACATCCCAGCAGATCGCTCGTGACCGCGCCTACTTCTCCCTCGCGGGCATCAAACATTTTATCGGTATGGAAGGATTTTCGGAAGTAGATCAAAAGGACGGATCCGTTTTAGAATCCGATTTACTGACCTCTCGCCTTCTTAGAAGCGGCCTGGACATATCTGATGCCGATCAAGGAAAGATGCACCTCGGATTGACCGCTGCAGAAGATAAACAAGTAGATGATTGGAAAAACCAACTGGAATCCGACGGGGGTCGTCCGTGGATTGCCATCGGGCCTGGCTCAAAAATGCCCGCTAAAAGATGGCCGGAAGAACGGTTTGAAGAAACTGTGCAACAACTTCTCAATAAATTTGATCTCTGGCCCGTGGTGTTTGGTGGACAGGAAGATTTTGATATCGGTGAGCGATTGATCAAAGCGTGGGGTCGGGGTTACAACGCAGCCGGAGCACTGGGTCTTCTCCCGGCCGCCGCCGCCCTGAAGCGCTCCGCTCTCTATCTGGGAAATGACACCGGAACAATGCATCTGGCCAACGCGGTCGGGACGCCCAGCGTGGCCATTTTTTCTTCCCGCGACGTTCCCGGTCGTTGGTATCCGCGTGGCCCCGACAATCAGGTCTTCCGCACCTCTATAGATTGCGAGGGGTGCGGCCTGGTCGTTTGCGAAACGCGCAAAAATGAATGTCTCAAGCGGATTGAAGTTACGGAAGTCGTCCTCGCTTCCGAAACCATCCTTCAAAAAGTTTTAACGCAAAACGGACAGCCGTTGAAGACAACCGCCCTACAACCCCAAATCTTGTAGGACATTTGTCTCAAACGTCCGCCCATCATTTATTAGCTTTTTCCCATCAGGAGTTTTGGAAAGCATAAAGTTGCGACTCCTGTCATTTTGCGTCATTTTAAAAACATGCCAGCAACGGAAAAATCCCGGTCATTGAGTCTGCCGATCAAGGCGCTCCGGCTTTCCGAAATCGCTTTATCTCAACACAAAGAGTGCTTTTGGATGCGACACCCCGACGCCCCTTTGCAGGATCGGAGTGACTTGGAACTGGTTATCCGGCGATTACGTCAAAGCGGAGGTCGAGATGCCTGGAAACTCGCCCGAGATATTGAAGAGTGCCTTTAACGCCATTTCAATCTGAACTACTTCGGCTCCTCGCCGCCAATCGCTCCCCCCAGAGCTACGTCGCCGGCGGCATTGCCCTTAACGCCACAGAAGATCGCCGCTGGAGCGCTGACGTGGATGTTTTTCACGATGCTGAAGACGCCGTGATTCGATCCAGCGAGGCGGATGTACAAACTTTGACCCAAGCTGGCTATGCCGTGCGCGAGGATTTATGGACAACAGGATTTCGGAGAGCATGGGTCGAGCGTCGCAATGAGGGTGTGAAAGTTGAATGGTGCCAGGATTCGGCGTGGCGGTTTTTCCCGATTCAAAGGGATGATTTGCTAGGCTGGAAACTTCATCGTTTTGATGCGCTCACCAATAAAGCTTTAGCCATGGGGGGCCGATCCGAAACCAGGGATTTGGTCGATATTGTGGCCGACTCCGAAGAATATCCGGTTCACGCCCTTATTTGGGCGGCTTGCGCCAAAGATCCCGGCTATAACCCGCCCCTCCTGCTGAACCAGATGCAACGTAATTCGCGCGTGAACCCTGCCGAACTCAAGGAAATGGGGGCATCGATTCAACCGGTGGAATTGAAAACGCGCTGGTTGGAAATTGCTGAAATCGCACAGAGCGAAATCAATCGGGCCGCATCGGAAGGAATTGAACCTGGTCTGGCTTTCGTGAGTGGAAAGAAGACCGTCGGTTGGTTTGACACCCCTGAGTGTGAAGCGCACCGAGCGACCTTGGGTGGTTCGCTGCCTCGTTTGGTTGGAGTCAATTATGGGAAATAATCAGTGCAAAAGCTAAAAGTTGAAAATAGGCAAACCAAACAAACAAATTAAAAAGCGCAACCCATAATTGCCCTCTCAATCAAATCGTGTAGGACGTTTGTCTCAAAGGTCCTTTCGAGATTGTCGGCTACGCAGAATTCCAATGATTGCAGTGTAAAGAATGAATTCCGTTCCTGAAACTCCCTTGCAGGATCATGCCACGCACCGCCGCGCGTTGATCCTCCGGGGCGTAGCCTGGAACAGCCTGTTTCAGGTTTTTCTGGTCGCCGTTAACTTTGTTTCCATGCTTGTGCTCGTGCGGCTCCTGCAACCTGCCGAATTCGGACGCGCCACCGCTACCACCGGAATTCTTGGTTTAATTAATTGTTTCAATTGCAGCTATTTCATCGCGCAAGCCATTCAACTGCGCGATGGCGAAGAACCGGACTGGTCCTCGCATTGGCGCGCCGGATTTTACATCCAGTTCGCCCTTACGATTACCTGCAATGCCGTGGCCGGCCTCATGTGGCTATTTCCCGCTTATCGCCCGATGGCTCCCTTGCTCCATATCGCTTCCATTGGACTGCTGATCGACTGCCCCAATCAGCTTGGTCTCACTTCTCTTCGCCGCGACATGGATTTTCGAAGACTTCGCCTTGTCCAGATGACCTGCGCTTTACTAACACTGGTCAGTAGCATCACGCTAGCGTTATTGGGTGCGGGCGCTTATGCCTTGATTATTGCCTCCAACGTTTTGCACGGACTTCCCCTGGGATTTTATTGGCTTGTAATCAAAAAATGGAGGCCGCCAGCTTACTGGTGGCGTTGGCCGGACTGGACGAATTATCGCGCCTCCCTGAACTTTGGCGCGCAACTCTCCGGTTCCGCCGTGCTGACTGCATCACGTGGAATGTTGGAATCACTCGTCCTGCCCGGCGCGCTTGGCTACGCCGCCGTTGGTTTGTTGAACCGCGCCCAGGTTCTTTTCACAACGACAGTAGGTCGAGTCACCATGTTGATCGTTGAGACCGTCTATCCGCTCCTGCCGCGCAGCGCCGCTGATCCCGTTCAATTTGCTCGTCACGCCACCCTGTTTGTTCAAACCATGCTGCTCATTTCTATTCCCGGTGCCGTCTTCATTGGACTGGAAGGACCTTATCTTTCCCGCCTGCTCTATGGTTCCAAATGGAGTGCCGCCGACCCGCTCATCCTGCCGGGAACAATCTTTGCATGGGGAGTTGCCACGGTGCTAATTTTTACCATCATTCTGCAAGCAAAAAACCATTTGCGCCTCGCCTTCCTTTCCAATCTCACCGCTGCCTGCCTCTGTCTGCCCGCCATGCTGGTAGCGCTGGCAGGGGGTAAAATGTTATCCTACGCCTGGGCGTTGGCTGGAGGGCAATTTGTCGCAACTCTCGTGGTTGTGAATTTCGGAACAAGCTCTCTCAAACAAGGATGGATGAGGAGCGCCGTAATTCCTCCGGTCGTCGTCGCTCTATTGGGTGCGGTTGCACTGGTTGCGCTGAATTCAAAAACGATTCAACTGAACCTTTTCGCAAAAGTTTTGTGCGATACCGTAACATTCGGCGTCATCGCACTGGTGGCCATGCGGTTTTTATTTGGTTCTGCTTTGCGCGAAACCATCCTTCGCTTGCCGGGGAAAAACGCTTTGGTGAAATTCTTACGGCTATAATTTTACAGATGTCGTTTTTATACAAAGCTGATAATCGGTCAATGTGAGATGAACGATGTGCCTCTAGCTTGGTTTATCGGCTTGTCTAACGATTTTGCGGAAGCAAAAGGTGGGGTTCAACTATGCACGGCTGAATTCGAGCAAATGCTGAACAGTTGCGGACTGGATATGGAACGCCGCTTGTTTTCGCCAGATCAGTCTTTAGGAGCCAAGGTGCGCCGACGGTTAAGGAAAAAACCATTTCCAGAAATTATTCCTGCTGCGTTTCTGGCTCGCTTGCATGAAGCTTACGATCGGAAGCCGCCTTCGGTTATCTTCTTCAACCGAGTGAATCTCGCTCCCTTGGCGTTGAAGTTGCGCGAGAGATTCGCAGACAGTAAATTTGTCCTTCTCTCTCATGGCTTAATGATCATGGACGAATTGCACGACGAAAAAAACGTGAACAGTTCAGGATGGCTGGGAAAAATTTTGTTGGAAGAAAAAGCTCAAAGAAAAGTATTTGATTTAGTATTCACTCTTACCGAAGAAGAGTGTGCGTTGGAGAAATGGTTGGGCACGCCTCAGACTTGCTGGGTTCCAAGGACGGTTGAACCGAGTGTTTTGGAATGGAATCCAATCGGCGGACGAGTTGGTTTCGTGGGAACTTTAGATCACCCTCCCAATCGTCAAGCGCTGGTTGCGGTTCTCAATCAATTACGCCATTTAAAATTACCTTCTGAGTTTCAGCTTCATATCGTAGGGCGGCCTGCGGACGTTGGGCGAAGTCTAGCCGATATTTATCCATTCGTCCGATATTTGGGAGCTTTGAATGACGACGATCTTCGGAAGGAAGCTGCGACATGGTGTTGCTTTGCGCATCCCCTCTTTGCCTTTGCGCGCGGTTGCAGCACAAAACTGGCAGTTGCCCTGGCATGGCAAATTCCAATACTGGCGACCCCTACGGGTGTGCGCGGATATAAATGGAATAGAGGTAAATTACCCTTGGAATCGACACCTGAACACTTTGCAAAACATCTTGTATCATTATCGGATCCACAATTGGCTGCGCGGGAACGCGAACAAGTACGGACAGTCGCTGGATCGATTGCGAACACTGATACAATAATTGCCGAAGTCGTCTCAGCATTACGAAGCATAGGCGTGGTTTGATATAATGCGGTTACTGTTATGCGAAGCCTTCACTGTTAAACGATCATGATTGCACGCCTCTTACGAAGTAGTATTCAAATCGTTCCATGGAAATACCGCACCAAAGTTAAAAATTGGCCGGTCATTGGGCCATTGCAACGATGGGTTATCCAACGATTTCTTGCCCAGGGACAATTCCTCCACACCGTGAATGCTGGACCAGCCAAAGGGCTTCGATATTGGATTCAACTACCCGATGATAAAGCAGTCTGGACTGGAACTTATGAACTGAACTTTTCCACTGCCCTTTCCGAAGCCGTTCAAAAAAATGATGTCTGCCTTGATATTGGCGGGTATCGAGGTTTTTTTTCGGGGGTGTTTGCTTTAGCAGGTGCGCGTGAGGTCCATTCCTTTGAGCCGTTACCGGCGAATAATAAAAAAATACGGGCGCTGATTGAGGCAAACCCAGAACTTCCATTGCGGTTGCATGAGGTAGCGGTCGGAGCAGAAGTGGGTGAGGCCGAGTTTTCCATTATGCCGGAGGATAGCATGGGAAAACTCTCCACCAGCAGCTTTCAGGAAAAGCAGCATGGAAAAGACATTCTTACGGTTCAGATTGAAACTTTGGATCATTTACGAGCAACCAATGTCATCCCCGGAGCGCAAGTAGTGAAGATCGACGTGGAAGGTGCCGAAGCTATGGTGTTAAAAGGAGGAATGAAGTTTTTTCGCTCAGAACAACCGCGAGTATTTATCGAGATTCATTCGCGCGGTCTGGCGAAGGAATGTTACGAACTGCTGACACAATTGGGTTACACCGTGCGCGTGCTTGAAACCAACCGCGCGCCAGACTTCCACTCTGAACCCGAAGTCTGCCACTTCGTTGCAATGGCGCCGAAATTTATTGCCTGAAAATGTTTCAAGAAAATGTTAAAATCTTTTCTTCGCACATTTAGATTCATCTATCACCATCCGCTTGCATCGCGAAATAAACCGGAGGCTTTGCTGCGGTGGATTGGATGGCAGGTTGGCAGCCGAATCCTTCGCAAGCCCATGGTGATGCCGTTTGTCAAAGATTCCGTGCTTGTAGTTGAGTCAGGAATGACTGGAGCGACTGGCAATATTTACTGCGGCCTGCATGAGTTTGCCGACATGGCGCTGGTCCTGCATTTCTTGCGTCCGGGAGATTTGTTTCTCGACCTCGGGGCAAATATCGGCAGTTACACCATTCTGGCTGCGAAGGTTGCCGGAGCTCAATGTATCGCAGTCGAACCTGTGCCTGCAACTTTTGCTCGTCTTCAGCGGAACCTCCGAATAAACGATTTGGAGAAACAAGTTGAGGTATGTCAGTGCGCCGTCGGAAGCTCGAATGGAAGGATTCAATTTTCCGCAGACCAGGATACCACCAACCGAGTGGTTGATCGAACCTATGATGGTCAATCCATTTCAGTGCCTGTCCGAACAGTAGATGATCTTCTAGGAGGCAGGCCGACGATGATGTGGAAGATGGACGTAGAGGGATTCGAGCGAGAAGCGTTGGGTGGTGCGATGGCTTCATTGCGGAATGAACATCTCAATCTTATCTTGCTCGAATCAGACGAACCGGAGTTGACGGCTATGATGACAAATGCTGGTTTTGTCCGATGCAACTATAACCCATTTCTGCGTCAATTGAATCGATCGGTATCACAAAATAAATCTCAGAACAACCTATGGGTCAAGAACACGTCCGCTGCGGAAGCTCGCTGTCAAAACGCGCCGAAGCTATCCTTATTGGGAGTGGAGTTTTGACCTTGAGACGTGCCCGATTTGTTCCAACCGTCACCCTAATACTTGATAAAATCAATTCAAAATAGCGTATCGAAAGGCTTGCTCCGGCCGGTTCGAAAAGTGGGGCTGGCTATGGCAAGGTCTTGGCCTTGGCCCGTATCCGCAAGAATTGGCACAGGTCAGTCAATGTACGTAGATTTGCGTTCATCCGTAAGTCGCGGCATTTTCATCAAAGGCGAGTTTGATCCGAATGTTTTCGGGCCGATTCGCACAGTGCTTCGTCCCGGGGACACGTTTCTCGATATCGGCGCGAATGTCGGCTATTATAGCATGCTGGCTTTAGATATGGTTGGTTCTTCCGGACGTGTCCATGCGTTTGAAATTGACGAGCGTCCCTTGCGGTGCTTGCGCAAGACGAAAACTACACAGAAACTAGATAACTTCCTTATTAATGCTGTCGCCATCGGCGATCAAACCGGAAAGGTGAAATTTCACCAGGACAAAGACGACTGTGGGAATAGTCATCTCGCGAGCGACGGGAAAGGCCGCGAGGTACAAATGATTACTCTCGATGAGTGGTTTGCTCGAACAAAGCCTTCGAAAGTACGTGCTATCAAAATGGACATTGAAGGTGCAGAAATTCTTGCGCTGCGCGGTGCCCAACGGTTTATCGAGGAACACAGGCCGCTGTGGGTTTGCGAAGCATGGGATAGCAATTCCGAAAAAATTGGTGAAGTTGGCAGTTTCCTACAGGGACTTGGCTATCAGATTGAGATTTTGAAGAATGTCCATAGCCCCATTGTGGTCGCTCGGCCTTGATTCTCATTTTTGTGAAACGTGTTATTCTGGTTACGCCCTATTTTCTGCCTAGTAACCTTGCGGGGGTGCAACGTGTGCGGCTGATGAGCCGATCCTTAAAAGATAACGGATGGAATCCAACGATTGTTACGGTAGATCACCGGTATTATGAGGAACGGAACGACCTTGCTTCATTACGATTACTTCCCGACGACCTCGCCATTGAACGAGTGACTGCATGGCCCGCAAGAATGTGTCGCCCGATTGGCATCGGCGATATTTCGTTACGCGCCCAATTTACGCTGCGACGGCGCGTGGGAGAACTCATTCAAAAACTTCGCCCATCGCTTATCTTTACCACGGTGTTGCCCGGTTATACCGGACTAATTGGCGCTTGGGCAAAACGTCGGTTCAACATTCCTTTTGTGCTGGATTATCAGGATCCCTGGGTTCCAAAAGTTGCAAGGGTAGATGCCCGATGGACTAAGGCTGGGATCGCGGACCGTTTGGCCCGTTGGCTCGAACCTAAAATGCTTCGACAGGTGGATGGCCTGACCGCTGTTTCTGACGAAACACTTGATACCTTGCGCTCACGAAATCTCATCGATCCTAAAATTCCAATTGAGATTATTCCAATCGGTGCCGACCGGGAAGATCATGCAATAGCTAAACAATTCGGCAATAGCTTCATTAAACGCGAGCCTGAAACTTTCCACATCGCGTACGTTGGAACCTTGACAAAAAAAATGCTGCCCGCGCTTGAGGGCGTGCTGGCGGCCGTTAGAAAAGCACAAACAGAGAACGAAAAAAAAAATTCCATTCACCTTATCGGCACCAGTGCCCAACCCGACGGAAAGGATCAGCACGATCTTACTGCCCTTTTTGATAAACATGCTTTACGGGGATGCGTTCAACTGCATCCGGCGCGGGTTGGCTATCTCGATGCGTTACGAACCATGCAGGACGCCGATTTGTTGCTCCTGCTTGGTTCGACAGACTCCCATTATACTGCGTCAAAACTATTTCCTTACTGGCTCAGTGGAAAACCGGTGCTGGGACTCTTCCATGAAGCCAGCACAATTGTTTCTCTATCGCGAGAGCTTGGAGATGTCAGCTTGGTTTTGTATAATGATAAAATCAGCCCTCAGATTAAAGTTAACGAAACAGCACACCTTATCAGCCAGATATTAAAGGGTGAAAGAAGCATGTCCCATCGAAACGAAAATGCTTTCGCTCCTTTTTCCTCTGAGGGAATCGCCGCCCGCTACGCTCGTTTTTTTGACAAGGTTTGCCAGCAATGCGCATAGGGATACTGACGAGTCATCCGATTCAATATCAGGCACCCTATTTTCGGGCGCTGGCTCAGGTTGTTGATCTCCATGTTTATTTTGCGCATCGCCCCACCCCCGAACAACAAGGCATCGGGTTCGGGAAAATCTTCGAGTGGGACGTTGATTTATTGTCCGGCTATACTCACACCTTCCTTCACAATGTTTCACGGCATCCCGGTTCTGATTCTTTCGGCGGCTGTGACACGCCGGAAATAGCGGAAATTATCGCCACGAATAAGGAGCAAGGAGCAACGAGCGAGAATGAAAAGGGGGGCAAACTACAATCCTCAAGCCTCAAGCCTCAATCCGGTTCCCAATTCGATGCCTTTATCGTTTCAGGTTGGTATCTCAAATCGTATTGGCAGGCCGTTAGAGCTTGTCGGCGCAACAAGATTCCTGTGCTGGTTCGGGGTGACTCGCAATTGCTAACCCCTCGCTCACGGTTAAAACAACTCGTCAAAGAAGTTGTCTATCGAATTACGCTTCGTCAGTTCGATGGCTTCCTTGTCGTAGGGCAGCGCAACCGGGAGTATCTCGCCCACTACGCCGTGCCAGCGGATAAAATGTTTTTTGCGCCGCATTTTGTGGACAACGACTGGTTCAGGGGAAAAGCAGAAATCGCACGAAAGCAGAGAGAAGAAATGAGGAAGGAATGGGGAGCGGATGAGGAGACGTTGGTGATTTTGTTTGTAGGGAAATTTATTTCTAAAAAACGTCCGGGTGACTTGCTGCAAGCGATGATTAGATTAAGGGATACAACCGTCCTCACCCCGACCCGCTCCACCGAGGAGAGGTTCCCTCTTCAGGGGGAAAGGGTTGAGGTAAGGGCGAATCAAAAATCCAAGTTTCTGGCCGTATTCGTCGGGTCAGGCGAGTTGGAAAGCGAGCTACGCGAGATGGCGTCGCGGGAGAATCTAAGAGTTCACTTTGCAGGCTTCAAAAACCAAACCGAACTGCCGAGTTACTATACCGCCGCTGATGTTCTGGTGTTGCCATCGGACGGAGGGGAGACGTGGGGACTGGTTGTAAATGAAGCAATGGCATGTGGCCTGCCCGCGATTGTATCGGATGCAGTAGGCTGCGCGCCTGACTTGATTGAGACGGGACGCACCGGCTTCAGCTATCCTGTTGGCAATGTGGATCAATTAGCGGAGCGCTTGAGTGCGTTTATTCATTTGCATAATGAAAATCAGGAATATTTTTCTCACTCGTTGCGAAGGAAAAGCGATGCATTCTCGCTCAATGTAGCAGTAAGGGGAACGATTGCGGCCATAGAATCATTGACTGTCGAAATCCAAGCTAAATAATTTTTTTAATCCATGTCGGTAAGAGTCAATTATCCCTTAAAGCCCGCTGCAATCCTTTGGTGTGCTACTCTGATTTTAATGGGTTTGGGCGGGTTGACCGCGAATCCATTGCTCACGATGGCTGCGATTGCGCTTTTGCCTGTTCTTGTTCAGTTGCTCTGGCGCACCGGCGAACCACCGGTGCTGCTTTTTGCGAGCCTCATGCAGTGGGTGCAAGCCACTGCTGGAATTTTTTATAGTGATCTTCAACATTTGCCAATCTCGACTGCCCTGGAAAGTGGAGAGATGACGGAAAAAGCAACCTGGTTGAGCTTGCTCGGAGTGCTGGTTGTAACATTAGCGATGAGATTGGCACTCCCCCACCAACGCGGCAAAACTGCTTTACAGGCGCAAAGGGAAAGCGTTTTGCTAGACGTGGATCGCATTTTTATTCTCTGGCTGATTGGGTTTTTCTTCTTCGCGCTCCTTCGTGCCGTTGCTTTTTATGTTTCCGCATTGACTCAATTTATTTTCGCAATCGCCTCGTTGGAATGGGCTTTGGTTTTTATTCTCGCCTATGCGGTGCTGAGAAACCAAAAAGGCTACGCTAAACTTGTGTTCGTGGTTTCTCTCGAAATGGCAATAGGGCTTATGGGGTTTTTTTCCAGTTTCAAAACGGTTTTTTTTGTTCTTCTCATCGCTTTGCCAACCGCCAGCGTCGCAATCACTCGTGTCCGCTTACTCCAACTAGGCGCCATCGCGACTGTTATCATTTACCTTTCGGTCGTCTGGTCGTCCGTCAAAATGGAATACCGGGATTTTTTGAATATGGGGACAGAACGTCAGGTCGTGCTCGTTCCCATGGAACAGCGGGTTGAAAAATTGGCGGAATTAGTAGGGGATTTAAAATCAAGTAATTTAGCTGAGGGAGTGGACAATCTTTTTCTGAGGGCGAGTTACGTTACTTTTTTTGCACAAGTCATGGAAAACGTTCCTTCAAGTATTCCTTACGAGAATGGTCGCCTTTGGGGAGGTGCTATCAAACATGTTCTGATGCCCAGATTTTTATTCCCGAACAAAGCCACGATTGAGGATTCGGAACGAACCGCTTTTTACACCGGGCGGCAGGTCGCCGGTGCCGAAGAAGGAACTTCCATTGGCATTGGTTACTTCGCCGAGAGCTATATCGACTTCGGTCCCATTGGAATGTTTGTTCCTATTTTTGGCCTGGGCCTGTTTTACGGGTGGATTTATCGTTTTTTCGCACTCCAACAACCTGTAAAAGTAATTGGCTTTTCTCTTGCGACGGCGATTTTGATGCTGGGGGCAAGCAGTATCGAAACCTCCAACATCAAGCTTGTCGGTGGAAACCTCTCCGCGCTGCTGGTGCTTGGACTGGCCGCCAAGTTTGGAAGAGGGTGGCTCTGGGAGATGATTACCTATAAAGGCCTTTCGATGAAACGAGAACGAATGGCACAGGCGGAAGGTCGTAGCCGTGATTCAAAATCTGCGGCTGGCATTTAGTTAAAGAATAAAATGCCGCTTAAGGTTCTCTTCACCATTGCGGGGCTTTCACCCAGGTTTGGCGGGCCATCCTACAGCGTGCCCGCCCTAGCGACGGCGGTAGCGCGATCAGGCGTCGAAACGGAACTTTTCACCTGCAAGCCTTGTCGGGGTGAAAGCATTCCCAAACTTCCTTGCGCCGAGTTAGTCAAAGCTCACCTTCTCCCTTCGTCGAGTCGTTCAACGCATTGGTTGCCCCAAATAAACCCTTTCTTTTCAGCTCTGCGGGAAAGGGCCTCGAAAGATTGCGTCATCCACGATAACGGGATCTGGCTTCCCACCAATCACGCGGCGGCTTATGCGGCGCGGCACTTCAAACTACCTTTAATCATCAGTCCCCGAGGGATGTTGACGCCGTGGGCTTTCAAACAAAGCAGATACTATAAATTTTTCGGCTGGAGATTGTATCAGGAACGGAACCTTCAAAGTGCTACAGCGTTGCACGCAACCTCCAGGCAAGAAGCCCAAGAGTTTCGTGATTTAAAACTTAAACCGCCCATCGCCATTATTCCAAACGGAGTTGATTTACCGACTTTCTCCCATGCTCAATCTTCAATCCATCATCCTCCATCCTCTCCTCGAACGATTCTGTTTCTATCGCGCATCCATCCAAAAAAAGGGTTATTCAATTTGCTCAGAGCGTGGGGAGAATTACAAAAGGGAAAAGCAGAAAGTAGAAAACAGAAAGTAGGGGGAGCCGCACTGGAGTGGAAATTGGTGATTGCTGGCACTGACGAAGATGGGCATTTGGGAGAACTGAAAGCGGAAAGCAGAAAGTTGAAAGTGGAGAAGAGTATCCAATTTGTAGGGGAGATTCATGGCGAGGCGAAGTGGGAGCTTTATCGCAGCACAGACATTTTTGTTTTGCCCAGTCATTCTGAAAATTTTGGGATTGTGATTGCGGAAGCCCTGGCTTCAGGTGTGCCAGTGATTACCACCAAGGCTACACCGTGGCAGGAACTGGTGGAACATAGTTGCGGGTGGTGGATTGATGTCGGTGTTGACCCTCTGGTCGCGGCTTTGCGAGAAGCGATGGCGCTAACGGATGAGCAGAGAACAGCAATGGGCGCGCGCGGACGTGACCTCGTGGAAACCGGTTATAGCTGGAATAGTGCGGCAGAAAAAATGAAGTCGGTTTACGAATGGGTTTTAAATCAAGGGGCTGAACCAGACTGCATTTTCCGATAAAGTCTCAACTTGTTCAAATCAGCAATCAGGAAGTTATGCAAACTGGATACAAAGATTACGGATTCCGTTCGGCTACGCCGTCCCACATGCACCGTCATTTCCTTAAACCAATCTTCGAGTTGTGCGGAGAAATCAAGAAAGGAACCCGCGTGTTGGATGTGGGATGCGGAAACGGCTACACTGCGGGCCAGTTTCTTGATTTGGGTTGCGAAGTCGTTGGGATCGACTTGAGTTCCAGCGGGGTTGAGATTGCACGAACTTCTTATCCAGAAGGCCGCTTCGAAGTCCTTCCCGCCGACGACCAATTGCTTGTGAATCTGAAAGAGAAACCTTTTGACATTATTGTCAGCACGGAAGTAGTTGAACATCTTTATGCCCCGCGTGAATATGCGAAGGGATGTTTCAATGCATTGAAATCTGGAGGACGGTTTATTTGCACCACGCCCTACCACGGCTATCTCAAAAACCTGATGTTGTCACTGGCAGGTCATTGGGATTTACATGCAAATCCGCTGTGGGATGGGGGACATATAAAACTCTGGAGTCCCCGAACGTTAAAAAAACTGCTGAGTGAAACCGGATTTACCAACTTTCAATTTCGCGGCGCTGGTAGATTACCATGGCTTTGGATGACAATGGTAGTATCGGCGGACAAGCCGAAGGACAGAAATGTTTGACCGGATTACTCCTTTAATTCTAACCTTCAACGAGGCACCGAATATTCGGCGCACTCTGGAAAAGTTGCAATGGGCTCGTGAAATTGTGGTTATCGACAGTTTCAGCACTGATAAGACGCTGGAAATCTTACGGACTTTTTCGCAAGTTAAAGTTATTCAGCGTAAGTTCGATGACCACACCTCTCAATGGAATTATGGTTTGGATCAAATTTCAACCGAGTGGGTGCTGTCAGTCGATGCAGACTACATTCTTGAACAAGGATTTGAAGATGAATTGGCCACGCTCAATTTTCTACCAGACATCTCTGCCTACGCGGCCTCCTTTCGATACTGCATTAACGGCAAACCGCTCCGCGGAACGCTTTATCCTCCGCGTTGCGTTCTCTTTCGCCGCGCCTCCTGCCGCTACGAACAAGATGGTCACACCCAGCTCCTGAAAGTAAACGGTTCGACCGGCCAATTACGGAGCCGCATTTTGCACGATGACAGGAAACCATTGTCGCACTGGATTCAGGCGCAAGATCGTTATGCTAAACTTGAAGCACAGAAGTTGTTGGTGAGCGAGGATCAATTGAGCATCCAAGATAGAATCCGTCGGTGTGTGATCGTTGCTCCTTTTCTGGTCTTTTTCTACACCTTGCTTGGCAAAGGTTTAATCTTCGACGGTTGGCCGGGTTGGTTTTATGTTTTCCAGCGGGTTCTAGCGGAACTGATGCTCTCCCTGCGGTTGATCGAAGCCAAAATTGGAAAGCTGAAATCAGAAAACTGAAATCCGACCGTATTGGGGAGCGCACGCGGCTCGCGTGCTGAATCCGGAGGCTCGCCGGATTCTCATCTCACAGACTTGACCCGGAAAAAGAGAACGTTCGGAATCGACTCCTGACTCCTGACTCCTGACTCCTGACTCCTGACTCTCGACTCTCGACTCTCGACTCTCGACTCTGAATCCTGCTTTCTGCTTTCCAATTTCCATTTTCCATTTTTTAGATGAAATTCCTTCTCCTCAACCAGACCTTTCATCCCGACGTGGTCGCGACGGCGCAGGTGTTGAAAGATTTGGCGCTAGCTTTGGCGGAAAGAGGACATGAAGTGACGGTTCTTTGTGGACGACGCGCCTATGATACGACCGGAAAAACTTTTTCAAAACGCGAGCGCTGGAACAACATTGAGATTCATCGCGTCGGCTCGCTTGGCTTGGGCAAAGCGGCCAAATGGAAACGCGCGGCGGATTTCGCCAGTTTTTTTCTCACCGCCACGTTCAAGGCGTTGCGCTTGCCCAAGCAGGATGTGGTGATCGCCCTGACTTCGCCACCGCTTATTTCGGCGTTGGGCGCGCTCCTGGCGCGGCGATGGAGGGCGCGTTTTATTTATTGGGTGATGGATTTGAATCCCGATGAAGCGATTGCGGCGGGCTGGCTGAAGACGGGTTCGTTGGCGGCAAAAATTCTTGATGGCATTTCCAAATACAGCCTTCATCGCGCGGAAAGAGTCGTCGTGCTGGATCGTTTCATGGAGGAACGCATTCTGGCCAAAGGTATTCCACGCGAAAAAATCGCAGTCATTCCGCCGTGGTCGCATGATGATGAAGTGCGGTTTGATCCCATCGGACGCGAACAGTTCCGAAAGGCGCACGGTTTGGACGGAAAATTTGTGGTGATGTATTCCGGCAACCACAGCCCGTGTCATCCACTCGACACCTTGCTGGAAGCGGCGCGGAGGATGGGGAGCACAGGCGCCCCGCCTGTCCCTTTCGGCGACCCGCCGAAAGACATTTCTGAATCCATCCTCCCTCCTCAATCCTCCGTCCCGACAGGAGATTCCCGCGAGACGCGTGAATCGACAGGCGGGATGCCTGCGTTACCCGTTTTCTGCTTCGTCGGCGGCGGCAGCGAGTGGAGGAAAATCAAAAATCAAAAATCAGGAGTCAGAAATCCAAACATTCTTTGCCTGCCGTATCAACCGTTGCAGGATTTGTCAGGATCACTTTCCGCCGCCGATTTGCATGTCGTGGTGATGGGCGAAAAATTTCTCGGCACAATTCATCCGTGTAAAATTTACAACATTCTATTGATTGGTTCGCCGGTGTTATTTATTGGGCCGCAACCGAGTCATGTCTCCGAAATTCTCAAAACAATGGACGAATCCTGCTACGGAATCGCTTCGCACGGTGACACTGCGGGCGTCGTTGCCCAGATCAAACGCTTCCAAAAAATCCAAAAACCCGGGCGGGATATTTTTTTGTTCGAATCTACGGCCACCCGATTTTCCAAACGGATAATTCTGCCGAAACTAGTGACAATTTTAGAAACGAAATTGGAGGACAGTCTGTCCCCGCCGCCGCCGTGAGAAATTTGTCGTGACCCGAGGTAATTATACACACTGTAATTTGGCTCAACGCCGTGCAACCAGGGCTGACGCATATCAATTTTGCGCAATCCAATCTACGTCGCCATTTTTTGTCACGGAGAGACAAGTGACAATAGTCCGGCGTTTCAACGCCGGGAAAAGGATGTGTTTGGCCCAAGTTCCGAAGGAACGGCTGAATGAATAAGACTCGGCCGTCCCTGCGGGACTTTGTTTCCCTTTTAAATCCCAACCCACGGTTGAAACCGTGGGCTAGTGTCCTTTGTCCCTGCGGGACAAGGAAACCGGAAATGGATCTTACCCGATAAAAATTGATATGCGTCAGCCTTGGCCGTGCACCCCCCGCAATTTTTTTTTGAAAATTTAGATTGCAGCGAAACGGTGCTTTGGTAGTCTCACCGGCCTGAGACTAAGGGTTACCCCCCCCGAAAGGTTATATGGAAATATCGACTGCTGCATTGTTTATTGGGGTTGGATTTTTAATTTCGTGGCTGACCATTCCGTTCATTCTTAAAAAATGCGGGACTCTGGCTGATTCGCACAAAAGCCGAAAATTTCATCACACCCATAAAACCCCGGTGCCGCGTTTCGGTGGATTGGCGTTGGTAATTGCTTTCGTGGTG
>JBDSYB010000018.1:0-3852 GCA_039925885.1 Verrucomicrobiota bacterium
GCCCGGTCGTCAGCGAGAAGCAACGTTCACGCGTTCTCGGCTATCTGGACAAAGGCATCAAGACCGGCGCGAAATTTTTACTCGAAGGCGGACGCGCGGAAGTCAAAGACCATCAGGGCGGTTTTTATGTGAAGCCCGCGCTGCTGACCGGCGACCCCGGCAACGTCTGCGCACGCGAAGAAATTTTTGGCCCGGTCGCCTACGTGATGACCTTCAACGATGAGGACAAGGTGATTGACCTCGTGAACAGTTCGAGCTACGGCCTCGCCAACAGTGTTTGGAGTGTGAATCTTGACCGCGCGAATCGCGTGGCCGAGCGGCTTGTGGCCGGAAACAGTTGGATCAACGCGCACAATCTTTTCGCGCACGGCATGCCTTACGGCGGCTGCAACCTGAGCGGCTGCGGCGGCGGCGTCCTCGGGCCGGAAACGCTTTCGGATTATCTGCGGAATCAAACTGTGGCGCGGGTGTTGGGGTGAAACCTTTGCTTACAAGCGCTGAACTCTATTCACAAGATTATGACCACTATTAACAAAGACAAAAAACTCGTCACACTCATCAACATCTTCACCGTCGAACCAGCGAAGCAGCAGCAACTCGTCGATCTTCTGATCCACGCCACCGAGACTTCGATGCGTCATTTGCCGGGCTTTATCTCGGCCAACATTCATCGCAGCTTCGATGGCACGATGGTCGCCAACTACGCGCAGTGGCGCAGCAAGGGAGATTTGGAAGCGATGCAAAAAAATCCCGCCGCCATGCCGCACATGAAAGAAGCCGCCGCGCTCGCGAAGTTCGAACCGGGTCTGTATGAAGTTGTCGATACGCAGTCAGTCTCGGAGGGTGGTTGATGAGTCAGCGTCGTAGCGCAGGGTGGAAATCTGCGCTACGACGTTGGCAATTAAACTGTGGCGCGGGTGCTGGCGTAAAATTTATTTTCAAAACAATTAATCGAATTAAACCACAACCACGCAACTCAATACCCTGTTAGCCGTCATTCAGAACGTCTATGGAAAAAATCGACCTTAAGAAGGAACTGAAACCGTTTTACAGAGCATCTGCGGCAGAAGTCGTGCAGGTGGACTTGCCGCCGTTGAGATACCTGATGATTGACGGCAAAGGCGACCCGAACACCTCCCTTGAGTATGCTCAAGCGGTTGAGGCGTTGTTCACGGTGTCATTCACCGCAAAATTTGCGGTGAAGAAGGGTGCGCAGGCGACCGATTACGCCGTCATGCCGCTCGAAGGACTCTGGTGGGCGGAGGACATGTCTGTCTTCGTGGCCGACGACAAAAAGAACTGGAATTGGACAATGATGATTTTGCAGCCTGCCTTCGCGACCGACGCAGTCATCCACGACGCCATGACCCAAGTCGCCAGGAAGAAGAAACTCCCAGCGATTGCGAAACTGCGATTGGAGGAGTTTTCCGAAGGCCGATGCGCTCAAATATTGCATGTCGGCCCATTCACAGAAGAAGGGTCGACCATCATGCGCGTGCATGAGTTTATCGCCGCTCGTTCAGGCCTGACCGGAAAGCACCACGAGATTTACTTGAGCGACATTCGGCGCGCAGACCCAAAGAATTGGAAAACTATTTTACGCCAACCAATGAAATGACGGCCAACCATTGCGCGAGCCTGTGCGAAAACTCATCATTCATTTTGAAAAACGAAAAAGTAATTCTCATTAACACCGAGGCTTCAGCCCGGTGTCTCGCGCGCGCCGAGAGATTCAGCCGTTTCAAAGGCTTCTCGAAACACGCGCCGAAGCTGCGGCGTGCTCGGGCCGGAAACTCTTTCGGATTATTTGCGGAATCAAACCGTGGCGCGCGTGTTGGGTTGAAAAATTTATTGAAAAACAACCCATGACAATCGAACTCCATATGCTGGCGTTGAGTGTTATTCTCGGCATTGTTCATCTCGTTGCGGCGTCGCATTTCATCAGTTTCCAATACGGCTACCGATGGACAGCAAGCAATCGAGAGGAGAAAATGCCCCCTCTCAAAGGCGCAGCCGGGCGCGTCGATAGGGCAGCCACCAATTTTCTTGAGACATTTCCACTCTTCGCGGCCGCAGTCCTCATCGCTCATGTCGCGGGACGGCACAGTGCGCTCACCGTGTGGGGAGTGCATCTCTACTTTTGGGGTCGAGTCGTCTATGCCGTCGCGTATTCCGCTGGCTTTTCCTATGTTCGTTCCTTCATTTGGAACGTCGCCACAGGTGGAATCATTTTGCTGTTAATCGCACTATGGTAACGACTCAACAACCTCGTCAGAAGCTGGAATCTGGAGCTTGTTCTTTTTTTAGAATCGTTTCTATAAATAGGCCGCTCCTAACGGAGCTAAAAACCGCAGGCAACACCCTCGTCCCGAAGGGACATGATGAAAATAGCCCGGCGTTTCAACGCCGGGTTTTGTCAGAGAAGAAACGAGTCCCGAAGGGACGGCTGACCGGAAGCAAAATTAAAATTTCATCCGTCCCTGCGGGACTTATTTATCGTTCACCAAGACCCGGCGTTGAAACGCCGGGCTATTCTCGGAAATCCCTTCGGGATAAAACAACCAACCCATTATGATCCCCAATCCTCCACTCGGCGTAATGCTCCATGCCATCGGCGGTTTAATGTCCGCGATTTTTTATCTGCCGTATCGCAAGGTCAAACATTGGTCGTGGGAAAGTTTTTGGATTGTCGGTGGCGTATTCAGTTGGATTGTCGTGCCGTGGATCATCGCCGCGCTAATGGTGCCGAACTTGATGACCACTTTGACCAACGCGCCCTCGAAGAGTGTTTTCTGGAGTTTCGTTTTCGGAATGTTGTGGGGCATCGGCGGCGCGACGTTTGGCCTCACGGTTCGCTATCTCGGCATAGCGCTTGGAACGGCGATGGCGCTCGGTTACTGCGCGGCGTTTGGAACGTTGCTTCCGCCAATTTTTGCTGGCGAATTTGGCGGCATCATTAACTCCACTTCCGGCCGCATTGTGCTGGGAGGCGTGGTGGTGAGTTTGTTGGGCATTGTCATCAGCGGACTCGCGGGCATCGCCAAGGAGCGGGAAGTGCCGGAGAAGGACAAGCAGGCGACCATCAAGGAATTCAATTTCAAGAAAGGCGTTTGGGTCGCGACATTTTGCGGCATCATGAGCGCTTGCATGTCGTATGGGTTCGCGGCGGGCAAACCGATTGCTGAACTTGCCGTTGCGAATGGAGCTTCCCATCTTTGGCAAAATTTGCCGGTACTCATCGTGATTCTGGCGGGCGGTTTCGCGACGAATTTTATCTGGTGCGTCTTTCTGAACATCAAAAACAAAACGAGCAGCGATTATTTTAATTCTCGTAGCAGCCGACGTGAGTCGGCTCATTCTAATTCGGGCGAAGACAGTCAGAGCCGACTCACGTCGGCTGCTACGAATCAATTCGAGCGTGTTCCATTACTCGCCAATTATATTCTTTGCGCCGTCGCCGGGACGGTCTGGTATCTCCAATTTTTCTTCTACAGCATGGGCACGACGAAGATGGGCAAGTACGATTTCTCCAGTTGGACGTTGCACATGGCGAGCATCATTATTTTTGGAACGCTGGTGGGGATATTCCTCGCCGAGTGGAAGGGCGTCAGTAAACGGACGCATCGGTTGATGTTGCTGGGATTGGTGGTGCTGGTTTCGTCCACTGTGATTATCGGCTATGGAAATTATCTCAAAGAAACTCCGGCCAAAGCCGTTGAAAAACAAGCCGCTGCTGAACTCCCCGCCCAATGAAAATTTTCGCAATTCAAAATCTATTGCGGGTAGGGCGCGTCACTCCGTGCGCGCCTACAACTACGCGCGCGAAATCGGTTTTCCGCAAATCAACGTCGA
>JBDSYB010000019.1:0-13666 GCA_039925885.1 Verrucomicrobiota bacterium
CATTGAACTCAGCCCGCGTTTCATGGGCACCGTGAAATGGATCGGCGTAAAAAAAGGTGACACCGTGACCAACGGACAAGTGGTGGTCCTCCTCGATAATTCCGAATACGCCGCGCGCCTCAAAGAAGTCGAGGGCCGCGTCAGCAACGCGAAAGTGGCGATTGAAAAAGCCGAATTGGATTACGCGCGCACCCGAAAATTGCTCCTCGAAAAAATCGAATCTCAACAACTCGAAGACAACGCACGCCTGCAACTCGAAAGCGCCAAAGCCACGCTCAAAGAAGTCGAAGGCGCAAAATCACTCATCGAAACCTACATTGACTGGTGCATCATCCGTTCGCCGATCAACGGCGTTGTATTGGAAAAATTAGTTGATCCAAATGAATTGGTCGTGCCACAAAGTTTTGGCGGAGGACGCGGCCCGAGCACCGCCTTGATTGCTTTGGCTGACACGAAAGATTTACAAGTGGAAATTGATTTGAACGAAGGCGATTTGAGCAAAGTTTTTTTGAAGCAAAAATGCCGCGTCAATCCAGAGGCCTACCCGGACAGAAATTATGACGGCTATGTGGCAGAGATCGCGCCCGAAGCCACGCGCGCCAAAGGAACCTTGCAAGTGAAAGTGCAGATTCAATCTCCCGACAAATACCTCACGCCCGAACTCAGCGCCCGTGTCGATTTTATTAAGAAAAATGCCGGGCAGGAGTAATCGCCGTTAACTCAAAATATCATCACCGCGCGGGAATTTCTGAGCAACTCTGCGTCGCTCAAAATTACGGCGAGCTTTCTTTCAACCGATAGAATCGGACAGGCGCATTCGATACCGCGTTGTAGTCGAGCAAGTTTGTTTCTCCGCCGCTACCTGACAGCGCGGAAACGTCAGCCCAAGCTGATGAGGTAAGATTGGTCGAGAATTGCAAAGTATATTGTCGTTGCGCAAAACCGTGAAAGCGAACCAACAGATCCACACCGGAAATTTCCGCCGAATTAATTTTCACTCCTTCTAATGACAAAGCGAGGTTGCGTCCTTCTCGCGACGCAATGGCCACGATATTTGTTCCAGCCGTCGAACCATTGGTCTGACCGTAGGTGTTATCGCCCCACGCAATCACGATTCCATCATTTCGTAACGCCAGACAGTGAGTTGAAGCCGCTGCTATCGCGATGATGTTGCTCAATGTCGCTGGGACATTGGTTTGTCCCGACAAATTATTTCCCCAAGCGCGCACAGTTCCGTTGCTCATTAATGCGAGGGTGTGAAACGATCCGGCAGCAATCGCAATAACGTTGCTCACTCCTGAAGGCGGCGATGTTTGTCCGAACGAATTATTTCCCCACGCCGCAACTCCGCCGTCAGTTTTTAAAGCGACGCTGTGCAACTCACCTGCGGCAATCGCAATCACGTTGCTCAATCCCGGTGGAATCAACGATTGACCGAAGTGAGGAAAAATTCCTGAATTGGTTGCGCCCGCTCCCCACATCGCAACGGTTCCGTCATTTTGCAAAGCGAGGCTGTGATAAAATCCACAAGCAACCGAGACAACGTTGCTCAATCCGACCGGCAAATTAGTTTGGCCAAATGAATTGTCGCCCCACGCCACGACGTCGCGATTTTCTTTTATCGCAAGACTGTGCAAACCACCTGCTGCCAATGCGGTGACATTTCCCAAATTGGGCGGAAGCAACGACGGGCCGGAAAATGCGGATTCAGAAAAAATTACGGAACCATTTTTGCGAAGCGCGAGTGTGTAGGAAGGCGCTGCGCTGAAACTCACCACATCTGAAAATCCCGGCAGCGATGTCGCGTAGTCCTCCGTAGCATCGCCCCACGAAATCATTTCGCCGTCAGCCGTGATGGCGAAATTATGAAAAGCCCCCGCAGAAATCGCGACGACGTTTGATAAACCAGCCGGCACATTGGTTTGTCCGTAATCGTTATTTCCCCACGCGACAATTGTTCCATCCGATTTCAAGGCAAGAGAATGACCCACATCTTCATCGCCCCCTGCTGCAATCGCGCTCACGTTGCTGAGTCCGGGAGGCACATTGGTTTGCCCGTCGTAATTGCAGCCAAACGCCACAACGGTTCCATCATTTTTGAGCGCCAGAGTGTGTGTCGCACCCGCCGCGATTCTGACGACATTACTCAAACCCGCAGGAACCACCGACTGTCCATACTGCGGAAAAAAATTCGTTTTGATATTGCCCGCGCCCCACGCCACGACCGTTCCGTTACTCATCAACGCGACGGAGTGATGCGCGCCCGCAGCAATCGCGACAACGTTGCTCAAACTTGCTGGAACTGTTTTTTGTCCGTAAGCGTTGTAGCCCCACGCCAAAACTATTCCATCGTTTCTCAGCGCGACGGCATGAAATTTTCCCGCCGCCACTTGGATGATGTTGGTCGCCGCAACAGGAATGGTCGCTTGTCCGCGATTTGTGGCGCCCCAGATGTTGAGCGTTCCGTCGCTCTTGAGTGCAATGCTGTGTCCACCGCCACCAACGGCGATGGCGATCACGTTGCTCAACGAAGGCGACACCGTTGATTGACCAAAATTATTATTTCCCCACGCCACGATTTTTCCACCGGCACTCAAGGCAAGGTTGTGGTCAATTCCGGCCGCGACGTTGGTAAAACTCAATGTGCGGGCGACTTGGGGAAACGTTCTCAAACCCCAAGTCACGATTTGTCCGTCAGGCGGAGTGGAATGCGCAACTGACGAAAATAAGACGAGCGCGCTCAGTGAAAGTGAAATCTCCAATCGCTTAAATGGAAAACAATCTCTCAGCCGAGTCGTAATTGGAGAAAATAATTTCATGGAGTTGCCTGCAACAAGGCAAGGCGTGCAACCAATGCGGCATCGAAATCTTTTGGGTCTTGATAAAAATAACAAACTCGCGTCGAAGAACTCCAGGAATGCAAGAAATACATTTTCTCAAATTGAATCCATTGCGCAGAGCCATCCATAAAAACCTGGTTGCCGCCTTGTGGCACAAACGAATCCCCGGTGTGATGCGGGGGAATGTTAGTGTAGGTGGAACTTGTGGGAGACCCTCCCCAAACCCCGCTTAATTTGATCACTGCATCAGCCGCCATTGTCCAGTGAGGCTTAGATAAACTCAGCTTGATCGGACTGCGACTTGCATACGTTCCGGATGTATTTACCCAATTAGAAATGCCGCCAAAGTATTGATAACCGAGAGTCCATTGATTAAAGGCCGCCTCATAGAACGGCAACCCAGGGCGATTGGGACAAGTCCAGAACGAGGCAGGATTTGTTAGAGTCAGTCCTATCTTCGCCGCGTTTGGCGCGGAAATCGGATCCAACGCGATTTGCACCGAAGCCGACCGCGCGACGGGAAGTGTATCATTATTTTCGGTTGAAAAAACCGTAACCGCAATTCCCAATTGCCGAAGATTGTTCAAGCAGATTGCGCGCTGCGTGCGGGTTTGCGTGTTCGCCAAGGCCGGGAGAATCATCGCAACGAGAATCGTTAACACCGCAAGCACGACGACAAGTTCCGTAAAGGTGAAACCAGAAATGGATCGGGATTCGGAGACGTTCTCGATTTTCATGGAGGTAGGAACCTAAAGCGGAAAGGAAAATTTCACAAGGCAATCCGCCATCGTTCGCACGGCTGACGCACACCTCCTAAATTACGTTTCTCATTAACACCGTGGCTTTAGCCCGGTGTCTGGCGGGCGACGAGCGATTCAGCCGTTTCAACGGCTTGACCGAACAGGCGCAGAAGCCGTTAAACGGCTGAATCTCTTTCCAGACGATTTCACCGGGCTAAAGCACGGTGTGAATGAGAGGGATGCGTCAACCCTGCCTTCGTTCACTCTTAACTTCTCAGAGATAAAAACTCGACGGCGATTTCCGGCAGTCACAGACTGCCGCTACAAAAATTATGGAAGGCACAATTAAAATTGCGCTTATCGGCGCGGGAATGTTTGGCGGCGATGTTCATGCGCGCGCTTACGCGGATTTGCAACGCGCGGGAATTTCTTCGCAGCTCGGTCGCGTCGGCTTGGACAAATGGACGCGCGATTTTGCGCCGATCAAATTTGAATTAGTCGCCGTCGCCACGCGCTCGGAAAAGTCCGCGAAACTTGCGCAAAAGAATTTCAAGGAGTTGTGTAGCGTGGGGCCTGTGGCCCCAATTGAGCCGGAGGCTCAACACTACAATCCACCAAAACCCTATTTCGGCGCGACGCCGTGGATCGATATTCTCCGCGATTTTCCCGATCTCGATGTGATGGCTGTCGCCACGCCGGATAATTTGCACACGGAAGTTATCTTGGCGGCTTTGGACAGCGGCGTTCACGTCATCACAGAAAAACCGATGTGCCTTTCGATTCACGAAGCAGACGAAATCATTTCACTGGCGCGGAAAAAAAATCTCATTGTCGCCGTCGATATGCACAAACGCTACGACCCTGATCACCTGCGCATCCGCGACGATATCCAGAAACGCATTGGCGCGCCGCTCTACGGCACGGCCTACCTCGAAGAGCCGCTCGAAGTTTCTTTAAGCACTTTCAAATGGGCCGAGCAAAGCGATCCATTCAGCTATGTTGGGCCGCATTGGGTGGATTTGATTTACCATTATTACAAATCGAAACCGGTTTCGCTGACGGCCGTTGGACAAAAAAAACGGCTTGTGCGTGACGGCATCAATGCCTACGACGCCGTGCAAGTGCGCGTCGATTTTGAAAACGGCATGAGCATCAATTTTCACAACAACTGGATCACGCCGAAGGATTTTGAAGGACCGGTCAATCAGGGACACGAAATCGTCGGCACGGATGGCAAAGTGGAAAGCGACCAACAATATCGAGGGTTCCGATTCTGGAACAACGGCGGCGGCAGTCGCACATCGAACAATCATTTTACGCGCGAAGTTTTGCGCCCCGATGGAACGAGAGCTTATATCGGTTACGGCGTGGACAGTTTGACGGTTGGGCTTGCTGCAATTTGCAGAATGAAATTTTTCAACGAATCACGCGAAGCAGTCGTCGAAATTTATCCGACTGCCGAAGAAGCGCGCATCACCGTCGCCATCGTCCACGCCGCCGCCATCGTGCGTGATTTGAATTTCAAATATCTCGCGGAAGGAAAAGGCGCGCCCGTCACTGCGCGTTTCGGCAAAGATGGAATTACGATTGTGGATCCGAACAGTCCGAAGGTATTCCAGCAGATCTACGCGAAGGAAATTTAAGTGCTTCATCTTAGAGCCTGTTTGAAAAGTAGCGGCGGGCATCCGTGCCTGCCGTAGAGGACGGCATCTTGCCGCCCGGAAAAAACGCCTGAATGTTCGGGACACTCTGATTTTACCGGGATGTTTTCGGTGGCGACGCTTTTCCCGCCGGGCGGGAAGCCCGGCTCTACGTCAGCCAGGATGGCTGACGCTACAGTTTTCAAACAGGCTCTTAGGAGAGTTCTTCGGAACGACCGCTCCTGTAGCCGGGATTTGAGCCAGCCATGGTGGGAGAGTGGATTCAGAGTGATCCCTGCTGGACTGAAAGGCGCGAGACTTAAAGATCGTGACCGGTGTGAACGTCGCCGCCCGTATTAACAGGCTGGGCGGGATTTTTCACGTCTTGTGCAAATCCGAACCAGTTCGGATCATAAGGGCTACCCGCAACACCAGTTCCAAACTGCTGGAACTGGACTTTCCAAAACGCCGCATGACAATCAGCGTAAACAGCATTCAACGTCGGCTGCACTAGGGGATAACGGTCGGGCAGCATTTTGTAATGGTAATCGACATCTTCATGGTAAATGATTTGTGCTACTGGTCGATAAAGGTGGATATCTTTTAACCCTGGAAATAACCAGGTATTGTAAAAAAACACCCATCGGTAAGTGTAAGAAGTCTGGTCCGCATCATTCACAGGCTTAGATGGTTTGCGGACTCGATTGCTAGAGATCGTAACCACTGGTGACATTGGTTCCTATGTTGGGCGCATCTGTATTTATCACATTATTTCCATATGTGAACCAGTTGGGATCATAGAGTTTTGCCGGAACATTTTGTCGGAACGCCACTTTCCAGATCGCTGCATGGCAATCAGCATAGACAGCATCCAACGTCGGTTGAACCTTCGGATATGGATCGGGCAGCATCTTGTAATGGTAATCGAGATCTTCGTGATAGACGACTTGGGACGCTGGCCGGAAAAATTGCGTTTCTTTCAATCCAGGCGTTGTTGAGTTCCAAAAGACAACCCATCGATATCTGTAAGAAGTCTGGGCGGTTAATGAATTTGTGACCACGCGAACTCTATCGCCCGGACACCAAAAAACGCGGTAATTGGCGATGTTGAGGGATTTAGCAATTCCTCCGTATGTATAGGTTTTGTCATATTGGGGAGCAGGATAACTTCCAGGCGCCGCTCCATAAGTTAGAGCGGTAGGAACGCGCCCCTTATGTTCATCGTTATACATTTGCAGCGCATAGCCGATCTGTTTCAAATTACTGATACAGGCAATGCGTTGGGCTTTAGTTTTGGCCTTAGCCAACGCAGGCAATAGAAGCCCCGCCAAAATGGCGATGATAGCGATGACCACCAGCAACTCTATAAGAGTAAATCCTGCAAATTTTACCCGTGAATTTCTCAATGACGCATTCATAAAATTCTCTATCTAGGGTTGAACTTAACCAACCACACCGCAATCAAATTTGGACTGGTGTTGGACGTTCTCACCCAAACCACTTTGTCTCCCAACAAAACATTCGTGCTTCAAAGCAAAGAAGGGCAGCAGTGTTTACTGCCGCCCTCCTGATTTACAATGTGTCCTCAGTTCCCATGCAACTTGAAGAATTTTTTATCTGCAATAGGCGTAGTATAAGGGCTGGAAGCCCCGACCGGTGAATAAGGCCCTTCGACATTATCCGCACTTTCAAGGGCACAGGGTCCTGACCACGTAATTACTGCGTCGCTACCTTGTTGTGCAATGGTCAGGGTGCCGCAACTGGTAAAGGTGTTGATGCTCAAATTATCCAGCCAATGATTGTCGAAGACTCCGCCAGTTCGAGCGCCAAAGCCGAATCTGCCACCAGCGATGGGTGTTGTATAGGCAAGGAGATTACTGAAAACAACATTCGTGCCATAAGTAAGATCAAGCGTTCCGTCGGGATCGACATGAATGGATACGTTTGTGAAGGTTGTTCCCGTTCGAAGATAGCTGACGAATTTGTTGGTGATGAGAATACCGTCGAATTTAACTCTGATGGCGGGAGCCTCACTAGGCTGACCTACCGGGGAATTATTGTATGTATCGAAGGTAATCGTCAGGCCGTTGCCCGCGCCCTCCTCGGCAAAAGTGCCATCGGGCAAGCCGTTTCCAAAGTTGAAACTGTATCCATCGGCGCCACTACCGGAGCCGCCGCCGATGAGAGCCTTGAAATTAACATCAAAGCTCCCCACAACGCTGCCCGCATCCAAATCTTCAATGACGATGGACCCGCCCTGGTTACCGATTGCGGAGGTCAATTTGAGAATGCCCTGATCTAAAACCGCATCGCCGTAGATGGCCGCGTTGGGCGGCAGCACACAGAATTCGGTATAAAATTTTGCGGTGGAACCAATGAATGATGTGAATGTCTTGGTGCTATTTGCCGCAATCGTATTTGGGACGAGTGCGGTATCCTGCACATTGTTTACTGTCAGCGTGTAAGAAGTATTCGTGTTTTGAAGACTGGTAGTCAGGACGACCGTGCTCGGGCTAATACGCGTAACTCCCGAGATGCTTACAGCTCCACTTAAAGAATAATTTCCAGCGTTGTCGGCCGTGGAACTGACCGCTTCTGAGAAGACTACTTTTACTTCAGTCAAACTCGAACAACCCAGGTCGCCAGTGCCGGCCGCGCTCGTGATTGTCGGAGGAACCGAATCGGCCAATCCGACTGTCGTAATACCCAAGTCATCAATGTAGTGGGTTTGAAAAGCACCACCAGTTATTCCACTTAAGGCGAATCTCCCGCCTACCTTGTTCGTGTAGACCACGAGATTGCTATAAACCAGCGACCCGTTCATGACGACAGTCAATTTGCCATCGAGGTCCGCTTTGATAAGAACGTCAGCGTAATCAACTCCAGTGCGTAAAAGTTTGCCGACCGCTTTGTGCGCAACAAAGTTACCACCCAATTTTATATCAATGGCGGGAGCTTCCGGAGCTAGCGACGAACTGGCATCAGTGCCCTGATTGAACGCGTCAAAAATGACAGCGAGACCGAGGCTGTTTCCATCAAGAGAACCGAACGTGCCGCTGGGGAGGTCACTGCCCAAATTGAAGCTGAATCCTTCGGCAGGTTGCGCAGAGCCGCCACCTGATCTCACCCGGAAACTTGCGGTGAAGCTGCCGACGACTTGGCCCGCATTGAGATCTTCAATGATGAACGAACCATTCTGGTTGGCCGTCGCTTCTGTGAGATCTAACATCGGACTGCCGCCGAAACCGCTCCCACCGTTTATAAAAGCATTACCGTAAACAGCAGTGCCAGACGGTATTGCCGCATCATTAAAGTTGGCGTAGAATTGCGGGGTCGCGAACGCGGTAAAAGAGGCCGTGCTATTAGCAGCAATGGTGTTAACTCCCGCCGTGTCTTGTACGTTGGTTGCCAGATCTTGCACTCCGTTCACCGTGAGGGTGTAAGTTGTGCCCGGCGTCTGGTCACTGGTGTTCAGTCGAACCGAGCTGACGCTGGTGCGATCCACGCTGGAGATGGTCAAGCCACCGCTTAACGAATAATTGGCCGTATTGATAACCGTGTCATCGACGCTTTCCGAATAGACTACGTTGACTTCGTTAGAGGTAAAACTTCCGTAAGCGATTTGAATAGTCGGTTTGTTCGTATCCGCAATCGTGGTCAGGGTCATTCCGTCCAGATAATTAGTAGTACCATTTACGACATTTCCGGCACCACCGAAGATCGTGTCCCAAGACTGCACCGAGTTGCCCAGAATCGTTCGACACAAAATATCGTCCACATAAAACTTCAAGGTCGTGCCATCCTCTAGTTGTTCGATGGCGAATTTATGCCAGCCGAACGAACGGTTCGGTGCACCAGGACCGTCTAGATTATACCACGTCGTACTGCTAGAGACCGTTGTATTGGCAATGCTCCGGCATTGATATTTGGTCGGGTCGTAAGCGCCACCCGGAATGTAAGCGAATCCCCCGGATGACTTGCCGATAGCGATCAACTGGGATAAACTCCCGCTCACCGTAGCCCCGGCGACCGTATTGGCAAAGCCTGTCCCGCCGGAATATCCGCGAACTTCAAACCAAGCAAGATTGGCCGCGCCGTCATCATAAATATAACCCGAATAAATCGCATGACCGCTGACTTCAAAACCGCCATTGTCAGCGATAATGTTACGATGCATTTTTGAAATCGAGTTGGTCAATAGCATACTCCACGTGCCGCCCGTCGGAACGATGTTCGTCACAGTGGAAGGCGTCCAACCACGACCGGTGGCGGAAAAGCTTTCATACCAGTTTGCAACTGTTCCTGACTCAAAATCGTCAGAAAATATTACGCCTGCGGATGCGCGATTGGCGAGCACCCCGAGGGCGAGGGAGAGAAGAGTTAACGAGATAATTTTTTTCATATTATAGGATGCGTTGTTTGTAAGAGGGTCAGGTTTAAGTCTTAGTTATGCACGGTAGAGTGCCAACCCTGTTCTTGTTTTTAATTGTTAATGCGACTGCAATCATTTGGGAACTTGACACAATATGGCGCATCAAAAATTGTTTAGCCACCCAAATCCTATGACACGTTTGTGTCATACTCTGTCGTTTCACGAGGGCGATTCATTTGGTATAATCCGATGCTAATGAAATCTCGATGCATAAAATCTTTAGGGGTCTTCATGTATTTCCCGAAAACTTGTTATGAAAGTTTTTGAAGTTCGCGAAGGAAAATTTCGCCCACAGGATTCAGCGGAGGCCGTCGGTTCCCGCGGATTTACTTTGATTGAACTGCTGGTGGTCATCGCCATTATTGCGATTCTGGCGGCTTTGCTCTTGCCAGCGCTCAGTGCGGCCAAGGTCAAAGCGCAAGGCATTCAGTGCGTCAGCAATATGAAACAAATCGGTCTGGCTCACTTCATGTATGTGAATGATAGCGGCAAGGCCATGCCTTACGACGTTGTGGGTGATCTTTGGATGAAGAAGCTCATTAGTAACTATGCCAATGTGAAAAAAGTCCGCGTCTGTCCCATTGCGCCGGAACAAATTCCCTGGCAGCAGCGGAGCACACTTTTCACGGGATGCGGCATGGCCGATCAGTCCTGGAATTGGATCTATGGCTCGACTCAGCTTCAAGGGAGCTACGCCATCAATGCATGGTTCTACAAGGGGACGGGCGGGGTCGATCCGAATAAAGAATTCCGAAGTGAAAGCGCGGTGCGTTTTACAGCGACCACCCCTATCTTTATGGATTCTACCTGGGTGGATGCCTGGCCGCTTGCCGATGATCCCCCGGCGAGAGATTTGTATCAAGGCTCCGACACCCCGAGAGGCGGGATTGAACGTCTGACTATCGCCCGCCATGTATCGCCGGTCGGGAAGTCGCCTCGAACGTGGTTAGCCGGACAGAAACCGATGCCAGGAGGAATCACCGTCGAATTTGCCGATGGACACGCCCAAATCGTCAAGTTGGAAAAACTCTGGGATTTATATTGGCACAAAGATTATGTTGCTCCCGTCACGCGACCGCCTTGAGGGGCTTTAAAGTTGAGTTGAAGCAGCGAATGAAAATTCATTTTAGAAATATTAAATGCGGGCTCGCGCTGATTTTGACACTGGCAGCGATTCCCTGCCCTCTTCGAGGCGCCATTACGATTAGTCCCTGGATACCCATTTTTCGCGGAGTGGATCGGGCGACGGGTGAAGCAGATGCTGCCGAATCAAGAGTGCAAAAAGTAAATGTCTTGCGAGTTGATTTAAATGACCCAGGCGTGGCGCTTTTTTCCACGCCTTCCAATGGCGCGCGTCCACTGGAAACGGATGGTCAAACTACCAGCCAATTTCTAACCACTTATGGGCTGCAAGCGGCCATCAATGCTAACTTCTTTAATCCCTGCTGCGTGACGAACGTGGGTGATCCAAAAAATTTAGTGGGCCTAGCTATTTCGCAAGGGCAACTCGTTTCGCCGCAGGAGTCGGGAACATTTTCCACCTCGCTGCTAATCACGAGCAACAATCAGGCATCCATTGCCAGCACGCCGATCAACACCAGCAACATTTTCACCGCGATTACCGGCGCGGAAATTATTTTGCAGAACGGAAACAATGTCGGCGTGAATCCAGGAATCGAACCGCGAACAGTCGCGGGGCTTTCCCAAAACAATCGTTATATTTATCTCCTCACCGTGGATGGACGGCAAACCGGCTACAGCGAAGGGGTCAATCATTTCGAGGCTGCGCAATGGCTCATTCGTTTCGGCGCTTACAATGGATTTATTCTCGACGGCGGCGGTTCCACAGCAATGGCGATGTCTGACGGTGCGGGCGGCGACATTGTCTTGAACCGACCGATCAACGCGGGCATCCCCGGAAACCAACGCATCGTAGGAAATAATCTGGGAGTGTATGCGCAGCCGTTGCCGGACGTGATCGTCACCGCGCTAAATTGGACGCCAACCAATCTTGTCGCGGGCACGGGTATGGTTTTTCGCGCCACCATAAAAAACCAAGGCGCAGGCGCGACGCCGCAAGGAATTATTTTGGGCGTCGGTTTTTTGGTGGATGGAGTCGGTGTTTCTTACACGGATAAATATACCAACTCACTCGCGCCGGGTGCCTCGATCACGCTCACGGCTGACGGCGGCCCCAGCGGAACGAATGTGTGGTTCGGGACGGCGGGGGATCACGTTGTCACCGCCACAGTCGATGATGTGGCGCGATTTTCCGAAAGCAACGAGACGAATAATTCGTTCGCTCTTCCGTTCCACGTTTTCCGAAGCAGCTACGCGGTTAACTCGGGCGGCGGCGCGGTTTCGCCATTTTCAGCCGATGCTTATTTCACTGGCGGCAGCACCTTGTCGGTGGCGAATGTGATCATTACGGCGGGGGTGAGCAATTCCGCGCCCCAAGCTGTTTATCAAACGGAACGTTCCGGAACTTTCAGTTATTCATTGACCAACCTAATGCCAGGCGCGACGCACGCGGTTCGTTTGCACTTTGCAGAGGTTGCGGCAAACTTCGCGGGGGAACGAGTTTTCAACGTCTCGCTCAACAGCGCGCAGGTTCTGACCAACTTCGATATTCTCGCGGAAACGGTAAAATATAAAGCCCTGGTGAAAACATTTTCCGCCAAGGCCGACGCGATGGGAAAAATTTCCATCAACTACATTTCCGTCGTCAATAATCCCAAGAGCAGCGGCATCGAAGCGATTTTTGTTTCCGCGCCGACCAATACTGCGCCGACGCTCGCCGCGATTTCTAATACAACAATTAATGCGGGCAGCATGTTGACCTTCACCAATTCCGCCAGCGATTCCGATATTCCTGCGCAAACTGTGACTTTCAGCCTTGATCCTGGCGCGCCTGCGGGAGCGAGTGTCGGTCCGACGAGCGGCGTCTTCACCTGGACTGCGCCGACGAGTTTGACGACCACAACCAATGCGGTCGTGGTTCGAGTAACCGACAACGGTTCGCCGCCTTTAAGCGCAACAAGAGGATTTAATATCGTGGTTATCGCACCGCCACGTTCCGACTCCATGACAACTTCCAATGGAATGGTTCAACTCACCTGGTCGGTCTATCCCGGGAAGACCTATCGTCTGCAATTTAAAAATGATTTCAATGAAACGGCCTGGACTGAAGTGCCCGGCGACATCGTGGCAAGCGGCGCGACGCTTTCCTTCACGGACAACGTGAGTGCATCTCCAAAAAGATTCTATCGACTACGGCAGTTGAATTGAGATTTATATCTTTACGCACCGCAAACAATTCTTATCCGCCTCGGTTAGGGCCTAAAATAAAAAAAATGGCCTAATCATCGTGATTAATAAGATTCCGTTAGCCGGTTTCTGGACCCGTGATTCATCTGAATCGTTTTGGCTTAACGCGCAACGATTTCGTGAAAATAAACAGCACGGAGTTGGAGGAAGAATGTGGCGATAGCTTGGAACGTCTTCTTTGATTCGATATAAATCTTGAAGTGAAGCCGATTTTCAAAAATCTCGGGCGATTCAGCCTGCTTGTATTTTGTTTTTTTCCCCTTTCAGCGCTGGCGGCTTTGTTGGATTACGGAGCCAGGGTTTGGCAGACCGACGACGGCCTGCCGCAGAATCATGTCCAAAGCATTCTGCAAACGCGCGACCGATATATTTGGGTCGGAACACAAAAAGGTTTGGCGCGATTCGATGGTGTCCGCTTCACAATTTTTACTCCTGAAAACACGCCCGCCCTCAAAGGCCGTTCGATTACGACGCTTTGCGAAAGCGGCGATGGAACTCTCTGGATCGGCACGAGCGATGGCGGGCTGACCCGTTTGTATGAAGGAAAATTTTCGCATTTTGGTCGGTCGGAGGGTCTCGGCAGTGATTACGTAAGAATACTCTATGAGACGAAAGATCGCGTCCTGTGGATTGGAACGCGCGAAGGTCTCTACCAACTGAAACGCGGATTTCTTTCCAGTGTCCAAA
>JBDSYB010000020.1:0-2748 GCA_039925885.1 Verrucomicrobiota bacterium
GACGCGCCCTACCTTCAAAAAAAAAACGAGCCGGATTTTTCCGGCTCGCTCGCAAATACCGTTGAAAGATTAGTTACGCTTTCGCTGTTTCAGCAGGCGCTTCGACTTTGCCTGCCATTTCCTTGTCGCGATCTTCCATTGCAGCGCGGCGGGAAAGTTTCACGCGGCCTTTGTCATCAACGCCGAGGCACTTGACCCAAATGTCGTCACCAATTTTTACGATGTCTTCAGTCGCCTTAACGCGGAAGTTGGCAAGTTCGCTGATGTGGCAGAGTCCGTCTTTTCCCGGAAGAAATTCGACGAAGGCGCCGAATTCTTTCACGGTGACAACTTTGCCGCGATAAATTTTTCCGATTTCAGCTTCAGCGGTCATGCCTTCAATGGCGTTGCGCGCGATCTGCATTCCTTCGGCGGAAACGGAATAAACATTCACCATTCCGTCGTCGTCGATGTTGATTTCGCAACCGGACTCTTCAACGATGCGTTTGATATTTTTTCCACCCGGCCCGATGAGCGCGCCGATCTTTTCAGGATTGATTCGGATTTGAACAATGCGCGGGGCGTATTTGCTCATTTCTTTGCGCGGCTCGGCGATGACTTTCGCCATTTCAGCGAGAATTCCCAAACGTGCGATGCGCGCTTTTTCAATCGTTTCGGCCATGAGCTTATGGGAAATCCCCTTGAGCTTGAGGTCGAGTTGGAAGCCGGTCACGCCTTGCGACGTTCCCGCAATTTTGCAATCCATATCGCAGAACGCGTCTTCCCAACCGATGATGTCGGTGAGCAGTTCGTATTTGGAGATTTTATCTTTGTCGTCGGTTTCCGTGCAGATGCCGACGCTGATTCCAGAAACGGGTCGTGTGATTGGAACACCAGCGTCCATCAACGCCAACGTCGCGCCGCAGACTGACGCCATCGAAGTGGAACCGTTTGATTCCATAATTTCGCTCGTGACGCGGATCGCATACGGATAAGTGTCGAGCGGCAGCATTTGCGCGACGGAACGTTCCGCCAAAGCGCCGTGGCCGATTTCGCGACGGCCCGGCCCGCTGATGCGTCCGGTTTCGCCGACGGAATAATTGGGGAAGTTGTAATGGAGAATAAATTTCTTCTCCGTGATTCCGCCAGTGTAGGAATCAAATTCCTGCGCGTCTTCGTTCGTGCCGAGCGTGACGAGGGAAACGGCCTGCGTTTCACCGCGAGCAAACAACGCCGAGCCGTGCGCGCGCGGGAGAATTCCCACTTCGCAAGAAATCGGTCGAACCTGATCAAAGGTGCGGCCGTCCAAACGTTTCTTGCTGTCCAAAACCAAACCGCGCACGGCTTCTTTTTGAATGTAATAGAAAGCGTCTTTGAGAACGAATTCGGTGACTTTTTCCGCGCCGAATTTTTCAACGAGCTTCGCGCCAACTTCGTCAGCAATCGCTTTGACTTTGCTTTCGCGTTCGAGTTTCGCCGGAGTCAGCAACGCGGGAACCATGCGGTCGCCAGCCAATGCTTTGGCTTCCTTCAAAATGTCGTCGGGAACAATGTTGAGCGTGATGGCGCGTTTCTTTTTTCCAACGCGTTTCGCCAATTCATTTTGCGCGACGATGAGCGGTTGAACTGCTTCGTGGCCGAATTGCAGAGCGGCATTGAAATCAGCTTCGGAAATTTCTTTCGCGCAACCTTCAAACATCACGATGTCGGTGCTGTTGCCGACATAAATAATATCCATGTCGCTTTCGGCTTGTTCCACATGCGTCGGGTTGGCGACAAATTTTCCGCCAACACGTCCGATGCGAATCGCACCGAGCGGTCCGTCCCACGGAATATCGCTGACCATCAACGCAGCAGATGCGCCGACGATGCTCAAAATATCGGAATCATTTTCGCCGTCTGCGCTGAGGAGAATGCTTTGAACCTGGACCTCGTTATACCAGCCTTTTGGAAATAGCGGACGAATCGGTCGATCCGTCAAACGGCAGGTGAGAATTTCTTTTTCCGTCGGACGCCCTTCGCGTTTGAAATAGCCGCCGGGAAATTTTCCCGCTGCCGCCGCTTTTTCACGGTAATCCACGGTCAATGGAAAAAATTCCTGACCGGGCTTGGCTTTGGTCGCAGCGACCGCCGCGACCATCACAATGGTTTCTCCGAGTTGAACGGTCACAGCGCCGTCGGCTTGTTTGGCGAGTTTGCCAGTTTCGATGTGAATTTGCGTGGCTCCCAATTGAGCCGTTACTTTATGTGCCATATAATATTTTCCTGACTCGCCGACCCGAGAAACTTCAATCAAACTCTGCGATGCAGAACCTGATTGAAATCGCCCAGCGCCGACGAAATTTCTAAACGCGAATGTTTAATTGAAGCTGAAATCGCTCGCGTCTCCCGATTCCAGAAAGGTGAAAGCCAAAGAAATTGAAGCCCTGAACGTGACGAATTACCGGCGAAGTTTTAGCTTTTTGGTAACGGTCTGATATCGGGAAACATCTGTGGTGTGCAAGTAATCCAATAATTTTCGGCGCTGCCCAACCATGATCAATAACCCGCGACGCGAGCTGTGATCTTTTTTGTTGTTTTGCAAATGTTCGGTGAGTTGATTGATTCGTTCGGTCAAAAGGGCAATCTGCACATCAGCCGATCCGGTGTCGCGTTCATGCAATCGAAAACCGTCGATCGTTTTTACTTTAGATTCCATAGTTCTGTTCATCTTTAATGCGAGAAAAGTTTAGGTTCAAGCCAAGTGGCTGTAAAGTCTTTCCTTTTTTT
>JBDSYB010000021.1:0-20305 GCA_039925885.1 Verrucomicrobiota bacterium
GACGCGCCCTACCAACGCCCTCGTCCGGTCGTCTTCCGAAAATAGCCAGAGCCTTAGCTCTTGGTTTATCCGATCTCTACAAAACTCATAAAATATTCGCCGCCAGTTCCGCCAACTCGGAGCGCTCGCCCTTTTGCAATTCGATGTGCGCCGCAATGGAATGTTCGCGGAATTTGCTGATGACGTAGTTGAAACCGTTTGACGCGGAATCGACATACGGGTTGTCAATCTGATACGGGTCGCCTGTGAAAATAATCTTCGTGCCGTGCCCGACGCGTGTGACGATGGTTTTGACTTCCAACGGCGTCAGATTTTGCGCCTCGTCGATGACCATGAATTGATTGGCGATGCTGCGTCCGCGAATATAGCTCAACGCTTCCACCACGATGCTGCCGGAGCGCATTAAATCGGTGCTGCGGCGATGTTCGTGGCCCATGTTTAAATCGCTCAACATTTCCAACGCGTCGTGAATCGGCTGCATCCACGGGGCTAATTTTTCTTCGAGCGAACCCGGCAAAAAACCCAGTTCCTTGCCCATCGAAATGGTCGGACGCGCCACGACGAGCCGGCGGAACTCACGATCCATCACAGTGCGTTTCAATCCGGCGGCCATCGCCATCAAAGTTTTTCCCGTGCCCGCTTTGCCCATGAGCGTGACGAGTTTTATCTTGTCGTCGAGCAACGCGTCGAAGGCGAAATGTTGTTCGCGGTTGCGCGGCTTGATGCCCCAGACCCCTTCGCGACAATCGAGGATCGGGATCAGTTTCGTGCCGGTGGGGTCAACCTTCGTCAGTGCGGTGCGCTTGGCGTTTCCTTCCTCGGTCAACGTGCAATATTCGTTCGGGAAAAATTTCCCGTTGCCATTGAGTTCCAGTTCACCGTCCGCGCGAAATTTTGTCATCTTCTCGGCGCTGACCGTTTGCTCAATCATGCCGGTGTAGAGATCGGTCAGAAATACGCGGTCGGTTTCGTAATCCTCCG
Source organism: Verrucomicrobiota bacterium (assembly GCA_039925885.1). Lineage (GTDB taxonomy): Bacteria > Verrucomicrobiota > Verrucomicrobiia > Limisphaerales > CANJXF01 > CANJXF01. The sequence continues at coordinate 982 of JBDSYB010000021.1, forward strand.
CTTCGAGGCCAAACGCATCGGCTTTCAAACGCAGATTGATGTCCTTGGAAACGATGATTGTCCGGACTTTCGGCTGTGCCTTTTGAATTTCCAGCCCCATGGCGACGATGCGGCTGTCCACCGTTTTGTTGCCGAAGACCAGATGGCCGCTTTCGTTTTCCGGAAAAATAATTCGCAACGTCCCGCCATTTTCCAGCTTGACCCCTTTGTTGAGCTTTCCTTTTTCGCGCAGCTTATCGAGCGAACGGGAGAATTGCCGCGCATGGGAACCTAGTTCGTTGGACTCGCGTTTGAAGCGGTCCAGTTCTTCGATAACATCAATGGGAATGAGAACATTATTATCTTGGAAGTTGAGAACGGATTGCGGGTCATGGAGGAGAACGTTGGTATCAAGGACGTAGTTTTTCACGAGTAATTTTTGCGGATTGAATTTCTATTTTAGACATGCGCGCGAACCAATTTTTTAAGCCCGTATGCGCGGCGGGCAATTTGTAATGGCCGGAGTAAAGAAAATTGGAGAGCATTCCGAACAAATCGAAATCAACGAAACGCGGCGCGGCATCGAGAAGAAATGAGCGGTGCAACAGCATTTGTTCAAACGGAATGAGCTTTTCAGAAAGTTGCTGCAACAAAGTTTTTTGTCCGGCACGCCATTGGTCGATACAGCCGCGCCCGAATTTGCGTTCTTTGTGGCGGAGGAAACGAAGCTGATCGGATTTGGGAACAAACTCCTTCCAGAAAATGTCATTGAGCTTGAAGCACGGCCCTTCAATTTCGTTTTCGATATTTTGCCAGATGAGCGATTGGATGCCGCGCCATTCTCGCGGGAAAATTCCCAATTGATATTTTTCGTTCAGATATTTGGCAATGACCTGCGAAGTCTGGTCGGTTTCAAAAATGACATTTCGTCCATCGCGAATCACCGGAACGTGATAGTAACGTTCTTTAGTGATTTTCCAAATAAGCGAGCGATCCCCGTTGGGTATATTTGTGATTTTAAAAGAAATTTGCCCATATTCCAGAATGCGTCGCTGGACGATGCAAAAGGGACTCCACGGGAATTGAATCAACTCAATCATGCGCTCCTAATAATCCGCCAAAACCATTTTCAATGTTTTCCTTCGACAATATTTTCCCGCAACTCGGCTTCCAAAGCATTCAACCTTTCCAGCGCCTGATTCAACTCATCGAGAAAATCCTGGGTGCGATAGTTTTTCTCGCGTTTGCGCAGCCGTTTAATCGCGATGTCCACCGCATCGGTTTCGCGGGCGAATTGGATTTTAACTTTTTTCGTCGCAGCATCGACTTTCTGCAGATGCACAAACCGCTTCAAGCCGGGGCATTCTCCTGCCAGCGATTCGGAAATGTCCGCTCGGGCCTGAGCCACCACCCGTTGATTGAATGTGTAAAAACCGCAAAACTGTTTGGATTCAAAAGTTGTGGCGTTGTTGACTTCTTCGCAGAGGAGCATCACAGAGGTGCTGCGGCCTTCGTAGAGGACGATCCAGAACTTTTTGAGTAATTCTTTAGCGTCGTGACAGAAGTTTAGTTTGTTGACGCGCTTGGCCAGTTTTCCGGCGCAGATCAGTTCCACGTCATCCAGCGTGGCGGCCAAGTGCGAATAACAATCGCGGTGTCCCTCGAATTGCGTGCAATCCTGCATCGAAGCCAGCAATCGGCCAGACGCTTGTTCCATGGCAAAATCCTGGATGGCATGAGTGAAAGCGATCACAGCCTCCGAGTCCAACGCGTAAAAATTATTTTCCTCCAAGTCCGCCAGCGACGCGATTTCAGAAGCCTGGCTGGATTCGTCGGTTTCATGGATTGCGTTTTCCGCCGTCAAATATTCGCGGACGCGATTCAAGAATTCTTTATTGGAAAGACGTGGCTCGGACATAGTTGGAATCTAGGCCGGTTGCGCAAACTGACAAGAGGAAATCAGTTTCTCGTGTTTTTTGAAATTAGTCCTTCATCTCGCAACAGGCCTGTGCCGCGAAAATTTTAGTCACGGAGATGGTGAACGATTCATCGCCGAAACAGAATCTACCGGCAAATAAAGTTCCACTCGTTCAAATGCCGTCGGAAGAAACGTCGCGTTCCCAAAGTGCGGGCTGAAACACTTCACCCCCTGCTGATTCCATTGCTCCAATCGACAGGTGACGCTATCGCCATTGATGAGAAAAACGCGAATGGGTGCCACAACTTTTTCATCCACAAATTTTGTGGCCGGAAATTCTATCTCTGAAACGCGCGCCAGGGGAATATCCAGCTTTCGATTGCTGACTGAGAAAACGAACTTTCCATCGCGGAACGTATCCAGCAATCCAAAAACCCGATCTCCATTCAGCAACCGCGCGGAATCTTCTTTGAGGGCAGGCTCATTGGTCAGTGTTTGTTCCAGCTTCCCGTTCCATTCCGCGATTCTCAAATTGCTTAACTTCACCGCGCCTTGACCTTGATGCACAAATCGCATCGCGGTGCCCGTGCCAGCAAATCCGTCCGGGTCAACCCATTCGCGGACAAACACGCCATCGACCAGGAGAGCAACGCTGGCGCGCGGTTTGTTCACCAAAATTTCCAGATGCGCGCGATTTTTTTGGGAAAACGTCGGCACGGGAACCTGCCCCAGATAAATAAGCGGCGCGGTTTTTTTGACCGGCATCAATGTCGCAACGAAGCTGTTTATTTGCAGACTGTAAAAACCCCCGAAGTCAGGCTCGGTTTCTTTGCTGCCCAAATTAATCGGCTGGAGATGGCTGGTGTAAAGTGCGATGGCAGCTTGCAACATGTCCTTCCACCCCAAATCAAACTGAATGCGCGCGACATCGGGCAATTTCACGTCGCGGGCGATGGACGCGGCGCGAGTCGCATAAAATGCACCGTTGGTATATTTCCATTCGCCTGGTTCCCCGACAGTCGCGGCCGTTACTTTGCCTTGAGTCCAGCCGTCCATCCCAGTGGGTCCGGCAAAAATTAATTCACCGCCCGTAGTGACCGGCTCGATAGCGCGAACACCCGCCCGTGGGAAAATCATTTTGCCCGCGAAAACGGTTTCCAAAATAATTTTTTCTGAATCAATCAAGGTCAAACTGCCCGTCAGCGAATCTCCGTTGTGGAAGTGAAGGTGGCAAAGATTCGTCGCGCCACTCGCCGGATTTTTCGCATGGGAAAATTTAATTTCGGAAATGTTCGTGCCGATAAATTCGATCGGGTCCGCTACATCTGCGCGCCGCCATGTCACTTTTTTGCGGGCATCGATTGATTCGAGGTTGCCCAGAAGCGTGTCGCCGTTACGGAAACGCAGCGCATGTTTCGGCGCGTTCGTTGAACCTGTTTCCGCGAACAAACGAAACAAGGAAAACGAAAGTAACGCGACGCAGAGTTGAATCCACTTAAGGTTCATTGGCCTCCCAAAATAATTCTTCGACCAGATCAGGTTTGGCTGCCTTCCGTTGGGAGGGATTGAACCGGATCTGGCGAATCAGCCGGGGATCCAAAGTGATCTGTCCGAAATTTTTATTTTGCCCAAAAACTTTTTGGTCATTCCATTTTTCCAGCGTGAAAGAAATCTTCCCGCCGCCGGAAATTGACGCTTGAATTTCCCAAGGGTGATTAGCGGGAGCATTTGTTTTTGTGGCCCCCAAATTTATTTGAGTGATTCGAGACAAAGGAATTTCCAGAGTGTTCGTGGCTACGCCAATTTTGAGATTGCCGTCTCGCGAGCTGATTATTTTTCCCGGCACTTGGTCGCGATTCACAAGGTAGATCAGGTCCGCGCCGACCGGAGAATTTGTGGATGCTTCACCACCCACACGACCATCCCATTCTGCCGCTTTGATGTTGCTGATTGTCACCGCCGCGCCTTCCGTCTGCGTATAAAAAAGAATGCCCGAACCTTTTCCATTCCATCCAGCGGGATCTTTCCACTGGTTCACAGATTTTCCGTCCACCAGAACTTCCAGAAAATTTTCTGCCTGATTGCCCCGAAATTCCAAATGAACCTTATTCTTATTGAGCATCGCTGGAATGAAATCAGTGCGGCCGAGCATGGCTGATCCCGTTCCGGTGTTGATTCGTTGCAACGAAATATTTCCGGGCGTGATAAAAAACATGTAGGAACTGATGTTGTAATTAAAGCCGTCAAAAACGTCGGTGTAAAAAGAGAACACGAGATTAAACGGGGCCTTCCAACCGAGATCAAATTCCACCCGGCTTGAACCTGGTAATTTCAAATCACGCCCCAACGTGCTGGGCGAATTGCCGACGAACGCGCCATCCCTATATTCCCACGGTTTTGTATTGAGATTTTTTCCAAAATTCCAGCCGTTCGTATCGGTCGGCCCTTCATAAAGCAGGCCCGGACCTTTCGGAAAAAATCGCAAGGAGCGCACCGATTCTCGCGGCGTCTTGAATTTCCCGCCGAACCACGTTTGCAATTCCATTTCCGTTTCGTTCAATGAAATAAAGTTCCCATAAAATTCATCGCCATTGGCAAAATGAAATTCGCATGTGTTTTCCAATGGAGTTGACCGGCTGTTTTCCATAAGAGGAAAGCGAATCCAAGCGAGATTAGCCGGTCGAAACAGAATAAAATTTTTGGCATCCGCGTATTTCCAATTCACACCGGAAGCGGGATCAATGGAACCCAATTGTCCATGCAACGCCGAACCGTCGAGAAACTCCAACAGCGTTTCATTTTTTTGCGCGATCGGGTTTGTGGAAACTGCCAAAGTCGCGTTGGATGTCTGGCCAAACGCTTGCAGAATTGAAGAATAAAAAAATGCCGCGAGCAAAATAGCCCCCGAGCCGGCGAACGAAATTTGAGGAATGCGTGGCACGATTTTATCGTTCGTAAATCGGAAGGAATCGATAGTTCAACGCCAGTGACAAGAGGGAAGCTGACGTGGCGAAAGTGGTTCCGTATTGACCTTCCCAATTCCCATCCGCGCTTTGCGAACCCTTCAACGTGGCAATATTTTTCCGGTTCCATACTTGCCAGGCTTGCGGCGATCCCTGGAAAAATGCCTGCGACGCATAATACAGATAATACTGCGCGTAATTCTGATCCGGTGGCGCTTTTTTCAAATATTCAAAAGCCGCCTGAAATGATTTGGAATTTTTCTCCTTGGCCAGCGCCAAAACCAAACATCCGATGGCTGTGCGCGCCGCGTTTGGTGCAGCGGGAGAGATGTATCCAAATCCGCCCTCGGGAGTTTGCATTTTTGCAAAGTATTTTAAACCCTTTTCGATCGCCTCGTCTGGAACAGAAAGCCCGGCATTTCGCGCCGCAAAAAGCGCCACCATTTGCGAACCGCTCACCGTCGTGTCCGCATCGGAGCTTTCGGGAGTGTAACGCCAGGCGCCCAGTGGATTATTTGCCTGCGAAGTTAAAATGCACTGCACCGCTTTTTTGAGCGCCGGGCCAAGTCGCGGATCATCGGCGACTCCATAAGCCTCAGCCAAAGCAAGCGTGGCAAAACCATGATTATACATCGTCTTGCCGATGTAACCCGTCTTCACGTTTTGTTGTTTCAAAATAAAATCGAGCCCCCGTCTGATTTGCTGGTTGTAGGGACCGAAATTTGGATCATCTCCATGCGCTAAAAAACTAAGGACGGAGAAACCGGTCACCCCCGCTTCACCCCCGTAGGGAAGATCCTTCCAATTGCCTTCCGCCGATTGAGAGCGAGCAAGAAACTGCAACCCCTTCACATAAATTCGTTCCACTTCTTTGGGCGCACTATCAGATTTCTCAATAAAAAGTTCCTGCGCGTTTACGGTGAACATTCCCAAAAGAAAAATGCTGCAAATGACTAACCCGTGTCGGACGCAGAACCTCATCGTTCGATCTTGGATGTTCGATGTTCGATGTTCGATGTTTCTGAAATTCCTCAATTCGCCTCCCTCTCAACCGCCTTAAAATAACTCTCCAACGTCTCGCGAAATTCCGCTGGCAAACTCGCGCCCGCAGACCCACTGGCTTTTTCCACGCGCCGGGTTTCCCCCGTTTTTCCGTCAACCCCGCCATTGCCCGGGCCGCCCGCTTTATCCGTCGTCCCACCCGATTGGTTTCCGCCGCCCTGCGGGTTCAACGCCATCGCTTCGCCCGGTTTCCCCGGTTTCGACATCATCTGCATCAAAAAAGCCATTTGCTCTGCTTCACTTTCGCCCGAGCCTTCCGGTGGTGGCGATTGAGAACTTTGCCGCTTGGCCTGTTCGTTAATCAAATTGACCAAATCCGTCAGCAAATCAACCGACTTCACTTGCGCAGCCAAAGTTACTTTATCGGTTTGCGGTTTTTGCAAAAAACCCACCACTTCTTTCATCGCGTCACCCGCCTGAGCGAAGGGTTGCATCAACGCCGGTTGTTCGTTCTCTTCGGATAACTTGTCCAAATCTTCGCCCAATTTTTTTTGGGTTCCGGAAAGTCCAGCGGCGCGCTCTTTATAATTTTTTTCATCACCTCGTTGTTCGTTGAGCAATCCAGTTTGCTCACGCAATGTAATTTCCTTTTCACGAAGGCGCAGCAAAGCCACCAGGGTTTTCGTCATGTCAGCAGGCGATTCGCCGCCTTTCCCATCGCCCTTGCCGCCTTCTTCCTTGGGCGGTTCCAGTTTGTCCGCCCATTTCTGAAAACGCGCCGCCCATTCGCCCAGGTTTTTGCTCGCCTCCATCGCGATATTTTCCTGGATCAATCCGCCGACGCGTTCCAATTCCTCCACCGTTTTCGCTTCGGTAATCTCTTTGCTCACTTCGCCGTAATTTTCCTTTTGCGTCCTCTCAAAAAAACGGTTGATCTCGTTCCGCAACTGCTGCGATTCGGTATGCGCCCCTTCTTGTTGCAGCGCGAGACTGCGCGCCAGTTTCTTGAACTTTTCCGGCAATTCTTTTGGCAACAGCCCAATCGTTTCGGGAATAACTTTTTGCAATTCGCCGCTGATGCCTGTTTCCGTCGAACCGACTTTGCGCAAGCGTTCCGCCAGCGTCAGAGCCTGAAGGTCATCCAAATCCTTGTTGACCTTGCCTTGCATTTTTTCCAGCGCGTCCACAATTTCCTGCTCTTTTTTCTGGGCTTCAACCAGATCGTTTTTCCTCGAATCCGCGCTGGAACTTTTTTGCGCCGACTTTAATTTATCACCCGCCGCCTTCATTTCCTTTTGCGCCAGATTCTGCATCTCCTGCAAATTTTTCGCCCATTCCTGCAACGCCTGCTCGGTGAAAACAGGGTTTTTCAAACCTTCCTGCAACGCTTTCATTCCCTCCTTCGCCAGTTCGTTTAAATTTTTCGCGTTGCGATCCTGCTCCTCGCTTACCTTGCCCGCGCGTTCGCTTTTTTGTTGGTCGGAAAGTTTTTCGTTGTCGTGAAGCTCGCTCGTATTGGCCAGCACTTTTTCTTCAAGCCGCGCCACCTCTTCAACGCGAGCTAAAAGTGATTCCAACTTTTGCCGCACAAACTCAGCATGTTTTTCCTTGCCCAAAACGTGAATGCGATGAACGGCAGTCTCGGCTCGCTCTCGCTCGGGAAAATAATCCCGGGCAAACGCTATCAGTTCCACCGAACTGTCTTCGGGAATGCGATAAATCGCCGGACTCCAGCGAAATATTTTTTCAAACGTTTTTTCCTGCCGCGATTTGGGTTGAATTTTCACTTCCGTGGTTGTGCTGCCCGCGGGACGGTTTTCATCGCTGGCAAAATCCCAGCTCAATCCCACGTCGCGGACCCCAAAATCATCTTTAGCTTGCGATCGGATTTCCAAAACATCGCTCTCCAGCATCGCCACATCGCTCGGTAAATCGGGCAGGGCGGGGGACGCGGGTAAATCTTTTTGCGAACGGATGGAAAGCTTCCACGGCGTCGCATTGCTCAACCCAAATTGATCGCGCCACAAGAACTCCAAGTGCGCTGTGGCATTGCTAAAAATCCCGCTTGAAAATTCGTCGCCGGAAATTTGCAAACCCTGCATCGTCTTATTCGTCAAAGCAATCGAGGCCATTTCCAGAGGGCGACTGATTTTCCCACGCAAAGAAAACGCGCTGCCCTCGAGTAGATTCAAAATGCCATTGTTGATTGTTTGATTAGTCGCCGAAACTTGCAAATATTCCGGCAACTGAATCGAAGCCGAAATTTGTTTCAGCGCAGGTCGATATGTCGGCACGATAGAAATATCACGCGTCGCGTCACCCACTTTGATTCGCAAAATCCCGTTTTGAATTTGTGCCGGAATCTGGAAACGCACTTCGTTGGCGTTCACTTTCCCTGAAACCAGATTTTGCGTTTGGAACTTTGCGCGCGCGCCGCTCGGTTTCCAAAATGAGCGATAAACTACTTTCGCACGCAGATCAAAATTTTCTCCATGGGGAACGACAAGCTTCTCGGGCAATCCGTCGATTTGCACCAGCGTGTAACGCGGAACCATCGCCAGCGGCGTGATCCAGCGATGGAAAACATTTTTGCCGAGCGCAGGAATCAGCAGGGATGGAATTAAAACCAGCAGTGCCAGAACAATCGTCGCAGCAATTAACCGTTTTGTGAGCCGCGTCTCGACTGCTTCGCGGAAATCAAATGGCGCGGTTTCAGCGGCAACCTGATTGATGGCCGCGCGATAAAGTTCCGGCGAAAAATTCACGTCGTGTTTGCTCTCGTTCGACAACTCAACGATGCCGAGCAAATGATCGCCCAGCTTACGGAATTTTCTTTGCACAATAACGGACAACGCGCGCCAATCGCGGCGCAGAAAAATCCAACGGAACGACCAACGCACCGCGGCAAGAACGATGATTCCAATTGCGCCAAACAAAAGAGTTGCGCGCAACCCAATCAATGTTTCAAAAAACCGATCTGAAAAAAACAAAATCGCAAACGAGCCAAACACTCCCAGCAAACCAACGCAAACCGCCGACGCCGTTTCGACTTTCCAAAGGCGCCGTTCGAGCGCGGTAAATTTTTGCCGGAGATTTTCTGGCAATGCGATTTTGAATTGATTCTCGGATTCTAACATTCAAGAAACCATTGCCGAAAGATGAAGAAGTTCAACTTCGGGCGGGCATTTTAATTTCCGATCATTCGTCAGAAATACGTTGCAGCTACTTTCCAGAGCCGTCGCAAGATGAATTGCGTCTGGCAGACGGATATTTGTTTCAGCACGAAGCCGCGCTGCTTCGCGCAAAATTTCCCGGCTGACCGGAATCACTTCCAAGCCCGTCGAGTTTTGAATCGCTTGTTCGTAGGCTTGTTGACGGACTAGGTTTTTATCGAGCAATGGTTTAACCAGCGTTTCAACTAAAGTGAGTTCGCTGGTGACTGCGAAAATTTCTCCGCGATCCAAGCTCTCGAACAAACCCGTCAGTTCGGAAACGAAAGGCGCGTAAGCTTCCAGCGCATAAATAAAAATATTTGCGTCCAGATAAACACGTTTGTGCTGAAGCGCATTCAGGAGGGCCATGCGTCGCGTTCCCGATGAATAAATGCGTCTGCTTCCTGTGGAGACGAGAAGCCACCCTTGGCCGTTCCGATGAGTTTTGCCAACGATTTTCTCTCAGCCGATTCCACCAGTACAATTACCTCCGCGCTGGAACCGCTTTTCAGTTCTGGAGAGTGAATCTGGATGACGCCGCCCGGTTGCACGACGACCTTTTGTCTCAACGCGGTTTTCATTGTTTTGAAGCTAACACGTAGAAAAAGTCTGGAAAGTTTTCTTTAGACAGCCAACCGCTGTCTTGTCGTTTGACACGCAGCGTCAAACTAGCAGCGAAGCAAAGTTGGAGAAAGTTTTGTTTCTTCATTTGCCGAGTCAAAGAAGCCTGAGAAGCTATCCCTCATATGAAAATAAATTTCCTGGCTGTGGTATTTATGGCAATCGTATTGACAGGTTGTAGCAGCCTCCAACCGCTCGATTTCGCCGACTCAAAAACAACTTTCGAGCCGGACAAGTATTTTACTGGTCATGTGCGTTCGTGGGGCGTGATGGAGAATCGCGCGGGCAAACCCAGGAGCCGGTTCACTACAGAATCTGTTGGAAAACGCGACGCTAACGGCGACCTAATGATCGAACAAACGTTTTATTACGACGGCGGTGGCACGCAAAAGCGCACTTGGAGCGTGCATCGGATTGACGCGCATCATTACGAGGCGACGGCCAATGATGTGGTTGGGAAGGCGCGTGGTGAAGCGCGGGGAAACGCGTTTCGCTGGGAATACACCATCGCGCTTAAGCCGGGAAATCCGCTCGCCAACGTGCGGATGCAGCAGTGGATGTTTTTGCCGGCCGGAACGGAAACGATGTTTACGCGAGTGATTGTCAAAAAATTTGGAATCCGGATTGCGCAAGTCACGGAATCGTTCAAGCGCGATTCAGCGGAAAAGCCCTGACAATACGGATGTCAAACGACATGTTCCAGTGAATAAAAATCTGTTGCATGAAGCTCCGGAGATTTTTTGCGGCGATCAATAACACCTGCAATTGACAGCGAATTTGTCCCACTCACTGATTCTAAAATCCTCGTGAGCTTGCGGCGGTAGGACGCATTGGCTACGCTTTTTTTGTGAATCCAGATCTACCGACCTCTCCTCTCTCAACCGCAGCCACCCCCGTTCCGAAACGACGCCGATGGTTTCTCTGGGGTTGCGGCGGATTGATTGCGCTTCTGTTGATTATCGTGGCGACGGTCGCAATTACAATTTGGTGGCTGCAACGTCCCATCAAGCCGGTGGTTTTGTCGGTTAAAGAAAAGGCAGAGGTTGAGCAAAAAATTCAACTCGTTAATAGTGCCGCCGACAATCGCGCCAGCAATGCGCCATCGCGGGATGCTGCGCCGAAGCCGGAACTGGATCGTTTGTATGTCGCGGGTGGAAAAGAGTTGAGGCTAACTGAACGTGAACTCAACGGCTTGTTGAACGCTAACACGGACTTAGGCAAAACTGTTCGCCTTGAATTAGGCCGCGATGCCATCAACGCCTATCTCGCTGTCCCCATTCCTCCAGACTTTCCTATAGGCGGCGGCAAGATGTTTCGGGCGCGGGGACGTTTCCGTATTTCGTTGGGCAACGACGACGCGCCTTACGCGGTTTTGGAAGATGTGACGGTGCTCGGGCTCAGCTTGCCCAAAGCGTGGCTGGGAGGATTGAAGGGTGAAAATCTTCTCGCCGACGCAATGGGTGAACACAATGGAAAACCAAGGATGCGCGGGATCAAAAGTTTGCACATCGTTCCGGGCGCGATTGTGCTGGAAGTTGGGGATTAAGATTCAGTGAGGATTAACTCAACCCGTAAAACGTCCGGGTGGGTTGTACATTACGTCCGTTCGAAGAACGTATTTCCGTCCTTTTGTGATCGTTGATCCTTCATGAAATAACTCATGTTGGAAGATCAGAGCCATTCCGACTTTTGGTTTGATACTCAAATCATCAAATTTGGTTTCGCCGCCGACAAAATTATCGTTGAGATAAATCATAAAAGTTAACTGGCTGACCTCGCCAGTTGACCTTCTGAAAGGCGCGTCAACATGCCCTGCAAATTGTTGACCGGCGTCATACCGATAAAATCGAAAGCGTTCATTAAAGCCAACGGCCTGTTTGCCTTTCAACATTAACGGAATGTGATGGCGAGAACGTTGCCACAATTTCAAGGCCAGTTCAAAGTCGTCAAAAATGAACCGGCTGTTATTCCGAATTTGCGGTTCCAGTTTCGGGCCGTCAATGGTCGCGAGGGACGCAGCTTCGTATCCAGCCTTTTCACTCGATGCGATAAAATCAACGCATTCTTCTGGGGAGAAAAACTCCGGCACGGTAAAAATGCCATCGGCCATTTTCATACTACCTACTGCTATTCCCGTCCAACCGCTGTGATAAACGGTTGCAATTCTTCCATCAATTTTACGAAGCCTTCGAGGGTGACTTGTTGCGCGCCGTCGCTCCACGCTTCAGCGGGATTCGGATGAACCTCGATGAGCAAGGCGTCCGCGCCCATCGCGATTGCGCCTTTGCACATGGCGGAAACAAGATCGGAACGACCCGCGCCCTGGCTCGGATCGATGACGATGGGGCAGTGCGATTCTTTTTTGATGATGGGAATCGTGGAGAGATCGAGCGTGTTGCGTGTGTAAGTTTCGAACGTGCGGATGCCGCGTTCGCAGAACATCAGATTCGCATTGTCGTTGGCCAAAACATATTCACCGGCGAGCAGCCATTCCTCAATTTTCATGGAGAGACCGCGCTTTAGTAAAACAGGTTTGCCGGTTTTCGCGGCGGCGATGAGCAATTGGAAATTCTGACAATTGCGCGCGCCGATTTGCAAAATATCCGCGTATTCGGCGACGAGTTCGGCGTGTTGTTCGGAAAGCAATTCCGTGATGATGGCGAGCCCCGTTTCCTTGCGCGCCTTGGCGAGCATCTTCAAACCTTTTTCGCCAAGACCCTGAAATTCGTAAGGCGAAGTGCGCGGCTTGAACGCGCCGCCGCGAAGGATCGTTGCGCCCGCTTTTTTCACAGCGTGCGCTGTGACGAGCAATTGTTTTTCATTCTCGACCGAGCACGGCCCGGCCATGATCTGGACTTTTTTTCCGCCAATCAAATTGCCGCGCACGTTGATGGTGGAATTTCCTTTGTGCGCTTCACGACTGGTGAGTTTGTAACGCTTTTGCACCGGCATAACTTTTTCCACTTGAGGAAAACTGGCGGTGAGAGTTTCGAGCGTGTGATTTTTGCGTTCGTCGCCAATCGCGCCGATGACCGTCCGCTCGACGCCGCGCATGACGTGCGGTTTGTAGCCGAGCTTTTTGATTTCCTTGAGCACGGCAAGCTCGTCTTTTTTTGAAATATCCGGTTTAAGAACAATGATCATAATTCTATTTGTTTATCGTCGCGGGTCGTCACAAAAAAAACCGCAGGTGGCGACCTGCGGCTTGGGTTGTGTTTCAATTGAACGCAGCCTAGCGCAGGGAGGCGTGGCGAAAATATTCGCCAAACCGGCCGGCACTAAATCGAAAGCTGCAAAAATTCATGCGGCGGAAAAGGTAGCAAAGGCGAAACCGACGTCAAGCGCGCGAAAAGCGTGGTGAGACACGGGCGAGTTGACTCATAAATAAAGACATCGAGGGGAAGCTTTGGAAAGTCGGGAAAAGCAGAATTTTTTTCTGCCGTCGGCGCGGCTGGTGGAAAAACATCGGGAAGGCAGCCGGTGGGTGAGGCGGCATGACCGGCCACAAACGGCGTATCAACGATTGGCGCAGGGCGGGCAGTCGAGTAAAAAAGAGGCGAGGCGATTGCGGGTTGAAAGAGTCACTGGACCCTTTTGAACTGGCGCGGCAAACCGATCTGCAACTCAAGCCGATCTTAAGATGAAGCAAAAAGAGAAACAAAGCTCCCAATTTTTTGCCCCTGCTGCTGCGCAGCAGCAGGGACAAAATTCCTTCCTCACGGAGGGAAAACAACCAAACCCGTCGGTGTCATTTAATGTGAGGCAACAGGCGCACCCGCCAGAGGCAGGTGCTACCCATTCGTCCCTGAGGGTTGCAAGAAACTGAGATGCGCCCGACGGAAGATTTTCCCAGTAAAGCGCCGGGAACTTTTCAGGAAACACTCGGTGATTTCTCCACCCGCACAGCTACGTAGCTGGCTTGAGGAATAACAAATTTTTTAATTTCCACGCAAACAGCGCGGGCATGAAAATCCTGTAAAACAAGAGCAGCAACATCATCCGCCAGTTTTTCAATTAACTTCCAATTTCGTTCCTCGCCAAATTTTAAAAGTTTTTGCGTCACGGCAAAATAATTGATCGTGTGATTCAGATCATCCGTCCGCGCCGCTTTGGAAAAATCGTGCTCCATCTCGACGGTGATGAGCAACCGCTGCGGCGTCGCGCGTTCTTCATCGGGAACTCCGACATGATAAAAAACTTCCAGATTTTTGATGATGATTTTGTTCACGGTGGATTTATTTTTTGATTGCTCGCCCTCACCCTAACCCTCTCCCCCGAGGAGAGGGAACAGCGATGGTGCATTTTTGGTTTTTGAGAGAGCTGCTCAAAAAACGCGCCGCACGGATTTGCCGGAAGACTGAAAACAGTTCCCCCTCTCCTCGGGGGAGAGGGCTGGGGTGAGGGCGAGCGTTTCATTTCACCAGATAATTATGCACTTTCACTTCTTCCAACAAAATGCGCGTCGGCTGATTCAATTTCATGGCCATTGCCTCTTCGAGCGAAACCCAACGAAACTCCTGCGCTTCCTCATTTAATTTCACGGCGGAATTTCCGCGCACGCGACAAGCGTAGTTCAACAAAACAAAATGTGCCTCGCGATAAAACTCTTTGGAATGAATGCAGTCCTGCGCCAGAACAAATTTGATCTCTGTAATTTCCAAACCAGTTTCTTCTTTGATTTCGCGACGCAACGCGGCTTCAGATGTTTCGCCATATTTTGTTTTTCCGCCGGGAATCCCCCAAAGGTTTGACCATTTTTGCGTGCGCACCATCAGCACTTGATCGGCTTCATTAAAAATCGCGGCGCCCACTGTGCAAATCGGATGTGAAATCGGCGCGCCCTCCTGTCCGTGAGCGCGATGCGTGATTTGAAAATTATTTTGCTCCAGGATTTCCTGAAGTTCGCCGAGATGTTCGACAATGACGTCCGGTTCGCTCGCGCGGAGTTGTTCAAGTCGGTTGTATCCGGTCAAAACGGCGCACGAAAAAACGCCGCCATGTTTGGCGGTTTCCACGTCGTGCTGCATGTCGCCGATGAACATGGTTTCGTTTTCGGCAAGCTGATTCTCCTCGATGATTTCGCGAATTTTCAGCCGCTTGTCCAAAATTTCCACGTAAGCCTTGTCGATAAATTCGCCGAGACCGGTGGTTTTCTGCTGCACAATCCAGTGATCGTGATGAACCGTGCTTAGTAAAAAAGTGCGGATGCGGTGCTTGCGGCAAAACAACAAAAAGTCGCGAGCGTGCGGCAGTTCAATCACCGAATCCTGAACCTGTTTGAAGTGGCCGTGAAACCAACCTTCCAGTTTCTCCATTGCGATGTTGGGCGTGTAGCGGTCGTAGAATTTTTTGAAGGGCAAACAGAACTCCGCGCGAAATTCGTCAATCGTCAATTCCTTCAAACCAGCTTTAGCGAAAACGAAATTGGTTGCGCGGAAAACGGCGGGCAGATCGTCCACCAAAGTTCCCGACCAATCGAAAATGATATTGCGAATCACAAGGGAAATTTAGCCACGGATGAACACGGATGGAACTCCGATTTTCAGGATGAAAGTAGCGGCGGACATCCTGGCTGCCGTAGAGGGCGTGCGTCTCGCCGCCCGGAAGAAACCACAAAATTTTCGACGCGCGTCGAATAATTGAATCAAAATTCCACCGGGCTAGAAACCACTGCTCTACGTCAGGCAGGATGCCTGACGCTACGATTATTTATCCGGCCTTCGACATTTGAAAAGCGTCGGGCGCGTGTCCTTGGGAAATTTTTTTCGACCCCATCCATTGTTGTCCGTAACCAGCCAAAAATAATTTTTATCCATGGCTAAACCTTCCATCGTGCTGGTCGGATACATCGTGCGATACGCCAAATCGTCCTGCTGCTCCATGGCGTGAAAACTGTATTCGGCCAGCACTTGATGTTTCTTCACGTCGATTTTTACGATCACACGGTTTTCCCGCAAAATCGCGTAGAGCGCTCCATCGAACCAGCACAAGTCCGAATAATGAATGTCCTGCATCGTGGTTTTCGTTGGCCTCACTGTGAAGTCGTCGAGAATTTTCAGGGTTTTTAAATCCAGCACGATGATCCGGCCTTCCTGGCGCTCGTTGGCCACAAATAATTTTCCATCGCCAATGGCAATTCCTTCCAGAGAAGCATTCCGATCTGTGGAATTGAAATATTTTTTTACGGGCGACCAATCAATCGGGAGACGTTCGACTTTTTCGGTCCGTGGATCGAAGCGCAAAATCCAGCGGTTGGCTTCTTCGCAATAATAAATCCTGCCCCGTGAATCCTGGGCAATTCCTTCGCAGTCGTAGCGATCAACCTTCTCCTTAACGAAGGGCATCAGTTGCGCTTCGGTGAAATAGTTCGTCAGACAAATCAAGTCCGCTGCGTTCGCGCTTTCCAGAAATTTAATTTTAAAGAAACCAGCCCCCCGATCGCTGACCGTGAAAAGGTCGCCATTTTTTCGCAACAACAGGCCCGACGCATCAAACCGCTGACCGCCCGGAAGATTTAATTGCCACACCTTTTCTGCGGTTAACGTGTAGCACGGCCATGAATTAGTTAGATTAGTTTGCGCCGATTCGCGAGGAGTTTTCGTCGCGCAACCCGCCCCGAGGAGAATTGCAAAAACCCAGAAAAAATTCCGCGCGACCCGGAGTTGCATGGCGCGGTTATAGCAAAACCACACATTGAGACAAGCTGCGTTTTCAAAGCGCGCAGCGAACAACTTTATTTTTTGGTGATGGAACCGAAAACTTTTTGCAACAACTCGGTGGATCGCGCGGCGGGGTTTTCGCGAATCTTTTTCTCTTCGTCCGCCACCATTTTGAACAAGCCATCCATCGCCTTCTGCGTGACGTAAGCGTCGATGTCCATCGTGTCCGCGTTCAAATACCCGGCCGCATTCAGACCTTTCGTCAAACCGCCCAGATATTTATTTGTCGAAGTTCCGCTCCCGACTTTCCCCATCAACTTTTTGTAATTGGCGGTCGCGCCCGTTTGGTCCGTCGCTTTTTTAACAATTGGCAAAAACCGGGCAAACAAATTGGTCGCGGCCGTGCGGCGAAAATATTCCGTGCCCGCGTCATTCGGGCCGGTCAGAAGCGAACGCGCGTCGTCAATCGACATTTGTTGGACGGCGTCGGCGAAAACCGAACTCGCCTCTGGCACCGCTTGTTCGGCGGCGTGATTCATGGTCGCGACAAAGTTGTCTGCCAATTGGTCCTGCTTAAGAGCGCGCAACGTTTTTTCCGTTTGCTGCAATTTTTCCGGCATGGGAATGCGCACGTTGAGATTTGTTAAAAAACCATTCGTGCGACCCAACTCAGCGACCGCCCTCTGCACGCCTTTGCCCAACGCTTCCTTCAGCCCGAGCACCATCTGGTCTTGCGAAAGCGCGGAAGAAATCCCCGGGGTTTGGTTAGTCGTTTTCTTGCCCAAGCCCAATCGATCCAGCAAATCGGCGCGAACGAACTTGGGCGAAAATAAAATCACGGTGATGAAACTGAGGGTGATGAGCGAGCGCATAATTTTTCCTTGGTTCACAATGGAACACACCATTGTGATGGGACTAAAACACCATGCGCCCATTGCCGCAATGCGAATCACCTCCGTCTAAACCGCAAACCGTTACCGAAGTGAGGAAATCTTACGAAGGAATTCGCGCGGCTGGACAACCTCAATTCCGAACGGCTTTTCCAAGTCCAGCAGGTCCTTGTCTCGCGTCACAATAAACTTTGCTCCCGAAGCCAAAGCGCAACCCACGAAAATATTGTCGTCCGCATCGCGGCTAAGTTTTTCGATGGGAACGGCTCAATTGATTCCGCTTTGTTTTCCAACCAATCCAAAAACTCCATTGGTTCCGTGCCGGTTTTGATTTTCACCTCGGCGGCGATGCGCCAGTATTTAGCGAGGATGTTGGGCGTCACAGAGGCGAAGAATTTACGCTGCGCCAAAGCAATGAGGCATTTGTAGGCATCGCCGCGCCAGAACAAGCCGGAAACGACAACGTTCGTATCAAGAACGGCTTTTATTTTTGGCACGATCTTTTTTAATAATTTCGTCGAGCATCTTCGCCTCTTTTTTGCCAAACCGCTTGCCCGTGTTTGCCAGCTTCATCACGCGCCGAAATTCCGCCTCGGTTGGCTCAGGAATCGGCGTGATATACAACCCGCCGCCGATTTGCGTCACGCGCAACTGCGTTTCCGGCTTCAATCCCGCCGCCTCCACAAAAGATTTGGGAATGGTGCATTGGTTCTTACTCGTCAAAGCAATCGTCGTTGTCATGCCGGTAAGATTCCATTACCGGCTCAATTTTGTCAAAAAACTTTCCCGCGCAATAGGTTTGAATTCCCTTTTGAAATTTCCTGAAACTGTCGCCGGAAAAGCGGTGCTAAAGTCACGCGCAGTCCAGACGATTAGCGAAGTTTGAGGCAACGACTGATCGCGAAGCGTCTGGACTGCGGCGCGTTCACCGCCGCTTTTTCATGGGGGCTTCACGGTAGGGCGCGTCACTCCGTGCGCGCCGGGGTTGGAATATCGAGCGACGGCGCGCACGGAGTGACGCGCCCTACCACTGACACTCCGTTTCAACCGACGTTTTTTGAGTTCGTCACGGTGATGGCCTTGAAATATTTCGCGGAACAAAAATGCGATCTGGTGATTTGGGAAACCGGCATGGGCGGACGGCTCGACTCGACGAACATCGTCACGCCCCTCGCCAGCGTGATTACAAACGTCGAACTTGATCACCAGAAATGGCTCGGCAGCACGCTCCCACAAATTGCGGCGGAAAAAGCGGGCATCATCAAGCCCGGCGTTCCAGTGATCACTGCAGCAAATGAACTCGAAGCGCTCGATGTCATCACAAAGACGTCTCGCGAAAAGAATTCTACGCTGACACGAATCGGATTAGCCGAAACGAAAAACTCGCCGCTTGATAAAATTGATCTCCCGTTGCTTGGCGAACATCAGCGTCTCAACGCTGCGCTCGCAATTGCCACCGTGCGGGTTCTCGGCTCACAGATTCCTGTTTCCAAAAACGCAATTTGCTCAGGTCTTTCACAAGTGCAATGGCCCGGACGTCTTCAACAGATCAAAACGAAATCCGGCCAAACGATTTTGTTGGATGGCGCGCACAATCCATCCGGCGCGATAGCGTTGCGCGAGGCCATTGCAAAACATTTTCCCGGAAAAAAGCCGACACTCATCCTCGGCATTTTGCAGGACAAGGAATGGGCTTCGATTTGCGAAATCCTCGCGCCGCTGGCTGAAAAATTGTTTGTTGTTCCGGTGAGCAGCGAACGAACGACTGCGCCAGCAGAATTGGAAAGGGCCATTCGCAAAGCAAATCTCGGTGCGAAAATCGTGGCCTTGAATTCCCTATCGCAAGCACTTGAAGCAACGGCTCAGGATTCTTTCGTCGTCATCACCGGCTCGCTTTATTTAGTCGGTGAAGCATTGGAATTATTGCAGGGCAACAATTCTATCACTGCGAATGAACGCGGTCTGAATGAGTGGAGCGCCACGTCGGCCAAAATATAGTTTGATCAACGCCTCACATTTATCTCGATAACATTCGAAGGGAATTTGTCGGTGGCGGGAAGAAAATCAAAAACTGAAATAG
>JBDSYB010000022.1:0-28288 GCA_039925885.1 Verrucomicrobiota bacterium
GAGAACCGCGCCATTCGCGTCGATCACATGCCACTTGCGTTCATCTAAATTAACTTTCGGTAAATACGTTTTCATCAAAATCCATTCAGAACCACATTTAAGGACGGAAAAATTAGCAAAGAAAGTCCTCAAGTCAATAGCCCATTTGCGAAGCTAAACCCTCCAAATTCAAGCGGAGGGTGGACGCTGTGCAAAACGGTTAAATAGTCAGTCGAACCTTCCGCAATGCGCGATCAGTTCTGCGTCCTGGAGATAAAAATTTGCTCCCGCGTTACAAGCTCGGCAAGAGTGGGTTCAGAATTTTTTCCAAACGTTCCGCAATAGCTTTGTACCCTTCGTCGTTTGGATGAACGTAGTCAGACATCAAACTGGGCGATCCCAAAATCCCGCTGAGGATATTCGGCACATAAAAAACATGCTTTTCTTTCGCCAGTGTTTTGAAGGGGCTGGAGTAGCGGTCGGAAACCGACGCGCTGCGAACACCAATCAAAACCACGAAGCTTCCGGCTTGTTGAAGTCGATCAATGATGGCTAAAATATTTGCAAACGTTTTGTCGAGCGGAAGTTGCTGCAAGGCGTCGTTTCCGCCCAGACAAAGTAAAACGACCCGCGGTTGAAGCCGCGCGATTTCTTCCACGCGGCTCAAGGCATTTTCGCTCGTTTCACCCGGCACGCCTTTGTTTAAAATTTTGCGGTTAATTCTTTTTCCTAACAAAGTTGGGAAATCATTACCTTCGCTTGCGCCGAATCCCGAGGTGAGGCTGTCACCAAACGCGACCCATTCGCCATTCGCGCGCGGCGGGAAATTTGCGTAGGAGGCGTGGCGGCAGGAGCGAAAAATAACGATCCCGATAAATCCCAGCATCACGACGGCAATAAAAATTTTCCAAAATTTCACAAAGATAAAACCGCAATGATCGGCAAAAGTTTCTCCATCAGAGGATGAGCTTTGGAAAATGAACTTTCAAACCACAAGTTTCTTGGTATCGTGTCACGAATGTCTGACCTCTCTTGGAAATCGATTTCTGGAAAAATTTCTCGATCCTTGATTTTTCTATTCGTTCTTTCAGTTTCCTCCAGCCGCGCGGAGTCGGAGCGAGTGGAAACTCCTTGGAAAGGCCAGGCTGCCATCCAAGAGAGCACCCAGGAAATCATGGCTAGAGAAAAAAACACGGCGCACCGTCCTGCGCCCATTAGACGAAAGCCGCGCTCGGAAGGTGATTTCCAATTTTTGCCACAAAATCCCGATTCACCCGATAGTTCAACACCCTTAACTAACGCGCCCCCGACCGGAGGACCCACGGCGGAATCACCACAAACTTTGGGCGTTGGTTTTACGGGCGCGACCTTGAGCGAGACGCTGGCCTTTCCTCCCGACACGATGGGCGCTATTGGACCGTCTCAATATTGTGTGGCGGTGAACGGACGGATTCGCACGTTCGACAAAAACACCGGAACGGCGGACGGCGTAATCAATGCCGATACGGACGTTTTTTTTAATCCAGTCTTAACACCTCCCGCTACAAACAACTACACCAGTGACCCCCGAATTCGCTACGACCGGCTTTCGGGAAAATGGTTTATCATCATCATTGACGTGCCGGGAAAATCTGGCTTGTTACCGAACCGGGTGTTGATTGCGGTCAGTGATGGCCCCGTGCTGACCGCAGCCACGATCTGGAGTTTCTTTTATTTTCAGCACGACCTCGTCTCTCCCGCCGGCGACACGGGCAATTTCGCAGATTATCCGACGTTGGGAATTGATGCCCACGCGCTTTACATCGGGGTGAATGTTTTTGGCGGACGAAATGGAGCTTTTTCGAACACGACCGGATTTGTGGTGAGGAAAAGTTCGCTGCTTACTGCCGGGCCAATTATTGTCACTGCGTTTAGAAAATTAATCGGCCACGGCCCGGCGGGTGGTCCCTACACGCCTCAAGGTGTGGACAACTATGACACCAATGCCACGGAAGGTTATTTCATAGGCGTGGACGGTTCTTATTATGGAAAACTGAATTTGCGAAGAATTTCCGATCCGGGTGGCACGCCTTCCATCTCGGCAAATATTCAGTTCACTGTTCCAACAACTGGCGGCACAATTCCCGTTCCGCATTTGGGCAACACGGGTGGAGCCAATGGAAAGCTGGACGGTTTGGATTATCGCTTGATTGCCGCGCACATTCGTAACGGACGCTTGTGGACAACCGCAAACATCGCGGTGGACAACACCGGATCGCCCGGCGGAACCGATACGCGAAACGGCATTCGCTGGTATGAATTGCAGGGAATTGCGACCGGCCAAACGCCCAGCATTTACCAATCAGGCACACTTTTTAAGTCATCGTCCAGCAACACCACCAATGAAATGAGTTATTGGATGGGGTCGATCATGGTTTCAGGACAAGGCCATGCCGCAATGGGGTTTAGCGCGGCGGGAGCAAATGACCGGATCAACGCCGCAACTGCCGGACGGTTGGCAACTGATCCACTTGGAACCCTGCAAACGCCGGTTCTCTACACTTCGACTTCCGCTTCCTACAATCCACCGAGCGACCCTGGCGGCGCGGGTGGACGGCGTTGGGGCGATTACTCCTACACAAGTCTTGATCCCTCCGATGACATGACCTTTTGGACGATTCAGGAATTTTGCGACGCAGAAAATTCCTACGGCGTTCGCGTGGTCAAACTTCTCGCGCCGCCGCCTGCCCCTCCGACGAACTCTTCTCCTGCTTCGCTCGCGCAAGGGGCGACGAACATCAGTTTATTGATCGCTGGATTGGTCACTAACGGCTCGGGGTTTTTCGATCCGGGCGTGGGGTTTTCAAATCGTCTTTCGGCGACTGTGAGCGGCAGCGGGGTGACGGTTCAAAATGTCAGTTACACAAATCCAAGCAATATTGTCTTGACCGTTTCCGTTTCCAGCGGAGCCACGACCGGCGCGAGAAGTATTTCCGTAATCAATCCTGATGGCCAGATCACAACGAGTGCTTCAGGAATCTTGACGATCACTGGCGGCACCACCACCACGAACCACGCGCCCGTTCTCACTCTCATTTCCAATCAGGTTGTGAACGAACAAACTCTTTTGACCTTCACCGCAGCGGCCACCGACTCCGATGCAGATGCGCTCACTTATTCGCTCGATCCGGGTGCGCCGAGCGGGGCGAGCATTGGTGCAACGAGCGGAGTTTTTTCATGGACGCCAACCGAAGCCCAAGGCCCGACGATAACGAACGTCACCATACGCGTCACGGACAATGGCTCGCCCGCGTTGAGTGACACTCAAACAATTTCCGTGACGGTCAACGAAGTGAATCAAGCGCCAGTTTTGAATTTGATTTCCAATCAAACGGTTGTGGAAGAAACATCGCTCAACTTCACCGCCATCGCGTCGGACGCCGATCTTCCAGCGAATATTCTGACCTTCAGTTTCGCGGCCACCGCTCCCATCGGCGCAGCGCTGAATCCGACCAATGGTTTGTTCACCTGGACGCCCACTGAAGCCCAAGGCCCCAGCACCAACACCATTTCCATTCGCGTCTCGGACAATGCTTCGCCCAGCCTGAGCGCGACGCAAACTTTCCTTGTCACAGTTTTGGAATCGAACACCGCGCCAGTTTTGAATTTGATTTCCAATCAAACGGTTGTCGAAGAAACTTTGCTGAGCTTCACCGCCATCGCGTCGGACGCCGATCTTCCAGCGAATGTTTTGAACTTCAGTTTCGCGGCCACGCCTCCCATCGGCGCAGCGCTTAATCCGACCAATGGATTGTTCACCTGGACGCCCACTGAGGACCAAGGCCCCAGCACCAACACAATTTCCATTCGCGTGATCGACAATGGTTCGCCCAGCCTGAGCGCGACGCAAACTTTCCTTGTCACGGTTTTGGAATCGAATAGTCCCCCTGTGCTGGCATCGATTACCAATCAAATTATAAGTGCCGGAGAATTGTTGACGTTCACTGCCAATGCTTCCGACCTGGATATTCCCACAAATTCAATTGTGTTTAGCCTCGATTCCGGCGCGCCCACCGGAGCCGGGATTAACTCAACGAATGGCGTTTTTGCCTGGACACCGGACGCCTCGCAGATTGGGACGAACACGATTACAGTCCGCGCCACCGATGATGGCTCCCCTCCGTTGAGCGACACGCAAACTTTTTCCGTGGTGGTGGTTTCGCTGCCGATTCTCGATATTATTCGTTCGGAAACAAACGTCGTAATTTCGTGGCAGGCGATTGTCGGCAGAACTTATCGCGTTCAGTTTAAACCGGAGGTCACCGGCGCGTGGAGTGATCTGCTCGGCGATATTATCGCCACTCAAACCGTCGCCAGCAAAGTGGACGTGATTGATGCCTCTCACCGTTTTTACCGCTTACTTTTATTGCCATAAAGAAAAGGCCCCCGATTTCTCGGGAGCCTAGCAGAATTTCGCAGGTCTTGTGCGTGTTACGTGTGGTTCGGGAAAACCCATCCACGTTACGCGATTCAATTGTAACAAGTCAGACACCGCTACCCCGGGATTTGTTTCATTTATTTTTAATTTTCTTTTTGGCACCCGAAAAATAGCCTGAGTCCTTGGATTTCGGCCGGATCTATTCGTTTAAATTAGCCCGATGGTTCTTGCGAAATCACAGCATTTCTCGAAATGAATAGCGTTCCTCCTCCTTGAATGATTTCATCGGCTTCATGAAACGTATGCGTTCGCTCGATTTATCCATTGCTCTTTTCATCGGATTCCAGCAGGCCTGCGAGCTTGCAAAAGTATTTTTATCTGCCAATCTCCGCTCCTGTTCAAAAACGGGATTATTATGAGAACATGGCACTCTTTCCTCAGCGCAAAATTCTGGCTTCTCGCCATTCTGGGATTACTACCACTTACCGTTCGATCTGGAGTGGTTTCGACTTGTGACGAGGCGGGCTTGCGTGCCGCGATTGCAGGCGGAGGGTTGGTCACTTTTTCTTGTGACGGGACAATTGCTCTGACAAACACGATCACCATTACCAACACTGTTATTTTAGATGGAACAGGACATAATGTAATCATCAGTGGCAGCAATGTCGTCCGGATTTTCAGCGTTAACTCAGGAATGTCCCTTACGTTACGTAAACTGACTCTGGTTGACGGATACGCTCGGGGAATCAATGGCAGCGGCGGTGTTGGCGAAGGCGGATCTATTCTTAACAATGGCGGTATTCTCAGCGCAATAGACTGTGTTTTTCAACGCAACAAGGCGATGGGCGGAACGGGCAGCACTGGCGGGATGGGTGGGATTGGTCGAGGCGGTGCGATTTGTAACCTAAATGGACAAGTTGGAATCACTAATTGCCAACTGGCATTAAACATCGCCTTTGGAGGGATTGCCGGACCACCATCAAATCCTATCAATCTCAATGGAGCTGATGCATTGGGAGGTGCCATCTATACTTCAGGAGGATTTTTTCAAATGGTAAATTGCATAATCTCCAGCAATAACGTTACGCCAGGCCGAGGTTATCGTTTGGGCGTTTCTCCTTCCTGGTATACCGGAATTGCATTTGGTGGTGCGATTTATAACGCTGGCGGAATCGTCAATTTAATTGGAGGCATTATTTCCAGCAATACCTGCCAAACAGAATTTTTAGCGTCGGCCAATGGCGGAGCGATTTATCAAAGCGGAGGTAATTTAAATATCACTGATACTTTATTTCAATTGAACAGGGCGCAGGGGGGAACTGGTCTCGGCGTAGGGACTGCTAATGGAATTGCAGGTGGGTCCGCTTCGGGCGGTTGCGTGTTTATCAGTGTCGGTATGGCTCGAATTACAAATTCTACTTTTACGAAAAATTTGGCATTAGGCGGTGAACGTGGAACGGCGAGTAAGGCTGGCCCCAGTTACGGTGGCACGATTTACAATCTTGGAACTCTTGAGCTGATAAATTGCACACTCAACACAAATATGGCGCAAGCTGGAGATTCGATCTCAGGCGAAAAAGCCAGCGGCTACGGTGGCGGTCTCTACAATGCCGGTGGAAATTCCACCTTAACCCACGTCACGATCGCCGAAAATTCAGCCAAACTTAGCATTGGCACAGCACCAAACTTCGGTGCGGTTGCACAAGGCGGTGGTATTTTCTCTGCCAATGGAACCGTCACGCTGCAAAACACCATATTGGCCTATAATTTCAGCGGCAGTAATTGCTTCGGCGCAGCGTTTACCGATAGCGGCAACAACATTTCTTCGGATGGGAGTTGCAATTTTTTCGCGCCAGGCAGTTTGACGAACACCGATCCAATTTTAGGACCGCTGGGAAATTATGGTGGGACAACTCCGACGATGCCTCTTTTAGCAGGCAGTCCAGCGATCGATGGAGGAAACAACTCCTTCTGCACTACGACCGATCAACGCGGCGTCGCACGACCTTTTGGAGCAGGATGCGACATCGGAGCCTTCGAGTCGTCTCCACCGTACACGATTCGAGGGCGCATTTTGGGATACATTTCAGCTGCCGACATGACGGTCACTGCAAATTCACCAAGCGCGGTTAGCTCGGATGGGAGCTATGCCTTGAACGGTTTTAACACGGGGAACTATCTTGTAGTTCCCAGCGCAAGCGACGCGATTTTTGTAGCAAGCAATCAAACCGTTAACGTCGGCCCCGACGTTTTGAACGTAAATTTTTATTCGTATCGCTCCAATGCATTCGCCATTTTTCGGCTGACCAATAATGTCCAAAACCTCGTCTTTGCTGGCGCGAAAGGGAAAATCTTCGAAGTGCAAACTTCTACTAACTTAGTAAACTGGTCGCCTTATTCCACAAATACAATCGAAGCCAACGGACTCTTTCAGTTGTTTCGCACAAATAGTTTCGGCAACCAGGTCGAGTTCTTCCGCAGCAAAGAATTGTAATTTCACGCGGCGAATATCAAACGGGCATCGCAGAAATCCAGTGCATGTACGCGTCCGAATTCAACAGCCACTCGGAGAATTTGAAACTGGTCGTCAAATTAATTGACGCGCTACCGGAGACGCAACGAATTCTGTGCCCGTTGATTGGCGATGATCAATGGAGGAACTCGATGAGCATGTTCATAAGCATTGGCGATCAGAGGAGATTCTTTTCTGCGTTCTTCGAGGCGCGCTTTGATGGCGTGAACACGCTCCAGTTGGCGCCGCCAGCCCTCGACCTTGCGGCGGGCCGTGGAAAAGTCGGTTTTTTCTGCCAACCCAATCAGTCGGCCTAATTTATTTTCTTCAAATTCGGCGCGGCGCAGACCGTATTCGATTGGCCCCAAATCCCCACCGTGATAACATTCGTTATAGATCGTAAAGACCCGCCGTTTAAATTCTTTATATGTCATGGCGCTCCCCAAGGTTGAATTCAAAAAATGCAGCAGGGACTCTGCTAAAACATTCTATCTACTTACATCTAACCAATTTTTTAACGTCGGCAACCGGATTTTCAAATAATTTTGGGATTATGCCTTTGACAAACAATTCAGGAGAGGCGGAATTTGTTTTCTCCCTCTCCTTGGGGAGAGGGCCGGGGTGAGGGAGAACACATTGGCCGTAGCTATTCCCAACCGCATTTGTTTCAAGCTCGCCCTCACCTGTGTCCTCTCCCCCCAGGAGAGGATTTCCAAAATCACGCGCTCGGTTTCTCAATAAAGGCTTTGACCAGACTCCGCTCCATGTTTGTCAAAGGCATAATCCCAAATAATTTTTGAGTAACTGAAATCCAGCTGGCAAGAGTCGTCACGATCCGGTGAACAAGGGAAATCATTTTTCGCTCATGCTTTCCCTGCCGCAGTAACGCAGGCGTCGCCGACCTTCGCCAATTCTCGCAAAAAGTCATCCCTTTTCTTCGGCGGCAAGGCCGAGAGAATTTCCGTCTGTAACGTGATGGCGATCTCCCGCACCTCTTCGTATTTCAATTTGCCGGCCGGTTTCAAGCGGAGCCGATACGCGCGCCGATCTTTCTCGTGCGCTTCTCGTCGGATGAGCCCATTCCTTTCCATGCGCCTCACCAAAGACGCAATGGTGTTTGGATCGCTCGCCATTTGTTGGGTTAAAGAACTTTGCTTCAAGCCGGTCGCATCGTGTTCCAATAAAGTTCGCATTGCCGTGAATTGGTCTGGAGTCACTCCCGTATGCGCGATGCGACGGCGGAAGGCTTGGTTTAATCCAAACCAGGCGCGGCGCAACAAAATCGGCAACCGTCGCCGCTCTGGAGAATCAACGGGCATTCGTTTCGAAATGGAATTCGTCTTTGGCAAAATAGTTGAAAGGTCGAGAGATTCTTTTTCGTGGCCTAATGGTAGGGCAAAGCTGCCGCTTTGCCTCCACGCGACGAAGCAGCAACGTCGCCCTACCAGATTAAAATTTTTGTCCTCGGAATTTAATTTTTCGTCATTTGATTCATTCCGTTTTTGCGATCATACGTGTAAGTAGCTTTTGGTTGCAAGGCGCTGGCTCTTGGAGAATAGTTCCGCTGCAATGGGAACGCTCCCTGATGGCGCTTGCCCTGCGAACGTAAGGATAAAATGAAATTTAATTTTACGGTTTTTCTCTGCGGCGTTTTAGCTTCGATTTCCCTTAAGGCCGCACCGGTCCAAGGCTGGCTCAACTGGCGCGGCCCCAATCAAAACGGCGCGTCGCTCGAAAAAAATCTTCCCGACAAAATCGATCCGAAAAATCCATTGTGGGTCGCGGACTTTCCCGGTCAATCCACGCCGGTCGTCGCGAATGGAAAAGTTTACATCATGGGCTATTTCGGCGACGGCGCGGATTTGCAGGAAGGCGTTTCCTGTTTCGACGCCGAAACCGGAAAAGAACTTTGGCGCAAGAGCTTCAACGATTTTATCAGCGACATTATTTATCTACGGTACGCGATTTCCAGTCCGGCGATTGATCCCGAAACGGGCAATGTTTATATGCAAGGGTCGCAGGGCATGTTCGCCGGATTTTCGCCCGATGGAAAATTGCTTTGGCAACATTCGCTCATGGAAGAAATCGGGCGGCTCACATTTCCGAATGGACGCACCGCCTCGCCCGTCGTCGAAGGCGATCTGGTCATCACGCGCGGAATAACAGCGAACTGGGGTGCGCAAGGGCCAGGTGGAGATCGCTTTTATGCCTTTGACAAAAAGACGGGGGAAATGGTCTGGGCTTCCAATCCGGGCGACCGTCCGCGCGATAATTCCTATTCGCATCCGGTCTTTGCATTTCTCGATGGAAAACGTGTTTTCTATTCCGCGACGGGCGACGGAAGTGTGGTTTGCGTGAATGCCCGCACGGGTGAACCGATCTGGCGCATCCCGGTTTTCAAAGCGGGCATCAATTCGTCTTTGCTTCTGCACGACGACAAATTGATTGCGATTTACGGAACGCCTTATGAACCCGGGCAGATGATCGCGTTGAAAATTCCGCACGTCGCGCCGACGAACGCGACTTCCGCGCCCGTCGTGGTGCAACGCGCCGCAGCGCAACTTTGGGCAAACGAACTTTCCACTTCCTCAAGTTCGCCGATTCTCGTCGGCGACAGGATTTATGTCGTGACGGAGAAAGGCGATTTGAATTCCGTCGATGCAAACACTGGAAAAATTCTTTGGCACATGAAACTTGGAATCGAGCAACGCAACGCGGCGTTGACGTTCGCGGACGGAAAACTTTACGTGCCGATGTTGAACGACCCGGCGAGCAAAGACGAATCGGCTGGCGCACTTTACATTATTGAGCCGAGCGATACGGAAGGAAAAATTCTAGCGCACGTTGCGTTGGACGGACGCTGTTTCGGAACGCCGACGGCTTACAATGGGAAAGTTTACATCCAGACCACGCGACATCTTTATGCGTTTGGCAAAAAGGGGAACAACAGTGGTTTGCCGTCGGAAAGCGAGAGCGAGAAATGGCCGACTCCGGGAACGGCGACTCAATTACAAATTGTTCCCTCCGAAGTTTTGCTGAAGCCGGGACAAATACAACCGTTCCGCATTCGTTCACTCGACGCTAACGGATTTACCGTGGAACAAATTGATGACCCGAAGTCAGTTAAATGGGAATCGTTCATTCCGCCCACTGCAAAAGTTAAAGCGACACTGAATGCTCATTTCAAAAGCGACGGGGAACTCGTTGCCGAAACAAATTCCACTCCGTCGGCGGGCGCATTTGAGGCGACCGTCGGAAATTTGAAAGGCACCATTCGCGGACGCATTTTGCCTTATCTCCCGATCAAACAAGATTTTGAATGGGCGAAACTTTCGGAAACCACTTCCAACGATGTGGAGGCGGCGACCGCTTTTGCTTATCCGCCGTTGCCGTGGATTGGGGCGCGATTCAAATTTGATATTCGCGAACACGACGGCAGTAAAGTATTGGCGAAGACGGTGGACAATCGCTTTTTCCAACGCGCGACAGTTTTCATGGGCGACTCGACCACGAAAAATTACACCATCGAAGCCGACGTGATGAGTGAAGGAAAAATGCGCGGAAAAGTCGTTCTGAAAATGTCCGAAGTCGGCGTCATCAATCAGCATTATCTCATCACGCTCAAAGGCAACGAACAGAAAATGGAAATCAGCTCCAACTTCGAGCGGCTCCGCGAATCCGCTGATTTTAATTGGTCGCCAAACGTCTGGTATCATTTGAAAGCGCGAGTTGATATTGCAAAAGACGGAACTGGAATCGTGCGCGCCAAAGCGTGGAAAAAAGGAGAAACCGAACCGGAAAAATGGACGCTGGAAGTCCCGCACAAAACCGCGCATCAAAATGGTTCGCCGGGTTTGTTTGGTTTTTCGCCGCAGGATCAGCGCGTGTTTATCGACAATATTTCCGTGACGCCGAATTGAGCGAATGCCGACGATTTCCAGATTCTACGGCATTTTGATTTATATGAATCCAAATGACCATCGTCCGCCGCATTTCCATGTGCGTTATGCAGAACATCGCGCGTCGGTGGGAATTGCGACCGGCAACCTGATAGAAGGCAATCTTCCGACCCGCGCCTTGCGTTTAGTTCAGGAGTGGTGGCAACTTCATCAGGCGGAGTTGGAAGAAAATTGGGTGCGGCGCGAGGCTCAACTTCCTGTTCTGCCAATTGATCCGCTTTGAAAGGAGATCGATATGAAATTCTTGAACGAAGTCAAAAACGTCCAGCTACTTGGTGGCTACCGATTGCACGTCGGTTTCAATGATGGCTACAGCGGTAAAATCGATTTATGGCCGCTGTTCTCCGATCCCAAAGGCCCGATCACACAGCCTTTTAAAGACGTGGAATTTTTTAACAAAGTTTTCCTGGATACTGAAACCGGCGTCGTGGCTTGGCCTAATGGATACGATATTTGCTCCGATGTTCTTCGCTATTACTGCGAACAAGGACGGGTGACCTCCAAAGATGAAATGAATTTATATTTTGATCCCGAACCAGCTTCAGTTTTGAACGACAAACCATCAAAAAAATGAAAACCCTTTTTTTAGTTACAACGACACTTCTAGTCACTGGATTTCCAACCTTCTCCGCCGACTGGCCGCAATGGGGCGGCACGCCGGATCGCAACATGTTTTCGCCGGAGAAAAATCTTCCGGCGCAATTTGATCCGGGAAAACCCAAATCCGGCTCCGAAGAAATCGACCTTGCCACAACGAAGAATGTGAAGTGGGCCGCGAAGCTCGGTTCGCAAAGTTACGGCAACGTCACTGTGGCGGGCGGAAAGATTTTCATCGGCACCAACAACGAAAATCCGCGCGACGAAAAACATCAGGGCGACCGCAGCATTCTCATGTGCTTCGACGAAAAAACCGGCGAATTTTTGTGGCAACTCGTCATTCCAAAACTCGCCTCCGGCAAAGTCAATGACTGGGAAAACCTCGGGCTGCTTTCCTCGCCGACGGTTGAAGGCAATCGCGTTTATATCGTGACGAGCCGTTGCGAGGTGATGTGTCTGGATGTCGATGGATTGAAAAACGGCAACGACGGCTTCAAAGACGAAGCGCAATATGTCGTCGGCCCCGGCAAACCGAAAATCGAATCGGGTCCGAAAGACGCCGACATCATTTGGAAATACGACATGATGGATGAGCTTGGCGTTTTTCCGCATAACGCGTCGAACTGTTCCGTGCTGATTGTGGATGACATTGTTTACGCATGCACATCGAACGGACAGGATTGGACGCATTCAAATATTCCGTCGCCCAATTCGCCAAGCTTCGTTGCGATCAACAAAAAAACTGGCGAACTCGTCGGCGAAGATGACGCGAAGATCGGCCCGCGAATTTTCCACGGCCAATGGAGTTCGCCTTCCACTGGAAAAGTGAATGGCAAACAACTCGTATTTTTCGGCGGTGGCGACGGAGTTTGTTATGCCTTCGACGCCAAACCGGCGAAAGAAGGCGACACCGATTATTTGAAAAAAATTTGGTGGGCCGATTGCAATCCGCCCGAATACAAAAAAACAAAAGAAGGCCAAACGATCAAATATCCCGCCGCCGAAGGGCCGAGCGAAATCAATGCGACACCAGTGTTCTACAAAAATCGCGTTTACGTTCCGACGGGACAAGATCCCGAACACGGCGAAGGCATCGGCCATCTCGTTTGTCTTGATGCCACCAAGACTGGAGACATTACGACTAACGGTGTCATCTGGGATTACAAAAAAATTCACCGCAGCATTTCCACCGTGTCGATTGATCCTGAAACTGGTTTGCTTTTCATCGGAGATTTTTCCGGATTCCTCCATTGCCTCGATGCGGAAACCGGAAAAGTTTATTGGACACACGACATGAAGGCGCACATGTGGGGATCTACTCTGGTCGCCGATGGAAAAGTTTATGCGGGTGATGAGGACGGCGATTTTGTGGTGCTCGCCGCAACGAAAGAGAAAAAAATTCTCAGCGAAACGAACATGGGTGCGCCGGTTTATTCGACGCCCGTGGTGGCCAACGGGATTATTTACCTCGCCAGCAACACCCATCTCTATGCGCTCGGCAACAACGTTAAACCAGTCAGCACCGACCAGGCTCCGAAAGTAGATTTGGATTTGAAAAAACCGTAATCGCAAAAAAATTCATGTCCTCGCTGCCTCGATTGACCCGCCTGCAATGGCTCATCTGTACCATCGCGGCCATCGGATTTTTATTCGATACCTACGAACTTTTGATGACGCCGCTCGTGGGCGTTCCTGCAATTGCTGAGTTACTGCAAGTGCCGCCGAACAATCCGCTCGTGACCGAGTGGATGGGAAAAATGCTTTGGATGAGCGCGCTGTGTGGTGGCGTCTTTGGTTTGCTGGGCGGCTGGCTTATTGATCGCTTCGGCCGCAAACGAATTATGGCGTTAAGCATTTTTGTTTATTCGCTTTCTCCTGTCGCCGCTGCACTCAGCACCACGCTGCCAATGTTTATTTTTTTCCGCTGCACGACTTTCATCGGCGTCTGCGTTGAATTCGTCGCGGCGATCACGTGGCTGGCGGAATTATTTCCTGACCCGCGTCGTAAAAAAATTGTTCTTGGAACCACGCAAGCTTTCGCATCGCTTGGCGGCATTCTTGTGACCGCAGTGAGCGTCTGGATTCTCAAAAACGCTAACTCACTTCCTGCGCTTCATTTGCCAGAAATTTTCAATGCTCATGCGACGTGGCGTTACACCCTTTTCACCGGATTGCTTCCAGCTATTCCGATTGCGTTGCTCCTTCCGTTCGTTCCTGAATCGCAAATCTGGCGTGAGAAACGCGAAGCCGGAACGTTGAAACGCCCAAGTTTCGGCGAATTATTTTCGCCCGCGTTGCGTCGCGCCACCATCGTCACCGCGCTGCTTTCGGCCTGCGCATACGCCGCCGCATTTGGTGCATTGCAATTAACGCCCTTGCGCATCGCGCCCGGTTTGCCAGAACTCGCGGAGCAACGCAAAGCACTGAAACCGTTGCAAGACGAAGCAAAGAATTTGAACAAACAACTCACTGCGGCGATGCCTGCATTCGTGCAGGCGACCAGAGAAATTCCCGGACTTGCTGAACTCGCCGCGCAACGAGCTAAAACTCGAATCGCGATGCGTTCGCCGAAAAAAATTATCGATGCCCCAAACGCGGGTGATTCCGAAAAGTCTGGCGCAAAAACTCAACTGGCATCACTCGCCTCTCGCATCAGCCAACTCGATACAAACCTGACCCAACTGACCGTCGAGAAACCGGAAGCGAAACAAGCAATCATCGCTCGCGAGAAAATTTTGAAACAACTCGGTGACAATCGTGAACAACAAGAACCGCTTGATCGAAAAATCAAAGAGGTTGGCAACAAGATGCAAGGCTTTCAGGAAACAGGTGGACTCGTCGGACGAATTCTTCTCGCAATTCTTCTTCTCGCTGTAATTCCGCATCGCGCGCTGCTCCGCATCTTTGTCGTGCCTGGACTTCTGATGTTGCCCATCACTTATTGGATCCTCTACCACACGTCCACGCCTGCGATGCAGTGGGGAATTTTCTTCTGCGGTTTGCTGGTGGTTGCACAATTCAGTTATTTCGGAGAATATCTGCCGAAAGTTTTTCCGCTTCATCTCCGTGGTACGGGCGGAAGTTTTGCCACAAATGTCGGCGGACGAATGATTGGAACTTCAGCCGCTTTTTTGACAACAAACCTACTCGCGCCAAAAATGAATGCGACACTGACATTCGATCAAGTTGCGATGGCGGCGGGAATTGTTGGAACAAGTGTTTTTGTTCTCGCGCTGGTTTTAAGTTTCTTTTTGCCCGAACCAAAAGTTGAACCTTCAGCGCAGTAATTCCCATGACGCAACTCACACCCGATCAAGCCCGACAACAACTCGACGCGCATCTCTGCGAAATCATCCTGTGGCATTTCTCGCCGGAAACCGGCTGCCCGTTCTGGCTCGATTGGGCGAAGAACAATTTCGATCCGCGAAAGGAAATTCAATCGTTCGCGGACATGCAAAAATTCCCGCACTTCGCCGACGAATCATTGCGCGACATGCAGCCGGAAGTCTGGGTTCCGGCGCAATTCAAAGGAAAACCATTCTGCATTTTTGAAACCGGCGGCACGACGGGGATGCCGAAGCAACGCATCGGCTGGAATGATTACAAGGTTGATTACTCCGAGTTCAGTGAAAAAATTTCCGACGAACATTTTCCGCGCAATCATTATTGGCTGATGATGGGACCGACCGGCCCGCGTCGATTGCGTCTCGCCATTGAACATCTTGCGAATGTGCGTGGAAGCTCCTGTTATTTCATTGACCTCGATCCGCGTTGGGTGAAAAAACTTATCAGCAATAAACAGTTCGACCAGGCCCGTGCCTACATGGATCACGTCGTGGATCAGGCCGTGACCATTTTGAAGAATCGTAAAGTGAGCGGGCTTTTTACAACGCCGAAACTTCTCGAAGCGCTTTCTGAAAAAGTTGATTTATGGGACGCCGGAATTCGCGGCGTTTTCTGCGGCGGAACCACGATGGCTCCGCAATATGTCCGATTCATTGTCGAAGAAGTTTTGGAAAATCGCATCGGCTTTTATCCGACTTATGGCAATACGCTGATGGGACTCGCCGCAAGCGTTCCGCTGAAACCAGAAGATAATTTTTCCATTACGTATTATGCGCCGCAACCGCGCGCGGTCTTGCGCGTCGTCGATCCCAACAACACGACCCAATTGAAAAACTACGGCGAATGGGGCCGCGTCGAACTCACGACGCTGACGAAGGAATTTTTCATGCCGCGCTTTCTCGAGCGAGACGAAGCCATCCGCCGCGAACCCCGCGCGCCCTATGCCTGGGATGGCGTCGCAGAAGTCCGCCCGTTTGGCGCGATGGAAAAGAATATTGTCGAAGGTGTTTACTAGTCCGACTAGGGTGTTCTCAGGCGGGGGTTTTGCTCGCGCAAGGCGGGGGTATCGTCAACTGTCGGAGATCAAAAGCGACACCAACTCACATTTATGAAATATACTTCTAACAAATCCCGTCGGATGCATCTCCTTTTTCTGGCTTTTACAATCACCTTGTTTCTCCATTGTCCTGTGTTCGCAATTGACCAAACCACAGAGCAGGAACTTCTTCCGATTGGAAAGGCGGTAATTCGTCTGTTGGAATCTGGCGATGCCAAGAAATTTGCGGACGAAATCGCGCCATCCTTGAAAGATTGGCAAGCCGTCCGTTCCACGAACGCCGTCTCTAAAGTTGAAGATCCGCTGGGAACCAACTTTCAAAAGCAACTTGATCAAAGTCGCCAGAAGGTTGAAGCGAGCGCGCAAAACGTTTTGGCGAAAGCGGCGGCGCTTGGTTTGGAACCATCTCGCGTGAAGTTTCGGCTGAAAGATATTCCACCGAAAAATTTAGGCAGCACTCACTACCCGAATATCCAAGGCGAAGGAGAATCCTTTGCGTGGGTGTCGGACATAGAAATAATTCTGTTGGGAGAACCAATCCAACAGCTAGCCGAGCAAATTACCAACGCGACCCCTTTTCGTGGCGAATTCAAACTGGCTCTGGGCGGCAGCAGCGGCGGGATGAAGTTCCCCTCGGGCTGGCGTTTCTCGGATGGTATTCGATGGAAAAAATTTCCCGCCGGTGTCGCCGATAACAAGACGGAATCGGATTTGGCGGCGATGAATAAACTTATGTCCGATCATCGCCTGACACTTGCAGACGATCCCGCATTAAAAACTCTTGGTGACGTGCTCGCTCGGTTCCTGCGGGAGCGTGACGAAAATATTTTTGTTTCCGACGCGATGCGAAGCATGGATGACATCTGGTCTCAGATGCAAAAAGTATCCAAAGATGTAGGAGAAAAATTGCCCCCCAAAAAAGAGTTCGATAAAATGTTTGGTGCGTTTCAGGATCAAATCACACAGTCGGCGCGGGCGGTGCTGGACCAAGCGGAACGGCTTGGGATTAATTTTACCAATGCGGATTTACAACTGAAAGACGTTGTCGCGGAAAATGTCTATTCGCGCCGGGGCTTTGGCTCCTATGAACAAGTGGATTGCAACCAATTGCGGTTCTTCTTTTCTGTGCAGTCCGAAGCGAAAACAAAATCAGGGCGATCAATTTCCGGTGATTACATTCTCGCCGCATCACGGGGGCGACGCGGACCGGATCGCTGGACAATTGAAGACAAAATTCGTTGGGAGAGTTTTCCAAAGAATCTAATAGGCGAGACCGAGAAAGCGGAATTTGAATTTGAAAATTATGCAGCCGAACATGGCGTCCTGCCTCCCGGCACCATGACGCCAGAAGTCGAGTTCTTTCGCCTGGATGACAAATCAAAAATTAAATCAGCGGAGTTTCGAGGAAAAATTTTGATTCTGGAATTTTGGTCAACTTCCTGCGGACCATGTCAGGATCCCCTGGCCAAGCTGCAAACCTATCGAGCCAAACACGCTGACTGGAAAGAGCGCGTCGAAATTGTCACGGTAAGCATCGACGGCAAGCTTTCGGAGGCAAAAGCACACTTGGAAAAGCGCGGTTGGACGAACACCGTCTGTTTGTGGGCAGGGCCAGGAAGTTGGATGGCATCCTCAGCCAAGGCGTTTCGGCTGCATGGAATTCCGACCGCCTACGTCATTGACGCGGATGGAAAAGTAATCTGGGCTGGCCATCCATTCGGCGACCAAATCGGCGAGATTGTGCGATCAAGTTTGAAATAGAGAACACAGGTAATGACGAAATAGATTTAGAAATTCCATGAACCTCCTTCCCCACATCCCAGTTCTCCGTCGCGGCAAGGCTTACGAAAGTCTGGACAAAATCAATGTCGTCAATCATCGCACCGGCGAAACCATCGCGCAGGTGAGCAGCGTCAACGCGGGAATTATTCGCAAAGATTTACAACGCATCGGCGAATCGCGTGATGCGTTGAAGAAATTTTCTGTCGCGCAACTCATCGAGATCTCCGCGAAAGCGGGCGAACTTTTTCTCAATGGCACGTTGCCGTTCGGCGACAAAGGCCACACGCAATCGCCGCAGGAATACGTCGAAACGCTTTCGTCCACGAGTGGTTTGCCGCATGTCATGGTGCGACGCAACATGACGAAAATTCATCACGCGCTAACGAACCTGAAAACCATTTTGAACGGTCTGACGCGCGGGCTTGATCTCTCGATTCTCGACGATGGTTTCGGCGAACAGTTCGGAACGAAACTCAGTTTTTTCCCAACGACGCAAGCGCTGGGCCTTGTCATGCCGAGCAATTCTCCAGCGGTGAATTCGCTTTGGCTTCCGGCGATTGCGCTAAAAATTCCTGTCATCATCAAGCCCGGGAAAGAAGAACCGTGGACGCCTTATCGTTTGATTCAATCGTTCATCGCAGCAGGTTGTCCGGCGGAAGCGTTTGGGTTTTATCCGACTGATCACGAGGGCGCGGCGGAAATTTTAAAGAGTTGCGGACGCGCGCTGATTTTCGGCGACAAAAATACGATGGCGCAATACGCCAACAATCCATCCATCCAACTGCACGGTCCCGGCTGGAGCAAAATTCTCATCGGCGACGACGAAATTGAAAACTGGCGCGATTACCTCGCCGTGATGGTGTCGTCGATTTTTGACAACGGCGGGCGTTCGTGTATCAATGCTTCGGCGATTGTTGTTCCCAAATACGCGGCGGAAATTGCCGATGCGCTGGCGCAAAAACTTGGGACCATCGCGCCGACGAAGCCAGATGATGAAAACGCAAAACTTTCCGGTTTCGCCAATGTAAAGATGGCCGAATTCATCGACGCGCAAATTGAAGAAGGATTGAAAACTCCCGGCGCGACAGATGTCACAGCGAAATATCGTGATTCGTCCCTCTCTCCCCATGAGGCACGAATGGGGAGAGAGCCGGAAAAAGGGGTAATTGATGAAACAGGTTCCTCCTCTCCCCGGCCCTCTCCTCTTTTGGGGGAGGAGAGGGAGAAGCTTTCGCGCGCAAGTCGCAAAACAGAATTCGACGGCGGCACTTATATGCGCCCCACGATCGTCCTTTGCGATTCATTTGCACATCCGCTCGCGAACAAGGAATTTCTCTGTCCCTACGCCAGCGTTGTTGAAGTTCCGCAAAACGAAATGCTCAAACAAATCGGTTATTCACTCGCCGTTACCGCGATTACGAAAGACGCGAAGTTCATCGAACAACTCACCGAATTTCCGCACATCGAGCGATTGAACATCGGCCCGATTTCCACGATGAAGATTTCCTGGGACCAACCGCACGAAGGCAACATGTTCGAATTCCTCTACAAACGGCGCAGCATCGAGCGCGCATGACGTCGATTGGCGAACCTGCTAAATGAAACTGCCAGCCGACAGCGAAATCGCCCGTTTGAAGATGACGCATTATCTGCTGAAGTTGCGCGATGAGGACGACAAATCTCAATTCTTAGCTCTGGCTGGTTACACTCTCGCACATGTCGATAAACTCTTTGAAGATTTACGGGCTTTGCTGAAACGCGACGCCGAGTTTATCCAGACCACGGAATACGGTGACAAATACCGTATTCATGGCAGATTGATCGGGCCAAATGGCAGACAGCTTTCGGTCACGACTATCTGGATGACCGAAGAAGCGACTGGCCGCACCAAGTTTGTAACTCTGTATCCTGACAAAGATGAAATTTGAAATGTTCAGTCGAGTCGCGTTGAAAACAGACGTGCCGGAGAATAGCCTGCGCCGAGGCGACGTCGCGACCGTCGTGGAACATCACCAAGGTCGAACCGGACAAGAACCCGGTTACAGCCTCGAAGTTTTCAACGCTGTGGGCGAAACCGTCGCGGTCATTACGCTGCGTGAGTCGCAAATCGAACCACTGTCCGCAAAAGGAATTCTCCACGTCCGACCACTCGCCACTGCTGCTTGAAATTCGAGCTATACAAAGATGCTGTTCTAACCTGCGACGTGCCGGAGCATCGGCTCAAGCGCGGCGACATCGTCAAGCTCGTTGACCACCATGTCGCGCGCGATGGCAGCGAAGGTTATTCCATCGAAGTTTTCAACGCCGTCGGTGAGACCATCGCCGTCACTGCTGTTCCCGAAGAGGCTCTCGAAACTCTGCGCGAAGATGAAATCCTTTGCGCGCGAGTGCTGGCGGCGTAGAAATTCACACTAGATCGATTGAACTTCCCGTCGGCGGCAGTCGTCAAGGATTCCTTGACAACTGAAGTCTCTGGCAACTCCCGTTCCGCAAAGACATTTTGAATATGCAGACTGCCATTTTGCTGAGTCGTCTGAAACAACTCCGCCATCTGCGCCTGCGACAACCAAGCGGTTTCGCCTTGGAACTGAACTTCCAAACGCGTTTTGCCGTCCGCCGTCTGATACAGGACGATCTCGGAATTGGATTTCGATTCGGGTTTCATTTCTTCGGCGTTGCGCAATAGCGGAACAAAAGTTTCAATACACCTCAATGCAAAACCAAACCCACTTCCGCGACCGCAAACCGATCTGCTCCTGCGTGGGATGGAGAATTATTCGTAAACCCATGACAAAGAATTGTGAGTAAAGCCAAACCCAGCGACGAGGCCGACACGTTCAAGAGTCCCGCTTCGCAGCCTTTGCGACTGCTTGCAGCATTTGTCGCTAACTTAGTTTGTTTGTTTTTCGACTCTGTAGGCTTGCTTGAGTGGATTCCGTTACGAGGTCGAATCCAGACGGTGACTCTATTATCGGTATGTCTGGTCGCCTCAGTTGCAATTATTTACCCAACTTCCTTGTTTCGACGTCGTGCGAGGGTAATTCGGGTCGTGCTCTTATGTCTGCTCGGAATCGGCATCGAAGTCTGCGCCTCCGTCCTGATCCTAATCCTGTTCATGATTCGAAACGGTCTGTTCCCAAAAAACTGAACGGCAATTGAATCTCCGTCAGATAATTCTTCGAGTTGCCCTTGAAGATCAGGCCCGGGCCTTTGACGTAAACTTCGCACGTGGGGAGAAATTCCACTGACAATTTCGGTTGGTCTGCTAAGTTCAAATCAAGATGAAACCAGCCTCATCACCGAGTTTTCCGCCGGAAGTGCCGATCTGGGTTGACCCAGAGCGGTTGAGCGGTGCGCCTTGTTTCAAGGGGACGCGCGTGCCGGTGGACAGTCTGTTCACCAATTTGGAAAGCGGTCTGAGTCTTGACGAATATCTTGATTGTTTCCCCGACGTAACGCGTGAGCAAGCGGTGGCCGTGCTCGAATACGCTCACCAGCGGACGCTTCAACCTGCGTGAAAGTTCTTAAGCCGGGAGATTTTGTTGAGTTGGATTGGGATTAAACTCTGCGCCTTCGCGTCTCTGCGTTAAAACTTTTTCCAGATTTCAACTCTGTTACTCCGCGTGATACCCACGCCACACCCAAACCAACGTATCAGCCAGAGTTTGTTCAAAAACGCGTTTATCGCAGTGGCCGGTGGCGCGACTGAACACGAAGCGATGATGATAACCTTTCGCGGTCAGCGCGGCGTCGGTGCGTTTGCCGGCCATGACCCAGTTGTGATGGGTTTCTTCGGCATCGTTCGGGCGCAGATCGTTTTCCGAAACGTGCGTGAAAATGCGCAATGGTTTTTTCTCGCTGCTCTCGATGAGTTTCATGCTGGAATGATATTCCCACGCGCCGAGCGGATACTTCGCTTCTTCGGGCGCGTCGTCGTCCTGTTGATCCACGAACGTGCCGGAGTAAGCGATGATGCGACGAAATAAATCGGGGCGAAACCAGCCCATCGTCAACGCCGCCGCGCCGCCGGAACTGCAACCGATGACGGCGTGACCCCACGGATTTTTCGTGAACGCGAGTTTCGGATAAGCGGCTTTGATTTCGGCGTGGGCGAGAACGGCGGGCAAAACTTCCTCGGTGATGAAACGCGCGAGGCGGTCGGACATCGTGTCGTATTCGAGGCCGCGTTCGCTGTTCTTGCCGTCGTTGCCGCCATTTTGCACGGCGATGGCGATGAACGGCGGGAGGGTGCGCGCCGGGTCACGTGGAATGGTGAGATTATCGAGCGCGTTGCGAACGAGATTCATCTGGCCGGGGCCGTCGTGAATAATGAGATACGGCGCGGGCGAGCCATCTTTGTAAGCAGCGGGAACATAGACAAAAATCTTTCGCTCGGTGCGAACGGGTTTGTTTTGCGGTTCGAGCGTTTTGTCATCGCCGGGAAAAATTTTGCTGTCGGCGAGTTTCATCGTGAACTCGAAATATTTTCCCTTGGGATTGCCGAGGTCAGTGAGGTCGCGCGCGATTTTGTATTCGGGACCGACAACGAAATTGCCATCGCCTTCCGTGCCGGGATTTTCTGTGTAGGATTTACTTTGCGCTGTGGCACAACCGGAAAGCGCGATCAAGGTCGTGAGATAAAAGGAAATTTTCAACATGCCGCGAGTGATGTTCATGCGTGATTGGTATGCGGAAGAAATACAGGAATCAATCAATGTTAGGAACGGCGTTCGCGAAAACGTCTGGTTTTAGAAGACGGCATGATTGAGCGAACTCAATCCCGTAGCCGCGTCTCGGCAGAGCGCGGGTGACTCTATCGCATGTTGATGTGGAAAAATTCAACCGCGCTCTGCCGAGACGCAGCTACGGAACACGCGACGCGTCGAAAATATTTCCGATCTTCTGAGGTTTCCGCGAAGCACCCAACGAAGGAGGAATTCCTAACTGTGGGAAATAGCGCGAGTCAAATTGCCAGACCCAGAGGCTCCCGTCGCCAGCGAGGCTGATGACGCTGCCAAATTCGTCGGCTATCGCAATCCAATCGGAATGTTTGCTGAGACGAACGGCGGTGGCGGCGTTGGGATTGGTAAAGGGATCGTCGGCGAAATTCCATTTCCATAACGAACCATCCGCCTTGAGCGTCACGGCGGTTTCGCCCGAACCCGCCAGGGCAAGCCAGTTGGATTCTTGGCCAATTTGAATCTGTTGTTTTTGCCGCAGTGGATAGCCGAGGACAGCGGCAACAAGCTTTCCGTCTTCGCCAACGCCAAGCTGAAAACTTCTTCCGTCGATATAAAACGATGAGCCTGATTTCAAACCATCGAAACGTTCTGCGCGCGCCAAGGAAATCTCCTCATCCAGTTTGATATTGTTGGTGTCGCTCCTTGAGCCTTGCATCCATGTCCGCCCATCGGTTTTGCGAAAAACGGTGTTCCATTCCAATTGAAGAATCTCGGCCCAATCGTCATTGGTGCCCAAACGCTGAAGGTCGAAAGCTTCGATTCCCGGCCACGGTTTTTTGCGGTTCCATTCTTTGGTACTCAAACGCCACAATGAGCCGTCTTGCTTTAAAAGAAATGCCCATTGGAAATGGCCCCTCACTTGTTTCCAATCATCGTCCTGACCTAAGCGCATCAGCTTGGGCGTTGCTGTGGAGGGGCGAATACGTGGTTTTTCGGGAACCCAGAGGCTACCATCTTTCTGAATGCCAATCGCGCTGGAGTAATCTACAGCAACACTCGCCCAATTCGTTCCTTCCAAAAACTTTCCGCCGCCGAACAGCGGCTTTATTTTCCAATTGCCAGAAAGCATTGTGCCCAGAGTGGGAGCAGAAGGTTCAAAAATGGTTGACCAGACTGTTCCGTCGGGAAATTGAATCGTTATTCCGTTCCCGAAACTTTGCATTTTCACCGAAGCCGGAGAAGCCAATCGAGCCGCGCCGTGCGCTGGTTCAATTGGCGCGAGTAATTCCCAAACGCGATGGTAGATAGCTGTTGTGATTCCAATCACAAAGGCGAGCGACGCAACAAATACGACGGCATTTCGTTGCCAAGTTTTCCAGCCAATCAGAACTCGCTTGAAGTTCCAATACATCAGGCCGAGAAGCGTCAGCGTCATTACGGGAACACCGATGAGATAAATCAGCCAACCGCGCCAGAGCGGGAAAGGGAAAATTCTCTGAGCTTCCGCGGACGCAACTAACATCATAAACGTCACGAGAATTCCCAGCACCGCCGGGGCGAGCGATTGCAGCGTGTTCCGTGAAAGAGTGGAAGCGTAAAAGGAAATCATCGCAGTCACCGCCACGATTCCGAGCGGCAAAAGCAGCGTGAGAAGTTGGCCGACGAATCGCAAATTTTTGATGAGTCCAAGAATGAAAGGGTCGTGTGGAAAATTATTGGAAAGGTCGTTTAATGCTTTGATTTCGATGCTCGGCAAAATTCTTGTGCCTTCAAACAACAGCGGCATGGCAAGACTCAAGGTGACGGAGAACAACAACGCAAAAAACAATTTCATGAAGAATTGCGTGCGCCGTCGCACAGGCAAACAAAGTTGGCTTTCCAACGTTCCTAACTTGCGTTCCTCAGCGACCGCGGCGCAGCCGATGAGCAAGGGCATAACAAACCACAGAACCCAAAAGTGGAAGTAAACGAATTCGACTGCGGCGGATCCGAACGTTCCGATGAATTTTCGAGCCAGAATC
Source organism: Verrucomicrobiota bacterium (assembly GCA_039925885.1). Taxonomy (GTDB): domain Bacteria; phylum Verrucomicrobiota; class Verrucomicrobiia; order Limisphaerales; family CANJXF01; genus CANJXF01. The sequence continues at coordinate 24,352 of JBDSYB010000022.1, forward strand.
ACGGCCAAATGAAACACCGCCAGCACTCCGGCCATGACGAATTGCGATTGGTGCAATTGAAGTTCTTTGAAGACCAGCGCGGCGCGTGGTCGCCGGACTGAATCGACGCGAGAACTGGTCTTCACTTTTCCGAGACGACGAAATTCTGGCAGCGCGATGTTGCCGCCGGTCCATTGCACATCTTGCGCGCGCAGGAAAAGCCAGCGGGCGAAAATAAACCCGGCGATGCTGTAAACACCGAAGACGATGACGAGCATCGGTTCGATTAATTTCGGGAATTTCTCGGCAAAACTCACAATGGGCAACGTGATCGCTGCGGGAATCAAAAGTGTGAACCAGAATGCCGCTGCGACTTGGCGAAGTAGCAGGACTGTCCACAAACCACCGGAAAAGATTACGACCGGAATAAGAATTGATGAAATGAAAGCCTCGCGCAGTTCCTTTGGACTCAGGACAATGTTTTTGTTGTTGATGAACAAAAACCACCAAGTCATCCAAATGAGGAGGAAAGCCGCCGCGAGCAAAAGAGTTTTCGTCCACCAGATTCTGGAGCGGGAAATCGGTTGCGAGAGAAGATTGGAAAAAGTTCCCGCGCTGATTTCGCGCCCAAAAGAGTCGAGAGCCATCATCAGCAGGATCGCTGGGCAGAGGATAATCGGCAGAACGAAAACCAACGCTTGAAAGACGGACAAGTTTGGATCGTCGGTGAGCAGCAGCACGGAAAATGCAATGGCAATAGCGACGATAAAACTGGGCAACAAGAGCCGGATTTCTTTTTTCAACAACAACGTGTTCATTTTGTCGTTCCCATTAACAGTTTTGACGCAACGAAGATTTCTTCCAGCGAAAGCGATTCGCAGTGCAATTCTTCGGGTTGGCGTGAGCGTAAATTATCGAGCAGTTGTTCGCTGTTGCCGTTGGCGAGAATTTCCACTTCGCGTCCGGTTTGTTTCACGTTCAGCGCGCCAGTTAAATTTCCAAGTTGCGGCGGCTCGGCGAAGCGCGCGCGGATTTTTTTGAAACGTTCGCGCGCGGCGTCGGCGTCCATCGTCAAAAGTTCGCGACCTTCTTCGATGATGGTGAATTGGTCAATCAATCCTTCAAATTCGGAAATTAAATGGGTCGAAACAAAAACCGTTCGTCGCGTGGCGTCGCCGGATTGGAAGGCGCCGATGACGGTTTCGATGAATTCGCGGCGCACAATCGGATCGAGGCCGGAAGTTGGTTCGTCGAGGAGGAGCAGTTCAGGTTCAGGACAAATGGCGGCGATGAGCGCGAGTTGAGTCTTCTGTCCTTTCGACATCGAACTGGCTTTTTGAGTTTCATTGAGACCGAAGCGGAGCAACAAATCGGATTCGATGTCGCGATTCCAATGTTTGCGGAACGAGGCGAAATATTGGAGCGAATCGCGCACGGTCATCCACGGGTAAAACGCAACGGCGTCTGGCACGTAGGCGAGGCGGGATTTGACTGCGACTTCATCGCGTTGCGGATCGAGACCGAACATGCGGACGGAACCGGACATCGGGCGCAGCAAATTCAACAGACATTTGATCGTGGTGGTTTTGCCCGCGCCGTTGCGTCCGAAAAATCCGTAGCAACTTCCGGGCATCACCTTGAGGCTGAGACCATTCACCGCGTCCATCTTGCCGTAGCGATGGTGGAGATTTTGAATTTCAATGATGGGAGTTTCGTTGGTCATAAATTTGTTCTTGGAGATTGCGTGAAAGCCGTGGTAGCGGCAGGCATCCTTGCCTGCCGTAGAGCCGTGGCTTCCAGCCCGGCGGAAAAAACGCTCGTTTCCCCGGTGGCGTTTGAAAATTTTTGATGCTTCACTCCGATTGCACGCCGATACCGGGCGGCAGGATGCCGCCCTCTACGGCAGGCGAGACGCCTGCCGCTACCCGTTTTCAAATCCGCGCTCATGTTCATTTACTTTTTTCACTCGCTGAAATTTTTCGATCGAAGAAATCCAATCGCTCGTCCACCAAATCCAGAAAAGCATCTCGATCCACTTGCAGGTGATGCGCGGTGACAACGGCTTCATCCACTTCCTTGATCAACAATTTTTGCCGGACTTGTTTGGTGAACGGAGTTTTGTTGTCTTTGAGAAAGCAGCCTTTGCCGGGGAAGTTTTCAATCACGCCCTGGCTTTCCAGTTCGTCGTAGGCTTTGGCGACGGTGTTTCGATTCACGCGCAATTCTTCGGCGAGCGAACGAATCGCGGGCAGCGGTTCGCCCGCGCGCAACATCCCCGAAGCGGCGGCGTAACGCACCTGATCGACCAGTTGCAGATAAACTGGCTTGCCCGCTTTGAAATCAATTTGAAAAACCATAACGCGCTCTGTGTCCTAGCACACTAGGACAGTTATAAAATTGCGTCAAGGAATTTTAAATGAAAAGGAACGGGTCAGACGCAACCATTCAATTTTGAGAGGCTGCCGCCTTTTTTCGCTCGGCAGCGGGTTCCCCTAATTGCATAACGTTCTTCCGCGTCGATCATCGCCAAGCCAGTCCGTTGGTTGACCTTGCGGCGGGTTTGCCTCTAATCTCGCGGTATGGCTGGAAATTCTTTCGGACAACTTTTTCGCATCACGACTTGGGGCGAGTCGCATGGCGGCGGTGTCGGCGTCGTGGTGGATGGTTGCCCGCCGCAATTGAAATTAACCGAAGCGGACATTCAACCGGATTTGGATCGCCGTCGTCCCGGCCAATCGAAAATCGTCACACCGCGCAAAGAAAGCGACATAGTCCAGATTTTATCGGGAACGTTTGAAGGCAAAACTCTCGGCACTCCGATTTCGATGTGGGTGAAAAATGAGGATCAACGCTCTGAAGCCTACACGGAAATGGCGACGAAATTTCGTCCGTCACACGCGGATTATACTTACCAGGCAAAATACGGCATTCGCAATTGGCAAGGGGGCGGACGCACCTCAGCTCGCGAAACGATTGGCCGCGTTGCGGCAGGGGCAATTGCGAAGAAAATTTTGCGCGAACGTTTCGGCGTCGAAGTTTTGGCCTATGTGAAACAAGTTCATCGCATCGAAGCGGAAGTGAATCCTGATTCAGTAAAGTTCCAAGAAATCGAATCGAACATCGTTCGTTGTCCCAATTCCGCGACGGCGGAAAAAATGATTCGGCTCATCGAGCGCACGCGAAAAAACGGCGACAGCGTTGGCGGAATCATCGAAGGCATCGCTCGCGGAGTTCCTGCTGGCTGGGGCGAACCGGTGTTTGATCGTCTCGAAGCGGAGCTTGCGAAAGCGATGTTAAGTTTGCCCGCGTCAAAGGGCTTCGATGTCGGTTCTGGCTTCGGCGGAATTCTTCTGACGGGACGCGAACACAACGATCTATTTCGCATGAAAGAGGGAAAGGTTCACACGCTGACAAATCGCTCAGGCGGAATTCAGGGCGGCATTTCCAACGGCGAAACAATCTTCTTCCGCGTCGCGTTCAAACCGGTTGCCACCGTCATGCACGAACAGGAAACCGTTGGAACCGATTTGAAAAACACCACTTTGAAAGCGCGCGGGCGTCACGATCCTTGCGTGTTACCTCGCGCTGTGCCGATGGTCGAAGCGATGACTGCGCTGGTTTTAGTGGATCATGCTTTGCGACAAAAGGCGCAGTGTGGAGATTAAGATTATGAGAAGGATTAAGATTAAGACTTTTCATTCCCTCTTATTCTTACTCCTAATCCTAATCTTAATCACGGAGACCGAACGTTTCCTTTGACTCTGCACTTTCCTTTGTTAAATTCGCGCCTCGTTCGTCGGATTTCCCAAACACGATAATAACTCAAAAGGCAGTTTTTTTAATTTATGGCTAAAGCAACTCGGTCAGTGAAAAAATCCAAGTCTCACAAATACGTTTACACTTGGGGCAACAAAAAAGCCGACGGCAATGGTTCGATGAAACCGTTGCTCGGCGGCAA
>JBDSYB010000023.1:0-28195 GCA_039925885.1 Verrucomicrobiota bacterium
GCGGCTGATTTTTTTGAAATCGATTCAGCCGCGCTCTCACGAGACGAAGCCACGACTAAATTCGGTGCGCCGAGGATTTTTCCATCGGTTTTGTATTTCCAGAGAAGTTTCCCGGATTTGGCCTCGAGCGCGTAAAGGAATCCATCCGTCGAGCCGATGAATAATTTGCCATCCGAGAAAAGCCCAGGCGCTTCCACGCTGCCGGTGGTTTTGTAACCCCAAAGTTTTTTCCCCGTTTGCAAATCGAGCGCATAAACATTTGTGTCGTTCGAGCCGAAGAAAACTTTTCCACCGGCAATGATAGCGGAAGATTTAACTGGTGCGCCGGTTTTAAATTTCCAGAGCAAGGAGGGCTTCGAGGCAAGGAGCGAGCCGCTGTTTCCCGATAAACTTGCATCACCCCGGAATACCGGCCAACTGGCAGGCTGACTGGCCGCGCCAAGAGTAATCGCGACGAGCAACTCTAGGCTGAAAATGAAAAAACGCATCCGAAAAACATTATGCCTCTCATGGGGGGTTTCGCAACCGGTTAGAGTTTTGTTTGAAAACTGTAGCGTCAGCCATCCTGGCTGAAGTAGAGCGGGGCTTCCAGCCCAGCGGAAATAGCGTCGCCACCGCAAACATCCCGGTAAAATCAGAGGGTCCCGAATGTTCAGGCGTTTTTCAGATCAGCAAGATGCCGCCCTCCACGGCAGGCACAGATGCCGGCCGCTACTTTTCACACAGGCTCTTGGACCTGATCAGTTTGTTTTCCTAAATTTTTCTCAGCGATGGTTAAAAATACGCATCGTGTCGAAATCTAATCAGAAAAAGCTCTGACGCTTGGAGAACGGGGAATTCTTTTTAGAAATTCCTAGAGTCACGCTTGCTACAACGAGCGAGTTTGGCACCGTCGCTGCTAAAAAGAGTTTAGCGGAGGGTTGAATCTAGTGTCCCATGAATTCTTTTTGAGAAAACCACAAACGTCACACAAATGTTAATAACAACATCTTGCATTCGAGACGAAGAACTCATATCGTGCTAAAGCTTGAGGTGTAATGCTCCCGCTTTGTGCCTAGCTCAATTCGTATGAAACAACAAAACGTGAATTCCGATAAGGCTTTTACCCTCATTGAACTTCTCGTGGTCATCGCGATAATTGCGATTCTGGCGGGATTGCTTTTGCCCGCGTTGGCCAAGGCGAAAGACAAGGCGAAGACAACGAGTTGCTTGTCGAATCTTCGACAGTGGGGGTTAGGACTGCAGATGTATGCGGGGGATAATCGCGAGGGCATTCCGCGCGATGGAACGGACGCTATGGGGCAATATCCAGGGAACAATGGAGCCTCTGCTGATCCGAATGCGTGGTTTAATTCGGTACCGTCCTACCTTGCACAAAAACCTTTATCTAATTTCACGGCCAACGCTACCAGCAATGCAAAGCAAAACGCGCAAATCGTTCCGTTTCCCAATGGCCAAGGAAAAATTTGGAGCTGTCCTTCTGCAACCATGAGCGATAGCGACTTGCAAGCCGTAAGCGGGGCCGGAATTCAAGGTTTCTTCAGCTACGTTATGAATATCGATTTGAAAAAATCGGGGGCGGGACCGGCTCCACCTGGGGTAGGCGGGGCTAATTTAGGTTATCCTACGATGCCGAGAACGACTTCGCTGAAGAAGCCGACCTCCACTGTGTTTTTGACGGATGCGGTTTTCAATTCCACTGAAGGTTTTAGTGCGGGTAACATTTTTTATTCAGTCAATCCCGCCGCCCGCTGGAGGGCTTTTCCATCGCGTCACAATAAGGCTGGTGGAATTTTAAATTTTGTCGACGGCCATTCAGGCTATTTTAAGCAATCCAGAATTAAGAATCAGCAGCCGGATGGAAATGAACCTTTGTTGCCAGACGTGATTTGGAATCCGCCCTATCGACTCCTTTTTCCTTAATTTAATTTAGATAACAACAAAACCCCAAATGAACCCAATGAAAATGAAACAAAAATTCGCCGTACTATCGGCGGTGGCCGCGCTTTCGCTATGCCAGGCTTCCGCTCAAACTCTTGTCCTGAGCGGCACAAATTATTTCGAAAACTTTGATACGTTGTCGGCGGGTCTGCCCAATGGATGGCAGGTTCGAACAGGCGCTACTGCTGCTGGTTTGGGAACCCTCGTTGGCTTCACATCGACTCATAAAGATTGGTCAAACACGACTGGGAGTTTCGCAAATTATGCTTCAACGACCAATAACGACGGAACTGCCTTCGTTGGTAATGAGACACCCACGATTCAAACAAATGCTCTGAATCGCTCAGCCGGGGTCCGGCAGACAGGTTCTTTTGGGGATCCAGGCGCCGCGTTTGTGTTGCGTATCGATAATACAGTTGGCTTTGGAATGTTTCAGGCCTCTTTGGATTTTCAAAACCTTAACCCGCAAGGGCGAACGATCATTTGGACGTTAGACTATGCGGTGGGAAATACACCTTCAGCGTTTTTTTCCCTTGGGACTTACACTAATTACGGAACCAATACGGTGCTAGGAGTTTTCGGAAAAACCAATTTGAGTTTTTCCTTTGGGAACGCCCTTGACAATCAAACCGAGAATGTCTGGATTCGTGTTGCTGCCCTGAATGCATCGACAGGATCTCAAAGCCGCAGCACATTCGGAATCGATAATTTTAGTTTAGGATTCACGAACATACCCTTCGTGGCTCAACCGGTTAATATCACAACACAGCCCCAGAGTCGCACTAATTTCGCCGGCACAACTGCTACATTCTCTGTCGCAGTCTCAGGTACGGCTCCTTTTTCCTACCAATGGAAGAAAGAAGGGGCTGATATTTTTGACGGGACGACGGCATCTGGTTCAGTTGTTTCCGGTGCTAATACCGGAATCCTGAGTATTTCATCCGTGAGAACGAATGATGCGGGTAACTACTCGGTTTCTGTTTCCAATTCTGTTAATTCCACGACCAGTCAATCGGCGTTGCTGACGGTAATCAACCCGACACCCATTGTAACAAACATCGCCTTTTTGCGAACGAAGATGGACGCAGTGGATTATTCTCCCAACGATACCACAAATCTTTATACAGCCGAAGGAATAGTCACGACGCCTATCAATTTGACAGGGGCAAACGATGCTCAGTTTTATTTGCAGGATTCCACCGCTGGAATTGCTGTCTTTGTTTCCGGTGGTAGCACGATTCGCCCTTCTCAAGGCGACCGAGTAAAGGTGACGGGGCCGTTAGGCCATTTTAACGGCCTCTTTGAGTTAAATCTTGTTGCGGCAAACTTTACTCATTCCGTTGAAACCCTCAGCAGTGGTAATGCTTTGCCAGTTCCTGCGGTGTTTAACTTTTCTACACTGACGAACATCCCAGTGATGGAGGCGTCGGTCGAGGGTTCACTTCTCGTCATTTCCAACGTTTTTTTGCAGGCGGGGGGAGTGAGTAACTTTGTCAGTGGGGGGAACTACAATATGACCAACTCCGCTGGCCAGATTTGCCAGCTTCGCATCGATACTCGTGTCCTTGATGTTATTGGCAAACCAATCCCTTCATTTGTTACATCGGTAAAGGGAGTGATGGGACAATTTGATAGCTCGGCGCCTTTTACCTCGGGCTATCAGTTTTTTCTCACGAAATATTCTGATCTGTCGGGAGTAGTGCCTATTATATTTGCCATAAATAGATCAGGATCGTCCGTCGAAATCACTTGGCCCACGAATTCCGTCGGCTTTACGCTGGAAAGCACCCCAACCCTCACATCTCCTACTTGGTCACCGGTTGGGGGCGCGACAGTTTCTGGGTCGAATAACGTCGTCACGGTTAGTAATCCCACCGGAAATGAATTTTTCCGTTTGCGCCAATAATTTTAACTTAGAATTCAAGAGGACGGCTCGAAAGGGCCGTCCTTTTTTGTTTTTTATGTCTCTCGCCTGCCGAATCAATCTCACGCTTGTCAGATCGCGCGTTTCTTCGGCCACGATGCAAATCTGGCCAAGGCCATAGAAATACGAAAAATTAGATTCACGTTTCCGTAGTAAATGGTTGAATCAAGGTTGGCGGCGCTTGTCCGATGCGCTATTCTAAATCGAGCCTGTGAAAAAAACCTTCGCCTTCACGCTAATCGAGTTGCTCGTGGTCATCGCAATCATCGCGATTCTCGCGGCACTGTTACTTCCGGCTTTGGCGAAGGCAAAACAGAAAGCGCAAGCCACGCAATGTTTAAATAATTTGAAGCAATGGGGTTTAGCGACGCAGTTGTATCTTGGCGAAAACAACGATTATTTACCACGGGACGGAACGGCTAATCCTACCGATAACGCCACAAATGTAGGTTGGTACATACAACTTCCGGCGCAGCTTGGTTTGCCTCGGTATCACGATATGGCTTGGAGAAAAGATCCCACCGCGTCTTTGAGTAAATCGATTTTTCTATGTCCCTCTAATCCGCGAGTCAGCAATGGGAATAATCTTTTTCATTATTGTCTAAATGAGTATGTCAACGGCGTCGGTGCCGCGAATAAGCCAACAAAACAATCTTCTATCCGCAAAACGCCGGTCGTAGTTTGGCTGTTCGACACGAAAAATCTTCCGGGAGTGGGCGGTTGGACTTATGTTCACACGAATCTGCATACACGAGGCGCGCAATTCACTTTTGTGGATGGCCACGCCGCCCGCTTTAAAAGTACGGAATATTGGGATTTCGTAAGTAACGCCGCGAGAACCAACAATCCCAATATCGTTTGGATTCCTTGAGAACAAGTTCCTCGGTTGACGAACGATGGTGAAGGCTCAATTTGCCCACGCGTATTCTTACCAAAATTATTTCTACCTTTTCCAAGGATTCTCGCAAAGCCGTCTTTATTGTTTTTAATTTCAATTGTCTGCCGTATCAATTTGCCCATTGAAGAACCGAGCTGTATTTCTTGACCGCGATGGAACTCTCATTGAAGAAAAAGAATATCTCCATAAGCCGGAAGACGTCGTCATCTATCCCGGCGTGACGGAGGCGTTGAAGAAATTGCGGGACGCCGGTTTTATACTGTTTCTCGTGACCAACCAATCCGGCGTTGGTCGCGGATTTTTTACTTTGGAAGATGTCGAAAAAGTTCACGCACATCTGGCGAATCAACTGGCGCGTCACGACGTGAAGTTTGAAAAAATCTACATCGCGCCCGAACATGCCGATGCGCCGAGTCGCCGACGCAAGCCATCGCCTCAATTTCTTTTCGACGCGCGCGATGAATTTGCTATTGACCTTTCAAAAAGCTACATGATGGGCGACAAGCTGAGTGACCTGGAATGCGGCTGGAATGCAGGCGTGAAAAAAAGCATTCTCGTGCGAACGGGTTATGGAGCGGGTTTGGAGCGCAATTTTCCCGACAAAATTAAGAAGGCGATTTGTTGCGATGAAGTCGCGAGCGCGGCGGAATGGATTTTGCGCGATTCAGGCGTTGATTTCGGCGAGAGATGAACTGACGGCGGGCAATTTTTCAGGATTGAGCCAGGCGCGTTTAAACCAGAAACCAGGAAGAGTGTGCGCGCGAATGATTTCTTCTTTGACCGCAAACTCGACGAGCAATTCCCCTTCGCGCCGATAGAAGCGGTGCGCCAGATGTTCGGGATCCAGAATCCAGTATTCCTGCACGCCATGTTCCTCGTAGGCGGCGAATTTCGGGCCGGTGTCGCGGTCGGCAGACCAAGGCGAAAGAGCTTCGACGACGAGCGTGGGTGCAAAAGGCGCGTGGGCGGGTTGAAGTCGGGCGACTTGCTCTTTTGTAAAATAGGCAAGGTCGGGCAAAAAAACATTGCGCGTGCTTAAACGCACGGCCACGACTTCGCGGTAAAGGACGCCGAGATTTTTTTTCTCGATATAAGAGCGAAGCAGATGGTCCAAAAAATTCAGAAGATTTGCGTGCCGTAGATTTACAGGGGAGTGCATAAATTTTTCGCCATCAATCAAATCCGCGTGAACACCCGGTTGGAGCCAGTCGAGAAAATCTTTTGCCGTCCAGAGTTCTCTTTCGCAAGTGTCTGAAATGGAAACGAGCGTCGGCATGGGCAAAACTTAGCGGCGCAAACGAGTTTCGGCAAGCACGGGTCGTGGCTCAGTTTGATTTGGAGTTCCGCGTTGACGCCGCTCGGACCGCTTGAAGGCGGAACTCCCAACCTCGAAGTAAAATTCAAATTGAGCCACTACCCAGGCACGCTTCACTTTGGAGTGTTGTTCGCGGCCAACCTCGTTTATCTCTTGCGTGCAATTGCATGAATAACATTGGCATTATTCCCGCCCGCTATGCTTCCACGCGATTTCCCGGCAAGCCGCTCGCGTTCATCGCGGGCAAGCCGCTCATCCAACACGTCGTTGAGCAGTGTCAAAAAGCGAAGTCGTTGAGTGAGGTCATCGTGGCCACGGAAGACACACGGATTTTTGAAGTCGTCCAGGAATTTTGCCGCGTGGAAATGACATCGCCGGATCATCCAAGCGGCTCGGACAGGATTGCGGAAATTGCCGAACGCAATTCCTGCGATGCGATCATTAACATTCAAGGTGATGAGCCGCTGATTGATCCGAAGGTGATTGATTCGGTCGCCAATGCGCTTGAGAAAAACGAAATGTCCACCGCCGCCACGTCGCTCAAGGAAGTTGCCGAATACGAAAATCCGAACGTCGTAAAAGTCGTTGTCAACGTTTCGGGGCACGCTTTATATTTTTCGCGGCGCACGATTCCCTTTTTGCGCGATGCCGCCAGTCGTTCGGTTGCTGAAGGGTTGGCGGCATTTCCATTTTTGAAACATCTCGGCATTTACGGTTATCGACGCGAGACGTTGTTGAAGTTGGTGAAGTTTGCGCCATCGCCGCTCGAACAAGCGGAAAAACTGGAACAACTGCGCGCATTGGAAAACGGAATTCAAATCGCTGTGGTAAAGGTGAATTACGACAGCATCGGCGTGGATGTGCCGGGAGATGTGGCGCGGGTGGAGAAGATAATCGTTGAATCGTTGAATCGTTGAATCGTTTATGCAATCGGCGAAGTTATTTAAAACATTTGAAGATTTGGAAGCCTATCAGATGGCGCGCGAATTTCGGAAAGCGATGTACGCTGTGACCCGGCAACTTCCCAGCCATGAAAAATTTGAACTGGCGAGCCAGATTCGACGCGCTGCCGTTTCGCTCACGAACAACATCGCCGAAGGTCACGGTCGCTATCACTACCTGGAACAAATTAAATTCACGTTGTATTCGCGCGGCTCGCTGGAGGAGTTGCTGGACGATCTCAACGTCTGCACAGACGAGAAATATTTACCATCGGATGAAGCAGCCATTCTTAAACAGCAAGGCTGGCGCGTTTATCAATTGCTCAATGGTTACATGCGCTATCTGCGCGAACGAAAAGCAGGAGCGTCACTCGCGCTACATGAAACCTCTCCAGCCTACGGCGTAACGGAAGATGAATTCGATGCCGCATTGTCCGATTCAACGATTCAACGATTCAACGATTCACCAATTTACAAACAGTGAAATATATTTTTGTAACAGGCGGTGTGGTCAGTTCGCTCGGCAAAGGCTTGCTCGCCGCCGCGCTCGGCACGTTGCTCGAAAATCGCGGACTCAAAGTTACCATCCAAAAATTTGATCCGTATCTCAATGTCGATCCCGGCACGATGAGTCCGTATCAACACGGCGAAGTTTATGTGCTGGACGATGGCGCGGAAACCGACCTCGACCTCGGCCATTACGAACGCTTCACCAAATGCAATCTTTCACGGCTCAACAATCTGACCAGCGGCCAGGTTTACCAAAAAGTTTTGGACAAGGAACGGCGCGGCGATTATCTCGGCAAAACGGTGCAAGTCATTCCCCACGTCACCGACGAAATTAAAAATCGCATTCATCAACTCGCGGAAAATTCAAAGGCAGATGTTGTCATCACCGAAATTGGCGGGACCACCGGCGACATCGAAGGCTTGCCGTTTCTCGAAGCGATTCGCGAGTTTGCACTCGAAGTCGGCTTCGACAACGCGATGTTTGTCCACGTTACCTACGTTCCATTCATCAAAGCGGCGGGCGAATTAAAAACCAAACCGACGCAACAATCGGTTGCAAAATTGCGCGAGATCGGCATCACCCCGCACATGCTCGTTTGCCGCTGCGAGAAATCTCTCGACACAGAATTGCGCCAAAAAATTTCTCTGTTTTGCAACGTTCCTTACGAAGCCGTCATCGAGGAAAAAGACGTTGATCATAGCATTTACGAATTGCCGTTGATGTTGCAACGCGAGCGAATGGACGACCTTGTTTGCAAACATCTTCACCTCGATACGCCTCCCGCGAACATGGCGCATTGGCAGGAAATTATTCGCAAATTGATCGCGCCCCAGCATCGCGTCCGCATCGGCGTGGTTGGCAAATACATCGAGTTAAACGACGCTTACAAATCGGTTTACGAAGCGGTGATTCACGGAGGAATTGCCCACGATTGCGGAGTGGAAATCGTAAAAGTGGATGCGGAAGAAATCGAGCAGGCGGGCGCGGAGAAAATTTTACACGGGCTAGGCGGAATTTTAGTTCCGGGCGGATTTGGCGAACGCGGCATCGAAGGGAAAATTCTGGCCGCGCAATATGCACGCGAGAAAAAAATTCCGTATCTCGGCCTTTGTCTTGGAATGCAAATCGCGACGATTGAATTTGCGCGAAATGTTTTGAAACTGGGAAACGCTCATTCGACGGAATTTAATTTGAAGACACCGCATCCGGTGATCGCATTGCAGGAGGAACAGAAAAAAGTTTCTGCGAAAGGCGGCACGATGCGTCTCGGCTCGCAGGCGTGCCAGCTCACCGTCGGTTCAAAAGCGAGCCAACTTTACGGCGCATTTTGCGTTCACGAACGTCATCGGCATCGCTACGAATTCAACAACGCTTACCGTGACCAATTTGAAAAAGCCGGCTTTATCATCAGCGGAAATACGCCGGACGGAAAACTCGCCGAAGTCATCGAGTTAAATGATCATCCCTTTTTCATCGCGTCGCAATTCCATCCCGAGTTTTTGAGCAAGCCCGACCAACCGCATCCATTTTTCAAAGGATTCATCGCCGCAGCCCACGCGCAGTTGCATCACAAACCGATTTAAGTTGTGAGTCTGCTTCTCGACATTTCACAATTAGCCGCAAGTCGCGGATTGCCATTTCTTTTGATCGGGGGACAAGCTGTTATTTCCCATGGTTTCCAGCGCAGCACCTTTGATTTGGATTTAATGATTCTACAGACGGATCAGGAAAAATGGATTGACCTCTTGAAACAACTTGGGCAGAAAAAAATTTCGGAAGGGCCGACCTTCTTGCAGTTTGAAAGTATTACACTCGACGCGATACCAGTCGATTTGATGCTAGTCAATGCAACTACGTTTGAAAAAATGTCAGCCGAGAGCATCGCGGTTCAGGATGGGGAAAAGATTCTGCGGACAGTTTCGCTGGCCCACCTGGTGGCATTGAAATGCCACGCGATAAAGTTTGGTCACAGCGGAAGGGTTGAAAAAGATGTGGACGATTTGATTGGTTTAGGCAAAGCCAATAGTTTGAACTGGAGCGAGAACCGATGGCGTGAGATTATTTTGAAGCACGGCACGAAGGAACTTTATGAAAAACTCGAACGCTCTTGAAGACTTGAAACTGCCCGATTGGAGCGTAATGAGGGACCCGCACCGTCCGATTTCTCCAATGACCGCGTTCAAACTTTGCGAAGAATATTATGAATTGTTTCCCGACGCCGCAAAGCGTTGGCGAAAACTTCGGCGGGAAAAATGCACTGTTGAATTCGTGTTGGACTGATTATTCCAGCGAAACCAAATCGCGCGTGATCGATTTCAAGTCAGGACAACCGGTCAGTGCCATTGCCAGATCCAATTCCTGGCGAAGCATTTCCAAAACTTTGAGGACGCCTTGTTCGCCGCCACTCGCCAATCCCCATAAAACCGGTCGCCCGATTTGCACTGCGGTTGCGCCGAGCGCCAGAGCTTTTAATATATCGAGGCCGCGTCGGATTCCGCCGTCGAGTAGCACCGGAATTTTTCCCTCGATGACTTCGGCAATGCGCGGAAGTACTTCGATGGTGGCGGGTGCGGTGTCCATTTGCCGTGCGCCGTGATTAGAAACAACAATTCCCGCGACGCCATGTTGCAACGAACGTTTCGCATCGTCGGGCCGACAAATTCCTTTGAGAATTACCGGAAGTTTTGTGAGCGCACACAGCCAGTCCACATCTTTCCAGGTCACCGATGCATCGAGCATCCAGGTGAACGCTTGCCCCATGCCCGCGCCGGATTGACCGATGACTTCGGCACATTCGTTTGACGGAATTAAATTGATTGCGCTCAAGCCGGGCGGCAGATGAAAACCATTTCTCACATCGCGTTCGCGACGGCCCCATTCAGGCGTATCCACAGTCAGCATGAGTGCTTTGCAACCGGCTTTCTCAACGCGTGCAACAAGGTTACGCGTGAAGCCACGATCTTTGTTGATGTAAAGTTGAAACCAAACTGAGCCGCTCGCCGCCGCCATAACATCTTCGACAGTTGTCGTGGAAAGGCTGCTGAGAACCATGGGAATCCCAGCCGAACCTGCCGCGCGAACTGCTGCCAATTCTCCGTCGGGATGAGCAAGTTTGTGAAACGCGGTCGGCGCAAGGAGCAAGGGCATCGCGAGCGATTCTCCAAAAAGTGTCGTCGAAAGATTTCGTCGGCTCACATCCACGAGCACGCGATAATGAATCAGGATTTCGTTGTAGGCTTCGCGAGTTCGTTTCAGCGTGATTTCGTCCCACGCTCCACTTGAAAAATAATCGTATGCGATTCGCGGAAGTTTCTCTTTCGCCAATTGTTCAAATTCAAAAAGATTGAGCGGTTCCATTTATGCCGCCAATTCTTTCATCTGCTTGAGGAGAATTGGAACTTCAACCCACGGATCCCCTTTTTTCTCGAACTCCAACGCGACGTAACCTTGATAATTGGCGTCGCGCAAAATTTGAAAAAGGCGTTTGAGATCCGCCGGTTTTGGGACTTTTTCATCTTCCGTGCGCATGGCGGCTTTCATCTGCACGTTGACCGCATACGGCGCAATCTTGATTAAATCAGCGTAAGGATCGGCGGTGTGAAAATTTCCCGTGTCCAAATTTATTCCGAGCCACGGACTTTTGACCGCTTTAATAATTTCCAAAATACCGACGGCTTCAGCGACGATTCCGCCGTGGTTTTCCAGCCCAAGGAAAATCCCTTTTGTGCCGGCGTAATCGCAAACTTCCTCCAACGAACCGATGCACATTTTGCGCGCTTCCGCATCGCTCAAACCATCCGCAGCTTTTCCCGCGAAAACGCGAATGTGCGGCGCACCCATGATGGCAGCGTGATCAATCCATTTTTTTACACCATTGATTTGTTCGATGAGTTCCTCGCCTTTAGGCAGCGCGAAATTATTTCCGGCAGCCGTTCCGCTGATTTCAATTCCGCGCAGAAAACAATGCCGTTTTATTTTAAGCAAATAATCAGTTGTGACGGGCGTCGGAAAATAATAGCTCGTCAATTCCGTGCCCTGACAACCCTGCTCCGCGCAAAAATTGATGAACTTGAATAAGTCTATTTGTTTCGCGGCATCTTTGGTCTTGAAAAAATCGCGAAATGAATAAGCGGCAATGCTGAGTGGAAATCGCGGCCTGCCGGAACGATGGAAAGGCTCGATTGCGCGAGAAAAATTTTCCAGCAAACCGATTCCCGCCAAAGCCGCAGAAGCTAGGGCCGAAGTTTTAAAAAAGTTTCGCCGGGAAATTTGGGAGCGCATGGTTTGTTTGATAACAATTATTTTTTGGAAAGCAATGCTTGGGAATGCATCGGGATGACTATGGGATGCAATTAAAAGTGGGGGAGTTTTCCCTTTGCCGAACGGCGCGATACCCGATTTTTATGGATTTGCCGGGCGTTTTGAGTTTAATGAAGTCGAACCATGTCTGGTGAGCCGTTTCCCGAAAAATTGGCCGCCTCAATTTCTGAAATGTTACGACTTGGCCTAACCGATTGCCCTGTGAAACTGGAGTGGCACAAACCGCTGCCGCTGGAAGGTTGGTTTCTCGCCGCCCGATCACATGAGCTCAAGCCATGTGGTGTCATCGGCTTCGATCTGCAGGATCAGCCTCTGGTTATCTTCCGGGGCGAGGATGGAACTCCGCGAACTGTGCCAGCGCATTGCCCGCACATGGGCGCGCACTTGCAGCATGGCACGGTGAAAGGAAATGCGCTGCAATGTCCGCTGCACCACAAGCGGTTTGAAGCCTCGTCGCCCACCCATGCTCCCGATCATCCGCTTTGTCTGCCCGCCCTGCCGACACGCGAAGCTTATGGCGGAGTGTGGGTTCGCGCTTGCGATCCCCGCGAGCCAACTCCCTTTCCGATATTTGACGGCGTAGGCGAGGAGATGCTGCACTTCAAGCATGGGCGACCCGTGCTGGTGCGTTGCCCCTGGCAGGCGGTGGTGGCGAATGCATTTGACCTCAACCATTTTCAAAAAGTCCACGAGCGCGCCCTATATGGCACCCCGAACATCACCGATCACGGACAGCATATCGTCTTCCGATACGTCTCCAAAGTAACCGGCAGCTCGCTCCCGGACCGGATGATGCGCCTGCTCTCAGGCAACCGGATTGATGTCACCATCTGCTGGCACGGTTCGGTGCTTACAGTGAGAACACGGACTCGATACCGGGAGACGTTCCTCTGGCTGAGTTTCATCCCCGTAACGGATGGTACGCTCGTGAAACCCGTCTATGCAGTGTTGCGCGGGCGGATCCCGTTGCTGTCATGGTTGCGGGTACAAGTTGCCGGGTGGCTATTCCATGCGTTTTTGCGGAAAGATATTATCATTCTGGAGCGGATGCGGTTTGCTCCGAGTGTGACGCCGGAGGAGGATCCTTGCCTCAACACATTTTTACGCTTTACAGAACGGAAGATATTCGATGAATTCCACGAAGCCCCATCCAGCCAACCGAACCAACCGTAAAACGCATATGAAATACGCACTCTACTTGCTCCTAGCCACCAGTTTGACCGTTGGTCATTCGCTCGCCCAAACGCCCGCGCTCACCGTCGCAAAGGGAAAGGACGCTCTCGCGGCCCTCGCGCCAGAGGAGCGCGCGATCCATGATGAGTTGATCGCGTTTCGCATCGCCATTCAGGCTGCCTTCAACAAGGTGGGTGAATCAGGCAAAGCGGAGGACATGGCTCCGCTTCTCGAACTGGTTCATCCGGACGTCATTCTCACGGCCATGAATGGGCAAAGCGTCCGCGGAAAAAACGGGATTATGGAATACTTCAAACACCACATGATCGACGAGGGGCACTATGTCAAACGGCTCCACCATGACTTCGAAGCCGACGAACTCAGCAACCTGCTCAAGCCTGATGTGGCGATCAATCGTGGAACATCGCTGGGAACCTACGTATTCACCGACGGCAAAGAGTTTAAGGTCCATACACGGTGGACCGCCACGATGGTGAAGTTGGATGGGCGCTGGACTGTGGTCGCGTTCCAGTTCGGCCCTTCGATCTTCGACAACCCAGTACTGGATGCCGCCATCGGCTGGATCAAAAAGGGTGCCGCCATCGCCGGTGTGGTCGGGCTGCTGTTGGGCGTAATAATTGGCCGAAAGACCGCGAAGCGGTAGCCTGCCATGAACCCCACCGCGCTGCGAACTTCTGCCATCCCTGGCACGCTCAACGTGTGCATGCTCGTGGGCACGTCAGGAGTCGCCGGGTGGCTGATCCATGTGGCATCCCACGCCTCAACGTGGTGGCAAGTGGCGCTGGCCATGCTGGGTTTCTCGTTTGTAAACAACACGATCTTCTCCCTGCTGCATGAATCCGTGCATGGTATCTTCCATAAGAACCGCCTCGTCAATGAATGGGCCGGTCGCTGTGCGGCTGCGTTCTTCCCCACCGCATTGACGTTCCAGCGCATTTTTCACCTGCGTCATCACCGCAACAACCGCACGGAAGTGGAACAGTTCGACTATCTACGGCCCACGGACAATCGCGTCCTGAAGTATGCCCAGTGGTACGCCATTCTCACCGGTCTCTACTGGATGGCTTCCCCGCTGGGGATGGTGGTTTATCTGCTGTGGCCGGGCGCCTTCCGCATGAAATGTCTCCGCTCTGAAGATTCCCGCGTGGCACAGCAGACTGCGGCGGATGCGATGTTGGAGGGTTTTGATAACGCGCCCGCCCGCAAAATCCGGATCGAGATTCTCTTCACGCTGCTCTTGCAAGCGGCCTTGATATGGCTGACCCAGGCGACGTGGCAGGGCTGGCTGTTATGCTACGCGGCCTTCGCCGTGAACTGGAGTTCGCTCCAATACGCCGACCACGCATGGTCTAAGCTCGATGTGCGCGAAGGTGCGTGGAACCTGCGCGTGAGCAAACTCGTGCAATGGTTGTTCCTTAATTACCACCACCACAAAGCGCATCACCAGAATCCCGAAGTCTCCTGGTTGCATCTGTCTGAGCATGTGGACTTCACCGAACAGCGACCCTCGTTCTTTAAAATCTGGCTCAGCATGTGGCGCGGCCCCAGACCGCTGCCGAAGGGCAAAACTTGAGTCCAGGCGTGTCGCGAGGTGGTGTCGAGTGGCTCTGCGTGAAGGAGTGCCTGCGCTTCTCGCGGCGGCATCACCGCTACTTCCTCATCTTCCTGATGCTTTACTGGCATTCTCTGTGGCACTGGAACAACGCGCGCGCGGCACGTTACGGATTCTGCTTTCTTCAACTCTACGATGACATCATGGATGGAGACCGTGTGACCAGCACCGCTCCCGATGTGATCGCGGCGCAAACCATCGCCGAATGGGAGAGTGGCCAGTTCCGCGGCGACACCTCACTCTCAAGGCTCGCAGCCGCTCTCGATGTTTCCTTGAGATCACTGCATTTACTCCCTGATGACGACCCGAGGCACGATGTGCTGGTGCTGCTCAAAGCCATGCGCCGGGATGCGCAACGGGTCGCAACGCAAGCCTTGCTAACACGGACCGAGCTCACCGAGCACCTCCGCGCTACGTTCCATCATTCCGTTAACCTTCTCCTGATCGCCTCGCAAATGCAGGCGCGAGCGGAGACAGTGCCCGACCTTGTGGCCGCATTGGGCTGGTGCTCAGTTGTTCGTGACTTGGGCGAAGACCTGCACAAAGGACTGGTGAATGTGCCGGACGATGTGGTGAGGCGTGTCGAAGCCACCAGTGGCAAGCTCACCGTGCAGCACCCGGAAACCCGACGCTGGCTCAATGAGGAGAAGCTTACGGCGTTAATCCATTTGCGGAACTCGGCCGCCACACTTCAAACTATCGCCACCAATGAACCGCGTGCTGCTCGACTGCTGGGATCCTTCCACCATTCAATTGAACGCTATGTGAACGAGGAGAGAACCGGATTCCTCAAAAAGCTTTCTGACAAGCTGCGCGTCATGGAAACTGAACCAAAACGTTCGCCTCATGACGCCACGCCATGAACCAACCTGAACCAAGGCCATTTGTCGCATGGCCGGGTTGGCCGCATCTTCGAGTCGCATGGTTTTTTACTTTGCTGATCACCATTTGGTTTTGTTTGGTCTTCGCTGGCGCGGATTGGTTCACAGCGCAACGAACGAATTGGCTGCGCGTTCATCTGGATGCTGAACTTCTCATTCCGCTGATTCCGTTTTTCACGGTCATCTACATGTCAATCTATTTTCTTTTTCTCGCCGCGCCGTTTATTTTGCGAACGCGGCGGGAAATCACAACTCTCGCGCTCACCCAAGCGACGACCATTTTATTTTCCGGAATTTGTTTCCTGCTCATTCCAGCGAAACTCGCCTATGCGCCAGCCACGGATTCAGAATTGGGCGTGTGGAAGGATCTGTTTCGTTTCGCCGATAAAATAAATCTCAACTACAACCTCCTACCGTCTCTGCATGTGGCGTTGAGCATCGTCTGCATTGAACTTTTCGCTGCTCACGCAAATTTCACTGGTAAATTGTTTTTGCGCGGCTGGGGAATTTTAATCGCCGTTGCAACGGTGTTCACTCACCAACATCATTTGCTTGATGCAATCACCGGATATTTATTGGCGCTCGTCATTTTGAAGTTGAGGACGCATCGAAAATTTTTTAGTAGCCATTGAAATTATCAACGCCGTTCTCCGCGCTATTCCCTTGAAGCGCCCTTCTGTCCAGCATAAAGCTTGGGCGAACAAAGGCTGCTGATGTCGCAACGCAAAATCAAAATCGCGCTCGTCTCGCCCAAAGGCCCGCTCTATCGGCATCGCGGCGGCATTTGGAAAAAATCTCTCCGCTATCAACCGCTCACTCTCACGACGCTCGCTGCATTGGTTCCACGAGAACTTCCAGTTGAATTGCAGTTATTCGATGAAGGCATCGCGGATGTTCCCTTGGATTTGGACGCCGACCTTGTCGGGCTGACGGCGATCACCGGCACGGCGATGCGCGCTTATGAATTGGCCGATCATTTCCGGCGACGCGGTATCACGGTCATCATCGGCGGCCCGCACGTCACGCTCATTCCCGATGACGCCGCGCCGCACGCTGATGCGATTGTCGTGGGTTACGCCGAGGATTCGTGGCCGCAATTGTTGCGCGATTTTGCCAACGGCCAATTGCAATCGCGCTACGATCAAGCGCCGGAATTGAATCTGGCGGATCGCCCGTTCGCGCGCCGCGATCTGCTTCCGAGCCATCGTTATCTCACCAATAATGTTTTTGAGGCGACACGCGGTTGCGTTCACAGTTGCGATTTCTGTGTCGTGCCGACGGCATGGGGGCGCAAGCCGTATCAAAAACCGGTGGAACAAGTGGTTGCCGACATTCACCAACACGGCGCGCGCAAACTTATTTTCATCGATCTCAACATCATCGCCGACCGTAGTTATGCGTTGCGCCTTTTTGCTGCGCTGATTCCGCTGCGCCTCCAGTGGTATGGTCTCGCCACCGTTTTACTCGCCCACGATTTCGAGTTGCTCGAACTCGCTGGACGCAGTGGCTGTCGTGGATTGTTGATGGGGCTGGAATCCATTTCACCGGAGAATTTGCGGCAGAGTCACAAAGGTTTTAATTCGCCAGAAAAATATATTCAAGTGGTCGAACGCTTGCACGAACATGGGATCGCGCTTCAGGGTTGTTTCGTTTTTGGCTTGGACAATGACGAGCCGGATATTTTTCTCAAGACAGCGGAATTCGCGGTGCAGGCGCGAATTGATCTGCCCCGCTTCGCAGTGGTCACGCCGTTTCCAAATACACCGCTCTACAAAAGGCTGGAAGCGGAAGGACGAATCCTCACAAAAAATTGGGAACTCTACGACGCGCAGCATGTTGTTTTTCAACCGGCGAAAATGAGCGTCGAAGAACTTCTTCACGGCACGGAATCAGCGTGGAAACACGCGTATAGTTTTCGTTCGATTGTGCGGCGCATTGCGCATTCACCCGCGCCGTGGCCGGTGAAACTTGGCACGAATCTCGGCTACCGTTTCTACGCGCACAATCTTAGCCGCTTTTACAATTGCGATTGGATGATCGGAAACAATTCTCGTAGCAGCCGACGTGAGGAGGCTCATTTTAAAAGCGCGGAACTCAAAACGCGCAGAGCGGAAGTAGCGGCAGGCGTCTCGCCTGCCGTAGAGCCGGGCATCCTGCCCGGCGGAAAGAGCGCCGGCAGTTTCAACCGCGTAAAAAATATCGAGCGGGGATCCGGGCGGCAGGATGCCGCCCTCTACGTCAGGCGAGACGCCTGACGCTACATCATGCGCCTGACCATCATTCATCCCTGCATCGGGCGAAAACCGGGAGAAAAATATATCCGCACCTGGCAAATGGAAGCGTTGCCCGCTGCCACACTGGCCGGTCTGACGCCGCGCGATGTCGAAGTTCGGTTCTACGATGATCGCATGGAAACAATTCCGTTCGATGAAGCGACTGACCTGGTTGCCATCAGCGTCGAGACTTACACCGCCAAGCGCGCGTATCAAATCGCGACGGAATTTCGGAGACGCCGCGTGCCGGTCGTGATGGGCGGATTTCACGCCACGCTTTGTCCCGATGAAGTCGCAAAATATGCCGAATCCGTTGTGTGCGGCGAAGCGGAATTGCTCTGGCCGCGCGTGATTGACGATGCGCGCCATGGCAAACTGGAAAAATTTTATCGCCAATCGGAACGTCCTTCGCTCGCGAACCTAAAACCTGACCGCTCCATTTTTCGTGGCAAAAAATATTTGCCCATCGGTTTGGTCGAAGCGGGGCGCGGTTGCCATTTCAAATGCGATTTTTGCGCCGTGCAAACGGTTTTTAATTCCACACAAACGCGGCGGCCAATCGATAAAATTATCGAGGAAATAGAACAGGTGAAACACGAGCGAAAACTTTTCTTCTTCGTGGACGACAACATCACTTCGAACATGGATCAGGCGAAAGAATTTTTTCGCGCGTTAATTCCGCTGAAAATTCGATGGGTCAGCCAGGCGAGCATCAACGCCGCGCACGACGAAGAATTTCTCGAACTGCTCGTGCGCAGCGGTTGCCAGGGCGTGCTCATCGGATTCGAGAGTTTGAATCCGGCGAACCTCAAGGACATGAACAAAGCGTTCAACACCATGCGTGGCGGTTTCGAGAAGGCGCTGGCCAATCTGCGCCGCCATCGCATTCGCGTTTATGGCACGTTCATTTTTGGTTACGACCGCGACACGCCAGAAAGTTTTGGTGACACGGTTGAGTTTGCAAAAGAACACGCACTTTATATCGCGGCGTTCAATCATCTCACGCCATTTCCCGGCACGCCGCTCTATGCCCGACTGAAAGCTGAAGGTCGCTTGCTCTACGAAAACTGGTGGCTCGACGAGCGTTACAGTTACAACCGGATTCCATTTCAACCACGAGGCATGACACCGGAATTGCTCCAGCGCAATTGTCTGGAGGCGCGGCGCGAATTTTATTCGTGGCCGAGCATTTTGAAACGCGGACTCGACCGCGTGAATCGCAGCGACGGTTTCATGTGGCGCAATTTTTATCTGATCAACGCGTTGCATCGCAACGACGTGAGCTTGCGCGATCACTACCCGCTCGGAGACGAATCATGGCAGGGACAATTATTGCTGGCGGAGTAAAAGTATGAGTGCGAGCGAGAACAGGGTAGCGACAGGCGTCCCGCCTGCCGTAGAGCCGGGCATCCTGCCCGGCGGAAAGAAAGTCGATAATTTCAAGCGCAAAAAAATATCGAGCGACGATCCGGGCGGCAAGATGCCGCCCTCTACGTCAGGCGAGACGCCTGACGCTACAAGCTCTCGCTCGCCCGTCCGTTTTGAATTGGCGACGCAACGTGACGACGCGGAAATTCGTCGTCTGCTCCGCGAAAATCCAATGCCCGGCAAAATCTCAATTTCACTCGAACGCGAACCGGATTATTTCACCGACGCCAATTTGCCGGGCGAAACAAAACAAACCATCATTGCGCGCGAAAACGGACGTGTGGTTTGCGTGGGGAATTGCGCGATTCGCCAGCGGTTCGTGAACGGTGAGTCGCGACGTGTTGGCTATCTCGGTGGTTTGCGTCTTGATGCCCGGCAAGCGGGACGTTTCGACATCCTGCGGCGCGGCTATGAATTTTTCCGCGAACTCCAGTCCGAAAATCCCGCTGAATTTTATTTCACCAGCATCGCCGCTGAAAACATTCGCGCGCAAAAGTTTTTTGAACGCAGCTTGCCCGGAATGCCTTGCTACGAATTCATCGACGAATTTGTCACGATCCTCCTCTCCGCTCGTAGCAGCCGACGTGAGTCGGCTCATTTCAAAAACTCGGAACGGGGAACGCGAAACGCAGAATTTGATCAGAGCCTCCTCAAGTCGGCTGCTACGAATAATCGTTATCAATTTGGTCCTGATTGGACTTCGGAGGGATTGACTTCGCTGCAATCGCTCGGTTTGAGACGGGAGGATTTTTGCATCGTGAGTGAAGGCGTGCGCATCGTGTCGTGCGCGTCGCTGTGGGATCAGCGCCAGTTCAAGCAAACGGTTATCCGTAATTACGCGCCGTGGCTGGCGATGGCACGACCGACGTTAAATCTTTTCGCGCGCATCACTCGCCGCCCGCGACTGCCCGCTGTTGGCGAGACGCTTGCAAACGCGTTCGTTTCGCACCTTGCCGTTGTGTCTGAGGAATCGAATTCGTTAATCACCTTGATCGCCAAACTGCGCGGCATGGCGTCAGAGAGGAAAATAAAATTCCTCACGCTCGGATTCGCGGCCAGCGATCCGCGCGTGGCGACAGTGCAAAAACAATTTCGTGGCCGCGAATATCGCAGCCGGATTTACGTCGTGCGCTGGCCGGAATTTGGCGGAGCGGCGGCTGAACTGGACGCGCGTCCTCTCGCCCCGGAGGTGGCGTTGCTGTGAATCCAATAATGACAGTTCAATTTGAACTCGTGCCGCGCACGAAAATCACGGCGGCGCAAAAAGAAGAAATGTTTCAACTGCTCGCTCATCATTTCGACGGTGTGACGCGCGAACAATTTGCGCGCGATCTCGCGGGAAAAAATCTCACGCTGTTGCTGCGGCGCGGCAAAACGCTCGTTGGTTTTTCCACGCTGCTGGCCTACTCGACGACTTTCGAGAACGCGCCGGTGAATGTGATTTACTCCGGCGACACCATCGTCACTCCGGAAGCCTGGGGGACAACCGCGTTGCCGCGCGCGTGGGTGGCTGGCGTGGACGCATTGCGCGCAACATTGCCGCCGGGAAAAAGTTTCTGGTTGCTGCTCACGTCGGGCTTTCGCACGTATCGTTTTTTATCCGTGTTCTGGCGCGAGTTTTTTCCTCGCTGCAACACGCCAACACCTCCCGAACACAAACGTTTGCTCGACCAACTTGCGCGGGAACGTTTTGGCGCGCAGTTCGACGCGGCTTCTGGAATTGTACGCTTCACTCACCCGCAACGACTGCGCGACGCCCTGAAAGAAATTTCCGCCGGACGGGAAAATGATCCGCACATAAGTTTTTTCCTCTCGCGCAATCCCGATCACGCGCACGGTGACGAACTCGTTTGCCTCACCGAACTTGCGGACGAAAATCTCACCGCTGCCGGGCGGCGAATGGTCGGTTCACGCTCGCATGAATTTTTCTGCAACTCTCGCTAATTCACTTTGGATTGGCAGCAGTCTGCCCGCGCTCGTCAAATTTCAACGCGCGTTGCATAAACCCGACCTTGCGCAGCAGCAAATTTTGCAAAAATTACTCGCGCAAAATTCCGATTGCGCCTACGCCCGCGCTCACGGCTTCGGCGGCATTCGCAACTATGAGGAATTTTCCCAGCGCGCTCCACTCGCGGACAACGACCACCTCGAACCATGGATTGAGCGAATTCGCGGTGGAGAAACGAGTGTCCTGACGAATGACCCGGTGACACATTTGATTCCGACGAGCGGCTCGACGGGCGCGCGGAAATTAATTCCGTTCACCGCCGGTTTGCAACGCGAGTTCAATTGCGCCATCGCTCCGTGGATTGCAGATCTTGCGCGACAACATTCCGGAATTCTGTTTGGCCCGGCTTATTGGTCCATTACGCCGCCCCCTCAAATTTCCGCGACGGAGAATTCGACTGTCCCGATTGGTTTTGCCGATGACGCCAGCTATCTCGGTGGCCTGCAAAACTGGCTGGTTCGCAAGGCGATGGTTGCGCCCAGTAAATTAAATCGCGCCACCGATACGGAAAATTTCCGTTACCAAACCTTGTTGTGCTTACTGCGCGAACGAAACCTCCGTCTGATTTCAGTTTGGCATCCTTCCTTTCTTGCGCTGTTACTCGATGCCTTGCCGGGTCATTGGGAAAAACTTCTCACTGGAATTTGCGAAACACAAAAACGGCGCGCGCGCGAATTAGAGCGAGCCAATCCACATCAGCCCGAAACCCTTTGGCCGCATTTGCGCGTGATAAGTTGCTGGGGCGATGGCGCGGCTGAGATTGCGATGGCTGATTTACGCGCGCGTTTTCCAACTGTATTTGTGCAACCCAAAGGATTACTCGCCACGGAAGCGTTCGTGACCATTCCATTCGCTGGCTTGCATCCGGTCGCTGTTCGTTCGCACTTTTTTGAATTCATTGATGAACAAGACCGGATTCGTCTCGTGCACGAATTGCGCGAAGACGAAACTTATGAAGTCGTCGTCACGACAGCGGGCGGACTCTGGCGCTATCGCCTGCGCGATCGTGTTCAAGTAAATGGATTCATTGGGGCGACACCGTCTCTCCGTTTTCTTGGCAGAAACGGAAACGTTTCCGATTTGTTCGGCGAAAAACTTTCCGAAACATTCGTCGCGAAATCTATTCAGGAAACTCTGGCGATTTGCGGTGCGACACCGCGCTTCGTTTTGCTCGCGCCCGACGAAGACGCGAGTGGTTGGCGCTACACCCTTTATTTTGAAGGCGCGCCGAGCAGTGATTTGGCAGAGAGGTTGGATCGTGCGTTACGAGAGAATCCGCTTTACGCCCATTGCCGCGACTTGGAACAACTTTTGCCAATCCGCGTGTTTGCAATCGCAGCAGGCGGTTACGAAATGTTTGCCAGGCGGCAAACGGAACAAGGCGCTCGGATTGGCGAAATCAAACCCTCCTCATTGAGTCGTTTGTCTGGTTGGTCAGAATTTTTTTCAGGCGATTATGTTCAACCTTGTAGCGCCGGGCGTCTCGCCTAACGTAGAGGGCGCGCGTCCCGCCGCCGGGAATGGGGAATTGGAGAAAGGGATACAAGGATTTTTCAATGCTCTGGTCGATTCGGCGACCGGTCCGCGGGGCAAGATGCCCGGCTCTCCGGCAGGCAAGATACCCGCCGCCACAACGTTTTTGCAACTTGCCAACACCTTTTACTTGGCTATCTTCCACGCTCCGCTGCCGGAAAATCCACAGCGCAAAAGTTCAAAAATTTATGGCATCAGCAAACGATCTTAGAAAAGGGATGGCGATCAATTACAACGGAGATATTGCGGTTGTTTTGGACACGCAACATCGCACGCCGGGCAATCTCCGCGCGTTCGTGCAAGCGACCATCCGCAGCATTCGCACAGGGAAATCTTCCGACGTTCGTTTTGGTTCCACGGAAAAAATCGAAGTCATTCCAATGATGACCTGCAAGATGGAATACAGCTACAAGGACGGCGAAGATTACGTTTTTTCCAACCCCGACACTTACGAAACGATGACGATCATGGCCGATGTGGTCGGCGATGCCTGCAAATTTTTGATCGAAAACGCGACGGTGACGGTCACGTTGGTTCAAGACAAACCAGTGCAAATTGAATTGCCATCGAGCGTGATTTTGACGGTGACGGACGCGCCTGATGGTGTGCGTGGCGACTCCGCTAACAACGTGCAAAAAGCGGTCACGATGGAAACCGGAATCACGGTTCAAGCGCCTTTGTTTATCAAGACCGGTGAGAAGATTAAAATCGACACGCGCACCGGAAAATACATGGAACGCGCCTGAGAAATTTTCAATTTACGAATTTCGATTTTCGAATGAAAAAGCCCGCAGCAATGCGGGCTTAATTTTTTTGGTATCGCTCTTGGAGAAAACGCAAAACCGGTCATTAGTGGGGAGAACTTTCTCATTTCCAAAAGCAACAAATTGTCAGATCCCGTTCCGAGCGGCGAGTCATCACTGGAACAGGCGGGTCGCCTGTGCGAACGCATTTTTCCGGCGAGAAACGCGGGTTAATTGTTTTCCACTTCGTCGAGATACGGTGGTTGGCGAAGTTCCGGTTCTCGTGGAATCGTCGTGCCGAGCAAGCGCAGGATTTTCCGCAAGTCGCCCTCAACCACATGTTTGGCGCTCTCGCGCACCAGAGAACTTTTTGGATTGAAAGCAACCGATTGCCCGGCGGCGGCCAACATGCATCGGTCATTGTCGCTATCACCCACTGCGAGAACGCGATCCGCCGTGACGCCGGCTTCTTGTGCGAGATGATGCAACACGTTGAGTTTGCAGAGATTGTGTTCGCGGCAGATTTTTGGCGTCAACATCGCCGGAGCCAAAGTTATTTTTCCAGTGGCGCGTTCGCCTCGAAATTTCAACGAGTGCGAAATGACAAAATCTGCGAAAACACGGCGACGCACGATTTCGGCGGGGATGCGATAACTGTCAGTGACGATTCCGACGAGGTACCCCAGTTTGCGCAAACCGACGACCATTTCCACTGCGCCCGGCATAAGCGGTATGTTTCGTGCCGTTTGCTCAATAATTTTTTCGGTAACTCCAGCAAAGAGCGCCGCAATTTTTCGAGTGCGCCGGGTGGCATCAAGTTTCGAGTTATCGAGCAAGCCAAGTAATTGATCCGTGCAATTTGTCCGAGTCGCGAGTTCAAGAACGAACCGTCCGTTCAACAAGGTTCCATCCATGTCCAACAAAGCGAGGCGGCTGGTTTGCTTGAGCATGTGCAAAGAGTTATGCAACTCCGTGCGATGGATTCGATCCCGCTGTCGCGCGGCGCGCAATGAATTGACCCGCAACCGGCCCCATTCCGCAGCGCGTTCCAGAATAGTCCGCGCCACTTGAGTCGCCATTTCTCCCAATTGATCCAACGGTTTGCTGTCGTGTTTCAGGCTGCCGATGTCCACTTCAAAGATCCTGGCACGACAGGACAACGCGTCGATGAGCAGACCAATATCCACGCCGTAATCATTTTCAAAGCGGAGTTGGCGCAACAATTTCCGTCGCGCCGCAACGATCCCGCCGAGGGGTTGAGTGAGTTCGGCCAGTTCAGGAAAATAAGTCCGCAACAGAGGGCGAGCCGTTAGAATTGTGACGCGACCCGCCGTGCGAGTAAATTTGGCCTTCACGAAATCCGCTTCATCGTTCAGCAGCGGCGCAGCCATTCGCCGAAAGAGATCGCGGTTTAATCCGCGCAAATCTCCGTCGAGAAAAAGAAGGATTTCAAATCGGGCGGCTTGCAACGCATCTTCCATCGAAGCTCCTTTGCCCAACATGGAACTGGTAATGACACGCGCTCCCGCAGCCGTTGCAAGTTCCGGTGTGCCATCAATCGATCCATCGTCAACAATTAGCACTTCCCCAACCAAAGGGCTTTTTTTAGCGAAGCGCACCACCTGCGCAACCGTTCTGGATTCATTTAGAACGGGAATGACCACCGAGATTTTTGCGCTACGTCTTTTGCCTGGCTTTTTTCGAGTGACCATTGATTGAGAATATATCTTTTTTTCGGATTGGGAATTTTCAATTTCGATTGTCGAATGAAAAGCCCGCAGCAATGCGGGCTTAATTTCTTATTATTTGAAATTCGGCACTCTTGGACGACGAACCCTGATTTCGTCACCTTTTCCTAGGTAATTAAATTCGTCGTTATACTCGCAATGAACTAGCCATCGATCCGTGAGCTTGCCTTGTTGCCAACGTTCGCAGATCAAGACGTGGCCGTCGTTCAAGCCGGTCAGCACATCAAAATAATTCATTTCGATGAAGTTGCCTTTGCCGTCATCGAAGATGAAATCGTCGTGTGTATGCCAAGGCGTTCCATCAAATCCCACAAGGCAATCCTTGTCGCGTTCTGCATTCTGAAAGCACAACATCGCACCCTGATCGAATTGGACTTCAAGAAACTGATTTGAACGAACGCGACTCAATAGCCCAAGTTCTTTGCAAAGATCTTGGATGAGTGTGAAGTCGTAGCGCATCCCTAAAAAATTAATTCTGCCGCTCTATCGCTTTCCGCACGCCGAACTTTTTTGCGAGCGACATGGAAGCGGAAAGTGATTTCACGCCGCCCGTGCAGGTTGCATCGGAAAGCGATGACGCCGCAACGCAGGTACCGGTCAGCAAACAGCGCGAGGTATCCCATCCTTCATGCAATCCCATTAAAACTCCGGCGCAAAAGGCGTCGCCTGCGCCAGCAGTGCCTCGAATAAATTTCGCGGGCAAATCCAACGAGGATTGCCAGACATCATCGCCGCGCCGCGTCCTGGCAAAACCGCCTTCTGGAAAATGAATCACCACTAATTCGCGGACGCCTTGTTGCAGAAGCGCTCCCGCTGCGTGGCGCAAGGCGACAGTGTCGAGCGTGCCGTCCGCTCGGCGGATTTTGAACCCGGTAGTTTTGCCCGCTTCGATTTCGTTAAGAATGCAATAATCCACATACTTCAACGCGGGGTTCACAATTTTCGCAAAGCGATCGCTGTCTTCGCTGACGACATCGACGCTGGTTTTCATTCCGGCTTGTTGCGCGGAAGCGAGCAGACGCGCCGCCTTGGTTCCGAATTTTGCATGCGGCGCATCCATTGCATCGAGCAACAACAAATATCCCAAATGAAAAATCTGTGCCTTGATGCGGGTGAAATTTAAATCGTCGCCTTCCCAGAGCGCATTCGCGCCGCGATGATGGAAAAATGTTCTGCGACCATTTTCTTTTTCGGTCATGACATCGGTGTAGGAAGTCGGTGCGCTGGAGTTGGCGCGAAGATATTTCGTGTCGATATTGTTTTGCAAACAGTTGTCCAAAATGTAGCGGCCCAAATCGTCTTTGCCGACGAAGCCCGCGCCGTAGAGCGGAAAATCTGCGCCGAGTTTCACGAGATCGATCAACACGTTGTAGGGAGAACCGCCGGTGCCTTGCGATTGGCTGCCAATGTTGGCGAGTTGTTCGCGCTGGGGGTAAACGTCGATGATTTTTACCTGGTCAATAAT
This sequence comes from Verrucomicrobiota bacterium, assembly GCA_039925885.1. Lineage (GTDB taxonomy): Bacteria > Verrucomicrobiota > Verrucomicrobiia > Limisphaerales > CANJXF01 > CANJXF01. The sequence continues at coordinate 26,736 of JBDSYB010000023.1, forward strand.
CCAGTTGCCACCAGCGATGATGCCGTTGCGCGTGGAAGTTTTCTTTTTCATTTGTTGGTTAAGCTGTGAATTTGGAAAGGCAGCCATGCTGAACAGCGTCGAGTCTAGCGAAGGGAAAACGAAAATCAAGGATGGCAGCGCGATTGAAAGTGCTGCGCAGAGTAGCGGCGGGCATCCTTGCCTGCCGTAGAGGGCGGCATCCTGCCGCCCGGAAAGAAGGGTGAATTGATTGAGACGCGTGAAAATTTATAGCATCTTGTTTTGGGGGTGAGGTTTTTTCTGCCGGGCTGGAAGCCACGGCTCTACGGGGAAGGCAGGATGCCCGCCGCTACAAAGTGCTGTTCGCGTCTCGCCGATAGTCCGTTTCTGGCAGCACACTGAAACCCAAGAATTACTTTCCAATATTCCCAATCATCGGTAATTATTCTCCATGCCAGAACTCGGTGGAGAAAGGATTTATAAAGGGATTCCCGTGTCGGCTGGCGTTTGCCGGGGAAAAATTCTTCTGCTCGGCAAAACCGAACTTTCCATTCCGCATTTAAAATTAACGGAAGAAGAGCTTCCCCATCAAGTTAAGCGTTTGGATCAAGCCATGACGGAAACGCGGCACGAACTTCTGGAAGTTCAGCGCAAAGTCAACGAAGGTCTGGGCGCCGAGGACGCCAGTATTTTTGAAGCGCATTTGTTGGTGTTGGAAGACCGCACATTGATTGACGAAGTCATCCGCCTCATTCACAAAAACAAGGTCAACGTTGAATACGCTTTTCAGCAGGTCGCCGAGCGTTACGCCAAAACGTTGAGCGCGATTGACGATGAATATCTTCGGGAACGCGCCAGCGACATGCGCGATGTCACGGAACGGATTTTAAGTAATTTGATCGGGCACAAACGCTCGGCTGATCTTCTCAAACTGCGAGAACCTTGCATCATCATCAGTCACGATCTCGCCCCATCTGCAACGGCGCTCTTCGACAAGAAAATGGTGCTTGGTTTTGCCACCGATGCGGGCAGCAAAACATCGCACACCGCCATCATGGCGCGTTCCATGGAAATTCCCGCCGTCGTCGGATTGAAGGGCGCGAGCGAGGAAATCCGCAGCGGCGAATACGCTTTGCTCGATGGTTACAACGGTCAGATCATCGTCAACCCAACCGACCAAACGCTTTTTGAATACGGGCAACTTGTTCGCAAACAAGTCGATCTTAAGGAAAAACTGCGCGACGTGCAGGGGCAACCGGCCATCACGCTCGACGGCACGCGCGTGGTTCTCTCCGCGAACATCGAGGGAGCCGAAGATGCGGACGCCGTCAAAGCATCCGGCGCGGAAGGGGTTGGTTTGTTTCGCACGGAATATCTTTTCATCAATCGAGTCGAATTGCCGACCGAAGAAGAACAATACGCCGCGTATCGCGAAATTGCCGCCGCGCTGAACCCGCAACCAGTCATCATTCGCACGCTGG
>JBDSYB010000024.1:0-32065 GCA_039925885.1 Verrucomicrobiota bacterium
GAGCGCGGTCTTTAATCGCGAACGTTGATGAACGACGACTTGAATAAAGCGGTTGAAACATTGGGTCTGGAAAAATATCAACGCCATATTTTTCTCTGCGCGGATCAAACGGAGCCAAAGTGCTGCGTCAGGGAGAAAGGACTGGAAGCGTGGGACTTTTTAAAAAAGCGATTGAAAGAATTGAATCTCGCGGGAGCGAAGCCTCTCGTTCTTCGGACCAAAGCCAATTGTTTGCGGGTTTGTATTCGCGGTCCCATCGCGGTCATTTATCCGGATGCAGTTTGGTATCACTCCTGTTCGCCCGCAGTTCTCGAACGCATTATTCAAGAACATCTTCTCAACGGCAAAGTGGTTGCGGAATTTGTCTTCGCGCAAAATTGAGATATTCACCTAGGCGGAAATTAAAATAGCGGGATTGCGTTACTGCTGACGACGGTGGCCGCACCTCCCGATGTGCTGGGAGTCAACCTTGTTTGTGGAACAACAATCACACTGGGAGGCGGAGGCACAATGACTCCACCATTGATTCCCGCACCTGCCACCGGGGCGGTGAGTGGCGCGGTTTGAATCGGTGTTCCGGTGGCGTTTGTTGCTAAACCCGATACCGGAGCGGGGGTCAATCCTGTGACTGGCGACGACGAGAAGCCTCTGACGGCGTTCGGTGCCAAACCAGAAACCGGGCTGGGCGTGAATCCAGTGATCGTGCCTTGTCGAGGAGCGACCCTTCTAGGTTGCGCATTTGTTTGAGCGAATGCCCCAAATCCAACAGAAATCAAAAGCCCGGCAAAAGTGCGAATCAAATATTTATTCATAAAAAAACCTCCGCGATAACGTCGTGCCCTCCGGGTGGTTGTCAACGGGCTAATTGGCGGCGGATTTGGCGGGGGGAAGGTCGTGGGCCAGTTCCAATGCGACAAGGCAAACATCGTCGGCGAATTCCTTGCTGGAAGAAAATCCCTGCACTTCAGCGAGCAATGCGTCAAACAAATCGGCGCAGGATTTTTTGGCGTGTTTTTCTACTGCCGAAAACAAAAGTTGCGGACTGTATTGCTCTCCTTCTTTCCCTTCAATTTCGTAGAGACCATCGGTGTAAAGCATGACTAAATCGCCCGGCAACATTGGCATTTGCGAGGTTGGATAAACGGATTCGTGAAAAAGTCCCAGGGCCGGGCGCGCTCGGCCATCCGAATTTTTCATAAGCTCGACGACGTTGGATTGCCGATGTAGCAAAAATGGTTTGGGATGCCCCGCGTTGGCGTAAAAAAACTGTCGGCTTTCCAAATCAGCAATCAGATAAAACGCAGTGGTGAATAGAGGAGTGCCGGTTTGTTTTAGAATGGCGCGCAAATCCCGGTTGATCCGGGTTAACAATTGTCCCGGGTCAGCCGCAACCGACTTCAATTCTTCGACCATGGCGCGAACCATCGCGGTGACCAGAGCGGATCGAACTCCATGTCCCATCACATCGCAAATGAACAAACCGGCCTTGCTGTCTGACAGGGGCAAAACAGAAAAAAAATCTCCGCCCACCTGTCCGGTGGGATGATAACGATGACAAAAGCGAATGAGACTTTCTTCAACAGGCACACCCGCAGGGAACGAGGGATATTGCTGGGGCAAAATGGCCTGCTGGATTTCGTGCGCCATCCGCAAGTCGTCCTCCATCATTTCATTTTTCTTGCGCAATTCCGCCTGACTGCGCGCGAGTTCGAGATTGGCCTGACGCTCGCGATCCTCGGCCTGACGACGCACCGTGATGTCGTGGAGAACGCTTAACAACAAACAATCCCTGTGTTCCAAATCGACGAAAGAATTGGAGAGTTCGAGATCCACGACCTTGCCCGAGCGAAAGGTCACGTGCCTTTCTAATTGCATGTCAATTGTCCGCTCGGCAAAACGCGCTTTGTATTTCCCCATCATTTCGGGCAACTCGTTAGTGCCCGAGTAAATAACGGTGAATGGTTTCCCCTCCAGTTCTTCAGCGGACATTCCCACAATGCGGCAAAAGGAAGGATTTACCGCAAGAATTACTCCACTGGAATCGGTCAATCGCATTCCATCGGATGCATTTTCCCATACAGAACGAAATCGCATTTCAGAAAAACGAAGCGTTTCCTCGGTCATTTTTCTCTTCGTAATATCTTCAACCAGCCCTTCGTAATAACACAATTTGCCCTGTGGATCCCTGACGGCGCGCGCGTGCTCCGAGATCCAAATCACACTGCCGTCTTTGCGATAGATTTGAGATTCAAAATCGGTCACCACTCCGTTCTCGCGCATCTGACGGATAAATTCCTCGCGCCGGTTGGGATTCAAATAAAGCGATTTGCCAATATCCGTCAGCGAACTCATCAATTCTTCAGCGGAGGAATAACCATAAATTCGGGTCAGCGCCGGATTCACATTTAGATAGCCGCCTTCCGGGGAAGTCTGGAAAATTCCTTCCACGGCATTCACGAAAATACTCCGGTATTTCTCTTCGGCCTGAAAAAGAGCGGCCTTCGCTTGCGAACGTTCGATGGCGTAAATCATGGAGCGAGTGATGAGCTGGCTGTCCACGCGGCCCTTGACCAAATAATCCTGCGCGCCGGCATGAACAGCTTTGAGCGCCACCGTTTCGTCGTCCAGCCCGCTCAAAACGATAATCGGAATTTGCGGCACCTGAGATTGGATGGCATAAAAAGTTTCCAGCCCCTGGCTGTCCGTCAGCGAAAGGTCGAGCAGTACGACATCAATATCTCCCCGCTCCAACCGGGCGAGCGCTTTCTTCAAACTTTCTTCGGATTCGATCTCAAACTGGGCACCGCGGCCCCTGCTAAGAATTCTTTGCAAAAGGAAAACGTCCTCCGGATTGTCTTCCACCAGTAAAACTTTGATCGGCTTCGCATCCATTTTTTCTTCCGCGAGCAATTTCCTGCTTCGGAATATCCCTACCACCGAGCGCCCAATGTGTGAAGCACAAGTTGAAAATTTAATTTCTGCTGCGGCGCGGGACGGCCTCATGCATGAACAGGGAAATCCACTCCCTCGCTGAACACTGGTCGCCCCTCGAACCACCTCGCAGCTCCATTTCTCCTTTTTGATTAACAACCAATTTCGCTCCGCCAAAGGCTGCCACCAGTTTCCAGGAATTCATCGAAGATAATATTTTCATGACAGGATCCTGCACGTCGGCGGGGACAACGGCTGTCCAAGTCAAAGATCCGTAAAAATTATTGATCTTCCGCCACACTCCCGATTTCACCCGCAGCCAGGCGGGTTTTCAATCGTTGGCCCGCCTTCACTTCAACTGCGGCTCGAATCACTTTCCCGCTGACCGCGTCGGTGGTGATGGAATAACCGCGAGCCAGAACCTGCTGCGGCGAAAGTAAACGCAGTCGGGTTTCAAGATTGCCCACGCGATTACGGGCCAGAATAAGAAGATGCTCCCCCTGGTCTTGCAACCGCTCTCGCATAGAGGCGAGCAACTCCCGGCGCTGCCTTAAAAGTTGCCGGGGCCGCAATCGCCATAAACGCCGACGCAAAAGTTCCGCGTTTGACTGCCGTTGTCGTAAATCGTGTTTCACGCAACGCGCCAGTTGGGTCTGCAAATCATCGAGGTATTGCAATCTTTCGTGGATGCGTCGCTTGGGATGCGAGCGCGCGAGCCGCCGGAATAATTCATAAAACGAGTTGTTTTTGTGTTGCAGAATTTGTCGCGTGCGTTGCTGAAACCAGTCCGCAATCTCCGAAACAAATTTGCAACTGGCGAAAACGCTTTCGGTAATAACTTCTGCGGCAGCGCTCGGCGTCGCGGCGCGCACATCGGCCACAAAATCGCTGATCGTAAAATCAATTTCGTGCCCAACGGCTGAGACGATGGGAACACGCGAATCGAAAACAGCTCGCGCCACAACTTCTTCGTTGAAGGCCCACAAATCTTCAAGGCTGCCGCCGCCGCGTGTCAGCAAAATCAAATCAATTTTTGAGGAATTATTTTCAGACCACCGATTCAAGCTGCCAATCGCCGCCGCAATTTCATCGGCAGCCCCGGAACCTTGCACGCGACACGGCGCAAAAATAATTTTTAAACCCGGATTCCGTCGCTGCACCACATGGAGGACATCGCGAAGTGCCGCGCCCGTTGGAGAAGTAACGAGGCCAATCGTTTCGGGAAATCGCGCCACAGGTCTTTTGCGTTCCGACGCGAACAAACCTTCCGCATTAAGTTTTTGTTTCAGCTTTTCAAAGGCGACCTGCAACGCGCCGACGCCTTGAAGCTCTACTGCCACGACCCGCAATTGATATTGCCCGCGCACTTCATAGACCGTCATTTCTCCTTGCAAAAACACCTTGCGACCATCTTCCAGAAATTCTTTTTGACCGGAAGCATCGCCGCGAAACAAAATGCAATTCAACTGCGCGTTGGCGTCTTTAAGTGTGAAATAAAGATGGCCGGAACTTTGCGCGCGCAGATTGCTGATCTCGCCCGCAACCCAAACGCGGCCAATTTGTTTTTCGAGAAGGCGTCGAACCTGACCGGTCAATTCCGTCACGGACAGAACGTGACGTGTTGCTTCCACGGGAAACAGTTCGCCACCGAAATCCCATTGTGAACCAGTCGTCTTTGGCATAACTAGTTTGCTGAACTCGTTCGCATTGGTTCTGAAATACGTTCGATGCTCAAGGCTCGTCCAGAATTGTCATCGATTTCAATCAACACGCCCTTCAAAACAATATTTTCCGTGGCGATTCCAAATTTTTGCGGTGTGTTCGTTAAAAACCTTTTAATGACCGGCTCGATTTCGCGACCGAGGACGCTGGTTTGCGGGCCGGTAAATCCTGCGTCGGAAAGATACGCGGTTCCGCCGGGAAAAATTTGTTCGTCGGCAGTTTGAACATGCGTGTGCGTTCCAATGACAGCGCTGACTTTACCGTCGAGCATCCGTGCTAGCGCAATTTTTTCGGAAGTCGCTTCGGCGTGGAAATCGATGAAAATAATCGGCGTGGTTTTGCGAAGTTTTTCCACTTCCGTTTGCGCGCAGGCAAATGGATTTTCCAGAGCAGCCATGAAAGTTCGGCCCTGGAGATTCAGCACGGCGACCGGAGGCATGCTTTCCAACTGACAAATCATGCTCCCCTGCCCCACCGTGCCGCGCGGATAATTGAGCGGACGCAAAAATCGCGGCTCGTTTTGCAAAAGCGCGGTCACTTCTTTTTGGTCCCAGAGATGGTCGCCCGTGGTGATGACATCGACTCCGGCGGCGTAAATTTCCATGGCAGTGTTGACGGTGATGCCCGCGCCGCCTGCTGAATTTTCGCCATTGGCGATAACGAGGTTAAGTTCGTGTTGGCGTTTTAATTTCGGCACGAGTTGTTGCACCGCTTGTCGTCCTGGTTCACCAACAATATCTCCCACAAACAAAATTTTCACGGCGGCACAGTATGGATTGAGGGTGCGCTTGTCTAATCTGGAATAAATTTTCAACCACGAATGGACACAAATGAACACGAATAGAATACAAGGGATCCTTGGTTCCAATTCGTGTGCATTCGTGTTGGGGCTTCGTCAGTTTCCGATTGCGTTCAACGGAAAATAATTTGACTCTCTCGTCATGCAATTTACCAAAGCCGCTTTTTGTGTGGTGCTGGCGTTTGTCTGGTGGAGTGTCGTCCCGCTTCTCGCGGCAAATCCCGGTGCGGATATGGCCCAAGCCGCGACGGATTTTTTGAACGCACTAAAACCGGATCAATCCACCAAAGCATTGTTTGATTTAAAAAATGATGAACGCGAAAACTGGCACTTTGTCCCCAATCCGAGGAATGGATTGCCGCTGAAAGAAATGACACCGCCCCAACGCGGCCTTGCTCGGGCGCTCTTGAAATCAGGATTGAGCGAGCGCGGCTATGGCAAGGCGACGAATATCATGAGTCTCGAATTGGTGTTGTTCGACATGGAGAATAAAAGCCCGAAGCGCGACCCGGAACTTTATTACGTTTCTATTTTTGGAAAGCCGGATGCGACGAACACCTGGGGATGGCGCGTCGAAGGACATCATCTCTCGATCAACTTCACGATTGCGGACGGGAAAAATATTTCGGTGACACCTTCATTCCTCGGCTCGAATCCCGGCGAAGTTAAGGAGGGTCCACGCAAAAGCGTGCGTGTCCTTGGCAACGAAGAAGATTTGGGACGAGAACTATTAAAATCATTTTCGCCGGAGCAAAAACAACTGGCGATATTTTCAACAGATGCGCCGAAAGAGGTTATCACCGGCAATGCGCGCAAAGTGAAGGCGCTCGATGTAGTTGGGATTCCCCAGGCGAAAATGACGAAGGAGCAATGTGCGTTGCTTATGAAACTCGTTAACGAATATTTAAATCGTTCTCGTGCCGAACTCGCCGCGACGGACCTGGCGAAAATAGAAAAGGCAGGTGTCGATAAAATCTTTTTTGCGTGGGCCGGAAAAGAGGAGCGTGGCGAGCCGCATTATTACCGGATTCAAGGGCCTACGTTTCTGATGGAATACGACAACACGCAAAACAACGCGAACCACGTCCATGCCGTCTGGCGCGATTTCCAAAACGATTTTGGCGAAGATGTTTTGCGGAAACATTACGAGCAGACGCCGCACGGGAATTAAAACCTTGGGATGGGGCTTAAAAAATTAAAAATACAGAAATCGATCCAGCTTCTTTAAACGCGATGAGCCAATGGCATTTCAAATTACTATATGACGGTGAGTGTCCGTTCTGCTTGCGTGAGGTGCGATGGTTGCAGCGTCGTAATCACAATGGTTACTTGGCTTTTGAAGATGTTTCTTCACCTAGCTTTGACCCCGCTTCGGTTGGCGTAAATCGCGATCAGCTTTTGCAAGTCATCCACGGCGTGCTCCCGGACGGGCGCATCGTGCGAAAGGTTGAGGTTTTCCGCCACGCTTATCGCGCCGTTGGATTGGGATGGATTGTCGCCCCGACTGGTTGGCCGGTGCTTCGCTGGGTATTTGACGGCTTGTATTTAATTTTTGCGCGCTACCGAATGCGGCTTGGGCAGTTGTTTGGACGTTCATGCGCTTCTGGCACATGCGGTGTTTCAGGAAGAAAAGATCAACGTTTATGACTTTTCTCAAAATTCTCCTCTACGCTGCCGGAATATTTTCCGTGCTGTTGGGGATTCTGCATTTCACATTTCCAGCGCGATTTGGCTTCATGACAGCCCTTTCTGCCGACGGTGAACCAGTGCCTCCCTATCGTTTGTTATTTTACCGCTATCAGATGAAGCGATCTGATTTACGCGGGATTATTTATGTGATGAATCACTGTGTCAGTTACGCCATTGTCGCTGCAGGTGTATTTGATTTATTCGCGGCTAGCTGGCTGGGCACGCATCCCGGTGCTCTAACGGCTGGCACGGCGGCGGGGTTTTGGTTTCTTCGAGCCGGCACGCAATTTCATCTTGGGCGACGACCTGGCGATTGGTTGGTGGTTATCTGGTTCGGCCTTTTGAGTGCTGTGCATATTGTCGCAGCAATCGCATCGGTTTAGAGATATAACGCTGCTCCGCAAAAAGTATTTGGTGAAACATGCAGAACGCGTTGGGCTTCGGATGGAAGATTGCGGTTTAATTCCCGGGGTGATGTTAGCCTTGCGTCGGCCTGCTCTGCTCGCTATTTCTGTGCGCCGTTTATGAACTACAAAATCGCCAAACGCGCCGCCGCTTTGACTCCTTCCATCACGCTGGCAATTGATTCCAAAGCCAAGCAAATGAAAGCTGAGGGTATTGATGTAGTTGGCTTTGGTGTCGGCGAACCGGATTTTGACACGCCGCAACACATCAAGGACGCTGCCATCAAAGCGCTCAACGAAGGATTCACCAAATACACAGCGGCGAGCGGCATCCCCGAGTTACGCCAGGCCGTCGCGGACAAATTCAAACGCGAAAACGGCCTGAATTACAAACCGTCTCAAATCATTATCTCCTGCGGCGGAAAACATTCCTGCTACAACGTCATAATCGCGCTCTGCGAAGCGGGCGATGAAGTAATCATTCCCGCGCCGTATTGGTTGAGCTATCCAGAAATGGTGAAGCTGGCCGAAGCAACTCCCGTGATTCTGCAGACGAGCGACAAAACGGAATTCAAAGTTACGCCGGAACAATTGCGCAACGCCATCACTCCGCGCACACGACTTTTCATTTTGAATTCGCCGAGCAACCCGACGGGATCGGTTTACACGCGCGAAGAAATTAAAGCTCTGGGCGATATTTGCGTGGAAAAAGGCGTGTTGATTTTGAGCGACGAAATTTATGAGCATTTGCTTTATGACGGAGCAAAGCACACCAGCGTTGCCAGCTTTTCGCAAGCGCACTACGACCACACAATCGTCGTGCATGGTTTCGCCAAGGCTTGGTCAATGACCGGTTGGCGACTCGGTTTTCTGGCCGCGCCGGAGCCGATTGCCAAGGCGATTGATGCCATCCAAAGTCACAGCACCAGCAACCCGACTTCCTTCGCGCAAAAAGGTGGTGTTGCGGCGCTGACCGGCCCGCAAGATCATTTGAAAGGCTGGCTGGCCGAGTTCGCAAAACGCCGCGCCTACGCCCACGAAAAATTGAACAGTATTCCGGGAATTTCCTGCGTGAATGCGAAGGGCGCGTTTTATTTATTTCCAAATATTTCTCAAACGGGAATGAAATCAATGGACTTCTGCGCGAAACTTTTGGAGCAGGAAAAAGTCGCGGCCGTCCCGGGCATTGCGTTTGGCGCAGACGATTATATTCGTCTCAGTTACGCGACGAGCATGGCCAACCTGCAAAAAGGCTGCGAGCGCATCGATAACTTTGTTCGCAACATCACGAAGTGATTTTCAATTCTGGTATCAATCCTCACGCTGCGAGGCGATTTAATTGAGACATGAAATTTTCCCCGTTTTACTGGTCGGCGTTCGTTTTCGCATTGACGACTTTCCGCGTCGTTGCCGCCACAAATTTTTTCCCCGTCATGGCGTGGAATCACGCGCCGAACGATCCCGCCGTTCTAAAGAAAATGCGTGAATGCGGTTTGACGGTGGCGGGCTTTGCCAATCCGTCCACGCTTGACGCCTGTCAGGCTGCCGGTTTGAAAGCAGTCGTCAACGACCCGCGTTGTGGCGATTACGACTGGCCGAACGTTGATGACAACAAGGCGCGCACCAATATCGCAAGTCTTGTGGGTGAAGTTGGAAAACATCCAGCGGTTTATGGCTACTATCTTCGCGATGAACCGCCCGCCAGTTTTTTTCCCGGACTCGCAAAAGTCGCCGCGCACATTCACGAACTCGATCCCGAAAAATGGGCTTACATCAATTTGTTTCCCAACTACGCTGAGCCGTGGCAACTCGGGACGGCCAACTACGCTGAATATCTTGATAAATTTGTCGCCTCCTGCAAACCCACCGTCTTGAGTTATGATCACTACGCGCTGTTGGACGACGGTTCTCTTCGTGGCGGATATTTCCAAAATTTGGAGCAAATGCGCACCGCTGCCTTGAAAAATAAACTGCCGTTTTGGAACATTGTGTTGAGCGTGGCGCACTTTAATTATCGCGAACCAACTGCGGCAGATTTACGTTTCCAGGTTTTTTCCACGCTCGCTTATGGCGGAAAAGGCATTGCTTATTTTACCTATTTCGCCTCTGAAACAGGGAACTATCGCGGAGCGCCCATCGATCAATTTGGCAATCCAACCGCTGCGTGGGACTGGATGCAAAACGTGAATTTACAAATCGAAAAACTTGCGCCGATTTTGTTGCAATTAACTTCTGATGATGTTTACCACTTCGGCGCAGTGCCTGACGGTTGCCACGCGCCCGGCGAAAAGAGTTTGGTCAAGGCTTCAGCCGATGGGAATTTTATGTGCGGCGATTTTACCCACCACGACGGTTCGCGTTACGTCATGCTGGTAAATCGAGACGTAGTGAAATCGCACGTTTGCTCGCCACAGTTCCGCGTTGCGCCAAAAAAAGTGCAAAAAATTTCTTCTTTCTCAGGCAACGCGGTGGCGTTTGAAGGTGAACAGTTATGGGTCGCGCCCGGCCACGGTGTGCTTTTGAAGCTAGAGTAAGATCGCAGTAGAAATTAAAGTTGCTGAATGCGATAAAAACGCGGCGCACCTGTTTTCGACGCCGTGTCGGTAAATTGAATGGTGCCAGTCACGTTGACAATATTTGCCAGCGCACTCCACACCACTAAATCGGATGACACTTGGACGACGTTGATTGTCCCTGCGACGCCAGTCACGGTAAAAGACATATTCCCGTTGGCCAGCAGGGTCGGAGAACTAATTTGTGTGACAGGAACCACCGGAGCAGAAACCGCAACAGGTCGTTCATATGAACCGATATCAGCCCCGCTGCCCTGCCAAAGAGTTGTTCCATAAAAATCGCGCGTGCCGGGATTCTCGGCGAAAAGGGTATCCAACTTCAAGCCAGCTTCCGTCATCGGCGATCCAGTCTGCAACTGATATGCCTTCAAGGTGTGCAGCAAATCTGCGTTGTTCAGAACCCCACCACTTCCCGGAGCCGTGAGTTTGGGATCAGTTGAAAGGCCGGTTTTTGTGGTGTTGATCAACTCTTGGCCCGAGGAAAGTCGCCAGGCGTCGAACGTCGAATAACTGGAGCTCTTCCAGCGAATGTTGAACGCGCTGCCACCGGCATAATAACAATTGCCTTGAAAAAAGAGGGTGGTTTGCCCGGAAGCCACGTCCACAATCCGCGCCCCTCCCGTTGTGTAAAAAATGTTATTTCGAATTCGCGTGTTGCTTGTCCCGCTTCCCAAATACAGTGCCCTCGGTCCACCTGCATTCTGGCTGACAAAAACCGTGTTGTTATGGATTTCGGCGTTGCTGACATTCCCCCAGCTTTGAATGGCCGAGTAACCATTTTTGCGCCCGTCGTTTTGGCTGATATTGTAGCGCACGATATTTCCATCGTTAACGCCGACGGAACACAACAGATACCCTGCGCCATCATTATCGTGGGAATAGTTATATTGCATGATTGAATTCCGGACTCCGATATCGAGATCAAAGCCGCCGCCGTCTGTGGAGCCGGCAGTGTGATTGGAATAGGATTCGTTGAATTGAATGACCACATTCCTCGAATCATAGGTCCAGATTCCAACGGGACCTTCCCATGTCGTTAAATTATTTTTTCCATTATCGTGCGCTACGCAGCGTTCAATTGTCCCTCCACTGACATCTCCCAGCACAATGCCGTTGCCGGTATTACCGGACGACAGGGGATTTCCAAAGTTATTTGATGAGACGCAATGCCCAATGTAGATATTTTGATGCGCATCCGGGACCTGCGCCCAAGTGAAAATTCCCATGTGCAAATTATCGTGGGCCACCACATTCGCGATTCTTACATCGCGAAATCCCGCTAAATTATTCCATGAACCAATGCTCAGTCCGCTGTTGCCAAATCCGCTGACTTCTACGTTCTCAACCACCACCGATGCCAGCTTCACGTCGCCCGGCAGATCACAATAAAAGGCAACACCATCCTTGTTTCCAGCCCCTGCCCCAGCGCCGATGAAATTGATATTCGATACGATGATTCCGGCGGAATTATAAGCGTAAAAACCATTGTCCGTCCCGCTGCTAATAATCGCCCGGCCCTCGCCATAGGAACTCACCGTGATCGGGTTCGAGGCCGTGCCACGGTCCCCGGAATCCAGAGAAATTTTTCCATCAAATGTTTCGCCCGCTGCAAACAGGATTTCATCGCCAGCCGAAAAACTCATCCTACTCGCTCTTGCGGGGGTGCGCCACGCCGAGTTAGTCGTAAGCCCATTATTAGAGTCATCCCCGGCGGTGTTGATGTAATAAGTGGTTGCGCCGGACTGGGGAGCTGGAAAAAGAAAAGCTGCAAAGAGAAAGAAAGCCACAGACCCGCCGCGTAAACAAAACCTCATAGGGTGTTTTAGCAAAGGGTATGCCATCATCATTTCCCCTACCTATACATCGGATTGCGCCGCAATACAAACGTCGGGGAGCGGATTAAAAGAAGACAGTTGTGCCCCAACGATGAAAATTTATCGAGGAGAAGATGAGAGGTCGGTTAAATTAAATTTTCCAGCCTTTGCGATAGTGGTGCTGGATGTATTGATCGGCCTCCGGACAATTTTTCGCGCGCATTTTTTGTGCATCCCACTCAATTTTTTTACCGACGCGATAGGCCACATTTCCCAACAAACCGGTTTCCGTGAGAGCACCGCCGTATTCAAAATTGCAAGTCGTCGCCCCGCCTGTTTTGCAGGCTGCGATCCATTCTTCATGATGGCCAATTGAGTTGGGAATAAACGGAGTGGGGCGAACAAAATCTTTGAAATCTGCTTCGGGCAACAAACGATGGTTCCCGTAACTGGATTGCAATTTGCCTTTGCTGCCGATGAAGAGCGAACCGTTATCAGCCCAATTTTCGTGGGAAGCTTCTGGAAACGGTGGGCGCTTTCCTCCTTGATACCAAACCAGTTTCACGGGCGGTTTTGAGCCGCGGGCCGGATACTTGAAGGTCACGATCAGCCAAACCGGAACTTCGATTTCATCCACGGGCGGACCTTCGGCCTCGACGCTTTCGGCGTGACGCAAATCGAGCGCCCAATGAGACAAATCCATGTGATGACAACAGAAATCGGTCATTGTCCCACCGCCGAATGCCCAATAATTTCGCCACGCCACAGGAATATAATTCGGGCTGTAAGGGACAGGTTCAATTGGCCCCAACCAGAGGTCATAATGCAAATTGGCGGGAACCGGCGCGGGCTTTGGTTTACCCGTGTTGCCATAAACCGCATCCACCCAAACGTGAACTTCCCGCACCTCGCCAATCGCGCCGCTTTGAATCAACTCCACCACGCGCCGGTAATTATTACTCGCATGAATCTGGTTTCCCATTTGGGTGACGCGTTTGTGTTTCCTGGCTGTCTCCGCAACAATCCGCGCTTCAGAAATGGTGTGAGTGAGCGGTTTTTCGCAATAGACGTGGCGACCGCTTTTTAACGCTGCGACGGTGGCAAAAGCGTGAGTGTGGTCGGGCGTCCCGATGACGACCGCATCAAGCCCTTTTTGATCCAGGAGTTTTCGAAAGTCATTGTAAGTTTGTGCGCCGGGGTAAGTTTTTCCCACACGCGCCAGGTAATCGTCGTCAATGTCGCAAAGCGCAACGATGTTTTGGCTGGAAACTTCTTTGAGATCAGCCCCGGCGCGATGTTCCACGCCGATGCAACCGATGTTCAATTTTTCGTTCGGCGAGATTCTGTTTCGTCCAAACGAACTTGCCTTCCCGATGAAAAAAACTCCAGCGGCAGCAACGGAAGCCTTTCCAATAAACTGGCGTCGCGTGATTTGGTATTTCATGGCCGTTTCTTTTTGGGTTCAGTGCGGGAAATCTCGCGGACGTAAACATTTTTGAAATAAACCGGATCGTGATGCGCTTGTAATTCAATTGCGCCCAGCGGGAAAATCGGTTGCATGCGGTCCCAATAATTTTCCATCGTCACATTGTTCACAACCAATTCATTGTTGAGAAAGACGTGGACTTTTTCCCCGATCATCAGAATGCGAAAGCGATTCCACTCGCCGGGATAATGATCGGCAAACTTAGACGCAAAATTTTGATTTTTTTGATTGTTGTAGAGTCCGCCCGAGCCGAGATGTTTGGGGTCAACGCCGCCGCTGTTTGGTTCCCAAATTTGCACCTGGGGAGAACCGCGTAGGTAAATTCCGCTGTCGCCTTTCGGCCCGATTTTCCAATCGACCAACAACTCGAAATCGCCGAAATCTTTGGCGCTGCAAAGATTATCAAAACCTTTTCCGTGATAGGCCAGTTGCCCATTCTCCACCGTCCAATTCTGGCGCATCAATTCGTCGGCCTTGGCCTGTTCCCGCGCCCTTTCCTCGGGCGACATTTTTGCGCGTTTGACGGGGTCCGCTACCAGCCCTTTCCAGTTTGTTAAATCGCGTCCGTTAAAAAGCGCGGTGAAGTCGGGAGGCGCAGCATTATCGCGCTCGAAAAAGCGCGTCATTTCTTTGATCCGAATGTTGCGGAATTCAACCTCGCTTTTATGACCGAGAAAAGCGATGTGCCCACGCGAGCGCAACATGCCAGGATGACGGCGCAACATTTCCGCGTCGCGAACGTCATTCACGTTTCCATCCACCACTTTTTTACCGTTCAAAACAACTTTGATGTGGCGACCGATGGCGGTGATTTCATAGTGATTCCATTCACCGGGCGATTTGACCGCGCCGCGTTTCGCCGCAAAAATCCGGTAGAGCGAACCGCAATTTTGGCCGTATTTTAAATCCGCATATTCAGGCGAGCTGTCGTCGAGAACCTGAATTTCATTTCCCAAATAGGCAATTTCTCCATCACTCCGAGGGGCGCGGATGCCAATGCCGTTGTTGGCACCGGGAGTTAATTTAAAATCCAGCCGAAGAATAAAATCCGAGTATTCCTTCTCGCTGAAAAGGTTTCCCGAATTTTCCTTGGGCGAAATCAGCACTTCGTCTTTGACCAGATAGCCCGATTCATTTGTGCCCGATGATGTCCAACCCGTGAGCGTCTTTCCGTCGAACAACGTCACGAAGTCGCCGTCAGCAGAATTATTTTGCGAGGTGGCGCACGATGCCAAAATTAAAGTTGAGGCAAGAGCTAAAAGGTAGTTTTTATTCATGTTTTGTTTTGCCGGTTCCAAATGCGATGCGTTGGAAAAGCGAAAACAGAATCCGCTTGCGCCGCGACGGCGTCAATTAGGAATTCAGCGGAGCGGAAAAAAAATTCCTGAACCCCGTAAGATTAAAACAATTGCGGGGTGATCTCGACGTTAAAATAGAGTGCGAATTCTTCGCTTATCTAAATGAAGACCCGCGATGGTTACTTCTTGCCGTTCCCCGGATTGCCGGGGCCAGTGCCAGGACCATCGTTAACCGGCGGATTGCCGGGAGGCGCGGGATCCACGCCATTGCCCACACCGTTATTACCGTGAGGGGAGACGGAACGTTCACTAGGGCTTGACTGCTTCGACGCAGAGGCGGAAGCCATTTGCGATGAACTTGTGCTGGCCGGGGCGCGGTAAAAGGCAGTGGTTCCCGTGTTTGGATTAAAGGTTTGTCCCGCAGCAATTCTACCCTGGCTTTTTGCAGAATTAAAAATCGCAGAGCCACGAGAAACACTTACCACCCCGTCGGCATCGATCTCGTATTGACTCCCTTCAAGCCGGGCAGAACCATTCGATGAATTAATTTTAAGTTGTGACGCGCCCAAACTTTTTTTCTCGGTGCCCGCGAGACTCCCCTGAATCAAATCTATGTCGGTTTCCGCGATGATTTCCAAAGGGGTATCAAACACGCTTAACTTGGCGAGGCGCAAAATAGTATCGGAATTGGCTCTGAGAATCCCTCCGCTTTTTTCCCATTCAAAAACGGCGCTCGATTCGGGCGAAGTTTTGACCATCATCCCTGCTTGCAAGCGTGTCTTTACTTTCAACGGAATCCAAATTCCTTCCTTCTCAGAGTAATAGGCGACACCTTTGATTTCCCGGACGACAGCATGATCCGGTTCAATTTCTGCCCGAATCAGCGACAAAAATGGTCCAAAATTAGACAGCACAAGGCCGATTAAGGCGACAAAATATAACTTACAAGTATTCATAGAATTTTCCTTTTTTCTGCCAACGGAATTCTCACCGAAGAGTGGAATGTTGGCGACTAATGTTCCCCTTTATGTAATTCAGCCTGTTTTTCTTGTCCACAATTAATTACAGAAAAGATCGAAAAAATTTAAAGAGAGAGAAACGCGCATGTTCCTCGATACCGAGTTAACTGTAAGCCTTTCCCTGATTGCCCTTCAATTTCAGTCTGGTTGAATCTTCTTCAGCAATGTCCAAACTTGCCTCAGCGACCCCCATGAAAAACGTTTTGGAAAAGCTGCGTGCGGCTGATGTGACGAAGGTGAAGGTTGCGGTTACGGACATCGACGGGATTCTTCGCGGTAAATATATTCATAAAGAAAAATTCTTTTCCGCAATTGAGAACGGCTTTGGATTCTGCAACGTAATTTTCGGTTGGGATGCGAATGATGTGTGCTACGACAACGCCCGCTACACCGGCTGGCATTCCGGTTATCCTGACGCGCTCGCCAGAATTGATCTCCAGACGTTTCGCAAAATTCCGTGGGACAACAATATTCCTTTTTTCCTCGGCGATTTCGTCAACGCCCAAAACGAGCCGCTCGAAATTTGCCCACGCCAATTGCTCAAAAAAATTGTGGCGCGCGCAGGCGCAGCGGGTTTCGTGGCCAAATGTTCCGAGGAATTTGAATGGTTTAATTTCTGCGAAACATCTCAAACGCTCGTGGAAAAAAATTATATTTCTCCCACGCCGCTCACGCCGGGAATGTTTGGCTATTCCGTTTTGCGCATGAGCCACAACCAGCCTTTTCTC
Source organism: Verrucomicrobiota bacterium (assembly GCA_039925885.1). Lineage (GTDB taxonomy): Bacteria > Verrucomicrobiota > Verrucomicrobiia > Limisphaerales > CANJXF01 > CANJXF01. The sequence continues at coordinate 16,464 of JBDSYB010000024.1, forward strand.
AATGCGCTGATGGATGAACTGGGCGCGTTTGGCGTGCCGATTGAAGGCTTGCACACAGAAACCGGCCCAGGGGTTCTTGAAGCCGCGATTTTATATGGCGACGCGTTGGAAGCTGCCGATCGCTCCGTACTTTTCAAGTCCGGCACCAAAGAAATCGCGCAACGATTTGGCATCATGCCCAGCTTCATGGCGAAGTGGAATTCACAATTGCCGGGTTGTAGCGGACATGTCCACCAGAGTCTCTGGCGCAACGGCAAAAACATTTTTCACGACGGAAAAGATCCGCAAAAAATTAGTAAAATTTTTCGTAGTTACATCGCGGGCCAACTCCTCTGCCTTCCGGAAATTTTGCCCTTTTTTGCGCCTACCGTGAATAGTTATAAACGACTCGTTGACGGTTATTGGGCACCCACAAAAGTCACATGGGGAATCGATAACCGCACGACGGCTTTGCGCGTCATTCCTGGCAGCGTCAGTTCCACGCGATTGGAAACGCGCGTCCCGGGTTCCGACGTCAATCCGTATCTCGCCATCGCAGCGGCAGTCGCCAGCGGACTTTACGGAATCGAGAAAAAACTTTCCCTGGACGTTGAACCTGTTTCCGGGAGCGCCTACCTCGACAAGAAAGCGGAAAGGCTTCCGCGCAATCTTTACGAAGCGACGAAGCGTTTGGCCGATTCCAAAATTGCGCGCGAACTTTTTGGGGAAACATTTGTTGAACATTTTGTGCAGACGCGGCTCTGGGAATGGCGTCAGTTTCAGGACTCTGTGACAAATTGGGAGATGCAACGTTACTTCGAAATCATTTAAACCATGGCAATTTTTAGTTTTCCAACAACAATTCATTTTGGCCCGGGCGTGCGCTCGGCAGTTGCCCGGTTTCTTTCCGCTCAAAACTTGAGTCGTCCTCTCCTCGTCACCGATCGTGGGATTGCGCCTTTGCCCATGTTTGCAGAGTTCACGAAAAATCTTAACGCAACCGGGTCGTTAGAGATCGCTGTCTTTTCCGAAGTTTTTGGAAACCCCACCAAGTCCCAGGTCACTGCAGGAGTAGAAGCATTTCGCCGTCACAAGGCCGATTCAATCGTCGGATTGGGCGGCGGCGCGGCCCTCGATGTGGCGAAAGCCATCGCATTGATGGCGCATCATCCCGGTGATTTATTTGATTATGAAGATGGCAAAGCGGACGCGCTCCCGTTTGATCGCCAAATTCCGTTTTGGGTCGCGTTGCCCACCACTTCAGGAACCGGCAGCGAAGTCGGACGAAGCGCCGTGATCTCCGATGACGCCACCCATATCAAAAAAATTATTTTTTCGCCAAAGCTTCTCGCCCAGGCAGTTTTTGCCGACCCGGAATTGACATTGGATTTGCCGGCGAAAATCACTGCCGCGACGGGAATGGACGCGTTAACTCACTGCATCGAAGCATTCCTCGCGAAAAATTTTCACCCTCTCTGCGATGGAATCGCTCTGGAAGGTTTGCGCCTTGCCGGGAAAAGTCTGGAGAAAACTGTAAAGTCTCCGGCGGACATTGAAGCGCGTAGCGATATGATGATGGCCTCCATGATGGGCGCGATTGCTTTTCAAAAAGGTCTCGGACTGAACCACTCCTGCGCGCATGCCCTGAGCGCGGTGGTCAATTTGCATCATGGTTTGGCCAATGCCGTCATGCTGCCTTATGCGCTGCCTTTTAATTTCGCGATTGCCGAAAATCGTTTCGCTCGCATGGCAACTACACTTGATTTGAAAGAGCGCACGGGCCCCGCCTTCATCCATTGGTTGTGTGAATTAAATCGAACCATTGGAATTCCCGAGAAGCTTTCTCAACTAGGCGTCAAACGCGAACAATTCCCAGCGCTCGTGAAAATCGCCTCCAAAGATTCGTGTCATTCCAATAACCCGCGTCTTGTCACTGCGCAGGATTTTCAAACAATTTTTGAGGACGCCCTTTGAAAATCTTTAATCCCGCAACCGAAGAAATGATTTGCGAAATCGCGGACGATTCTTCCCAGCAAATTGCGGAAAAATTTCAGCGCGCAAAAACAGCTCAAAAAATCTGGGCCAACGTTCCGCTGGCGGATCGCCTTGCAAAAATTGATCAGGCCAGGACGTTGTTTGGAGAACGCATCGAAGAGCTCGCAGCGATCACCACCAGTGAAGTTGGCAAGCCCATCACGCAATCGCGGGCCGAATTGAAAGGACTTCTGGCGCGCCTGAATTTTTTCCTGGAAAACACCGATCGCGTTTTGGCCGAAGAAATTGTTTTTTCGGACGCGGGTCGAAAGATTGAGGAAAAAATTTCGCACGAGCCACTGGGCGTCGTCGGAAATATTTCCGCGTGGAATTATCCGTATTACGTCGGCTCTAATGTTTTTATTCCAGCATTGTTGGCGGGAAACGCCGTTCTTTACAAACCCTCGGAATTCGCGACGCTCACCGGTCTAGCCATCGCTGAAATTCTGCATGAAGCTGGGATTCCAAAAGACGTTTTTATACCTATAATCGGGGGCGGCAATACTGGCGCGGAACTTCTGCAACAGCTGTTGAACGGAATTTTTTTTACAGGATCATATCGCACCGGCCAAAAAATCGCAGAGGCCGCCGCGATGAGCCTTATGAAAGTTCAATTGGAACTGGGCGGAAAAGATCCGATCTATGTCGCCGAGGACGTCGCGGTTTCTGCGGTTGCGGAAGCGGTTGCGGATGGCGCATTTTACAATTGCGGACAAAGCTGTTGCTCGGTCGAGCGCATCTACGTCCACGAAAATATTTTTGAACCGTTTGTGGAGTCATTTGTTTCGGCCGTGAAAAATTTTGTGGTCGGCAATCCTGGGGATGAGAAGACCTACATCGGCCCTTTGACAAGGCGGGAACACCTGGCCGATTTGGAGCAGCAGGTGGAAGATGCGCTGGCCAAAGGTGCGACAGTTTTATGCGGTGGAAAATCTCTTTCTCGTCGCGGTTATTTTTTTGAACCCACCGTTGCGGTAAATGTAAATCACTCGATGGAATTGATGCGTGAGGAAACGTTCGGCCCCGTGATTGGGCTTCAAAAAGTGCAGGGTGATGAGGAAGCAATCGCGTTGATGAACGATACTGAATATGGATTGACGGCAGGAGTTTTTACAGGTTCCCGCGCACGGGCGGATCACATTTTGAAAAATATCAACGCGGGTTCCGCCTACTGGAATTGTTGCGATCGCGTGAGTCCGCGATTGCCCTGGTCAGGGCGCGGACATTCAGGCATGGGCGTGACACTTTCTCACCACGGCATTCTCGCATTTACCCAACCCAAAGCGTGGCATCTCAAAGCGGTTTGACTCCCGCTCTTTAGCAAGCAGAACTTCAGGCGTGTGCGGCCGACAATCTCTTTTCGATGATTGTTTTTGAAAATTATTGCGATACGATTTCGACTATTCATGGAAAAGAAATGGCATATTCCACGGAGAACTTTTTTGCGCGGCTTGGGCGCGGCGATGGCTTTGCCCATGCTCGAAGCGATGGTGCCCGTGACAAGACTTATTGCCGCCAACGCCAATCCCTCGAAACTTTTTCCCAAGCGCATGGCCTTCGTCTATGTCCCGAATGGCGCAAACATGGTGGATTGGACGCCGAAAGCGGAGGGAGCAAACGTCGATTTTCCCTACATCCTGGAACCGCTAAAACCGTTTCAAAAAGATATCCTCGTCTTGAGCGGCCTGGCGCATGACAAGGCGCGCGCTCATGGCGATGGGGGTGGCGATCACGCGCGCGCTTCCGCAACATTTCTGACCGGTTGCCAGGCGCGCAAAACTCCCGGCGTAAACATCAAGGTCGGAATCTCGGTGGACCAAATTGCGGCGCAAAATATCGGAAACCAAACACGTTTCAGATCACTCGAGTTGGGTTGCGAAGGAAATCGACAGGCTGGCTCTTGCGACTCGGGCTACAGTTGCGCCTATCAGGCCAACATTTCCTGGAAATCAGAATCAACACCCATGCCGCCTGAGATCGATCCGCGCCTTGTTTTTGAAAGATTTTTTACGAATGGTTCTCCCGGCGATATTTCCGAAAATCAAGAGCGCCGCAAACGCCATCAAAAAAGTATTTTAGATTTTGTCCTCGAAGATGTGCGCCGGCTGCAATCGAATCTCGGTGCGACTGATCGGCGAAAATTGGATGAGTATTTGTCCGCCGTGCGGGAGATGGAGGAACGAATTGAAAAGGCGGAAAAATTTGCGACCGCGCTTCCGGCAGGCGACCGGCCCACGGGAATTCCCGGTGGCACCGACGGATTTGAGAAACATATTCGCTTGATGTATGACCTTCAGGCGCTGGCTTTTCAAACCGACACCACGCGTGTTTCAACTTTCCTGGTGGCGTTCGACGGCAGCAACCGCAGTTATAATCAGATTGGGATTGGAGAGGGCCATCACGATTTGTCTCATCACGCGAATGACGAAACCAAGAAACAAAAGATCGCCAAAATAAATCATTTTCACTCGACGCAATTCGCCTATTTCCTTGAAAAACTAAAATCTATTCCTGAAGGCGACGGTTCTTTGCTCGATAATTGCATGGTTGTTTATGGCAGCGGTATCGGCGACGGCAATGCGCACAACCATAACAATCTGCCCGTTTTAATGGCGGGCGGCGGCGGTGGTGCCATGCAAACCGGTAGGCATGTTCGTTATGAAAAAGATACTCCGATGACCAACCTTTACGTTTCGATGCTCGAAAATATGGGCGTGCAGGTTCCGCGCGTTGGCGACAGCACTGGAAAGCTCAATCAACTTTCGTAAGTGTCCTCGACGGTTTTCCATGAACGGAAATTGTTTGCGCCTCTGGAAGCCAACCCGTTCGACGTCCGCTGTCCGCGATTTCCACCCAATCATCTTTTTGATTTATCACTTCAACCTCCGCGCCATCGCGAATTGTGAAAATACTTTGCGATTCCTGGAACGGACCGCGACGAATCACCGCTTCTGGAACAACCACCACCGCGCGTCGAATGGTCTGCTCGAAAATCGCTTTCACCAGACATGTCCCTGACAAAAGTGCTGCCAATCCCAGAGCGATCAGCGCGCCTCGAAAAGAATTTCGCCAGCCAGGTAGCCACTCGCGAATTGCCAGCATCGCAAACCAAAACGTGATGGCAAAAAACGTCAGAACCGTCCATTCATTAAGCGTCAATTTTTTAATAATCGCCGCGAAAACTCCTTGCCGATTTTTTGCTTCCGCTACTCGGTGACGCGCCCATTCCAGGTTGGCTCGAATTTCCGGGTCGCGGGGCGCGAGCGCTTCGGCTCTTCGATATTGCACAATCGCGCGGCCAATCTGGCCAGACTTCAAATAAGCATTTCCCAGATTAAAAAGCAGCGGCACAGAAATTTTTCCCGATTGAACGAGCTTGTCGTAGGTTGCCGCCGCCTCCGCAAACTTCCCTTGTTCGTAAAGCTTGTTCGCCTCGTTAAAAACTTTCGCCGGTTCGTCCGCCTGCGCCAAAACGACAGCCAGGAAAGCGGCAAAAGCGAACAGAGATGTCTTGTTGAAAAAGAGGAGTATCCGCTTCATTTTATTTTGCGCAATTGCGCGAGCGACTCTTCGGTTTTAGGAATTAGCGACGCCAGTTCTTCACTCGTATGGTGGCGCGCATAACGCGCCTGGTCGCACGCCCGAAATAATTCATGGACCATTTCCAGCGTGGCCGGGCTGCATCCCGCAGGGCGCAAATTATTTTCAACGACTTCGCCAGAGATGGCGGACGCAGGCCGATCCAGTCTCTCGCCAATTTGTTCCTGCAACAATCGAAAGAGCGTGGCAAAAAAGTTTTCCGCATCGTTGGCCGCCGCGTGGTGGGTGAGTTCCTTTAAACCGCGCGCGACCGATTGCTCCACTTCCCGCTGTCGCCGCAACCGGGGATTGTTGGCGAACGACTCCCGGCGTTTTCGCAAATAGACAGACACAACCCACGCCAGCGGCGCAATGCTTTGCAGCAACCAGAACCAAGGCTGTCGCACCAGCGGCGAAGAAATGATCGCCATCGTTCCCGGTTGCGCTTTGATATGCGCAATGTCGCGCGAGCCTGAAGCCTCGGCTGGCTCCGGATTGCTGGAAAAAACCGTTGGCTGCGGCGTGGCGGAAGTCGGACGAACCACCAGTGGCACCGGCGCATGGTTGAGCGTTCGATACGTTTTGGTTTGAGGATCGAAGAAGCTAAAGAGAAATGGCGGCAGTTCTTTGATGGAAGAATTTTCCGGCACGACCACCTGCTCAAAACTTTTTGACCCTTCCAACCCAAGCGGATCGGATGATTCGGTTTTGCTCGTCGGAGGATAAGTTTTGAAGTCGCGCCAGGCGGCCTGGGTCGGCAGGGAAAGTAAATCCAACGAGCCGCGTCCGCTGATTTTTAATTTGAGCGTGATTGGGTCACCGACCGCGAGATTGGTGGGACTCGCCTCGAACGTCATGGAAAAATTTCCAATCGCGCCGTTGAAACCGGGCGGTTTATTCGCATCTGGCAGCGGCAATACTTGCAGGATTTGCGGATCACTTTTTAGCGTCACCTGTTTGGCCTGAGTGAATTGACCGAAAAAATTGCGAGGCCCCGTCAGCAATTTCAAACCGCATGTCGCCGGACCAAGATTGAGCGCTCCCGCTTTAGTCGGGGCGACCGCTATTTTAAAAATAACAAGGTTGTAAATTTCTGTCCCCACGCGCGTCCGTGTCTGCGTCGGTTGCGGAATTTGTCCCACGGTAAAGCCATCGCTTTGCAATTGTGGGAGCGTGAGGTCTTGAGCCTCCTGGCAGTAAAGTTGAATCTCAAGCGGAAATGATTCTCCGAGATAAATATTGGTTTTGGGCAGAATCATTTTTAAAAAGGCCGGAAGTTTTTCATCAGTTGCAGCGGGAGTTTGCCCCTGGGCGACTTTCAATTTTAGCGGTGCGCTCGCTATCGTTTTTCCGCCCACGTCCGCGCGAATCGAAGGAATCACAAAATCTCCCGCCGCAGCCGCTGCAACCTGAAACGTGTGGATGATGCTGGAAGAACTCGCGCCATTAATGAGTTGGAACTGCGAAGATTTGCCCACAGGGGTGAAAGTAAGATTCGCGACGCGAGGCATCTGGGGTGCTTCCGCCGTCGCCGCGTCAGTGAAAGTCAGAGTCAACGTCGCCGTTTCGCCAAGACCCATCGTGTCCCGGTCAAGCGCTGCGCTCAGACCCGGCGCGGCAAAAAGCGATACAGACGCGAGCAATAGAAAAACTGCCGCTATCAAAACGCGGCTGCTCCGAAAATAAATTATCGGTAAAAAATTTTTCACCACGAACAAAAGACCCTTCAATTTTGCTTTTGTTCAGGCGCGAGGCAAGCCCTGCTTCATCTTAAGCGGCTTCGGCAAAGGCTCGGATGTCGAGGGCTGTTCGCGGCGCGACAATTCTACCGTGAATTCTGCGGCAGCCGGGGGCGTCAATCGGTTGTAACATTGACAACCAATTGTTTGCCGTGAAATTATCCCGCATCGCAGCACTGAAATGAAAAAAATATTTCTCTCCCTGATCGTCGGACTTTCTCTCCAGTCCTTCACCGCGGCGGCCGTGGATTTTGTCCAGGATGCGAAGCCGATTCTGGAAATGAATTGTCTCTCCTGTCACGGCGCAAAGAACGCCCACGAAAATGGGGAATTTGATCTTACGACCCGGGCACTCGCGATTAAAGGCGGCGATCACGACACCGATCTCATTCCTGGCGATCCCGAGAAAAGTCTGGTTTACAAATACACAGTTCTCCCCGCCGACGACAAAAAAATAATGCCGCCAAAAAAACACAGCAAACCGCTTCGCAAAGAAGAAACCGAGGTTTTGCGACAGTGGATTGCGGAAGGGGCGAAATGGCCGGAAGGCATTGTGCTCACGAACGTGATGAAAGTTGATTTCGTGCGGGACGTTCAACCAATCCTGGAAAAAGGCGGACCGCTGACCCCGGAAGCGGTGGCTATCCTGAAATCGTGGATCGACCAGGGCGCGGTTTGGCCAAAGGATGTGAAGCTCGGCATCGACAAGGAATTAGTCATTGCGACGGATTTGCACAAAAAAATTATTGCGGCCTCGACGGAGCATGCGCAAGCGGACATGAAACCTTTTACGGAAACAATTGCCGGTTCGAAGACTACCTTTGACCTGATGCCGATTCCCAGCGGGGAATTTTCGATGGGCACGCCCGCCAGCGAGCCGAAACGCAAAGCTGACGAAGGGCCGCAACATAAAGTGAAGCTGGACGCTTTCTGGATGGGTAAATGCGAAGTGACCTGGGACGAATATGAGATGTTCATGTATGCCGAGGAAAAGAAGAAAGCGGCGGATGGAACTTATATCAGTGACTCGGCTGATGCGGTGACGCGACCGACCAGGCCGTATGTGGAGATGAGTTTCGGTATGGGGAAAATTGGTTTTCCGGCCATCAGCATGACGCAGCATGGCGCGAATAAATATTGCCAGTGGTTAAGCGCCAAGACCGGACATTTTTATCGTTTGCCGACGGAAGCGGAATGGGAATATGCCTGCCGCGCGGGAACAACGACGACGTATTCCTTCGGCGATGACGTGGCGCAACTGGGCGAATACGCGTGGTTCGCGGACAACAGCGATGGCAAATATCAAAAGGTGGGGAAGAAAAAACCCAACGCTTGGGGTTTGCATGACATGCACGGCAACGTGATGGAATGGACGCTTGACGGGTATGGCGCGGATTTTTACAAAACGTTGGAGAACATCACGGCCGAGAATCCGTGGAATAAAGCGAGCACACCTTATCCCCATTCTGCTCGAGGCGGCGCTTGGGGCAGCGGACCCAACGATGAATTTGGGAACCCGGAATATCTGCGGAGCGGCGCGCGGGTCGCTTCGAACAAATCTTGGAAGCAGCAGGATCCGCAATTGCCCAAAAGCATTTGGTTTTTGACGGACGCGCAATTTCTGGGATTCCGCGTAGTGCGCCCGTTGAAAGTGCCATCGCCGGAAGAAATGAAAAATTATTGGAATAGCGGAGTGGAACGGGAATGATTCCGGTCACGTCGTGTTAAAATTGATTTGGTTAAAAATAAACATTCGGAAAACTGCGGCTCACAAAAATCGCCGCGAAAAATAAATCTATGAACGAAAACAATTCTCAAATTGGAGCGGGAAAATTCACGCGCCGTGATTTTTTGAAAACCGGTTCGACAGTGGCCGTCGGCGCAACCATCGCGGGCGGATTGGTGGGAAAAGCCTTTGGCAAGAATGACGACATGTTGAAGATCGCGTTGATCGGGTGCGGCGGGCGCGGCTCGGGCGCGGCCAGCCAGGCGTTGAGCACGAGCGGCAACGTAAAACTGGTGGCCGTTGCGGACGCTTTCAAAGACCGGTTGGACAGCAGTCTGGACAACTTGAAAAAACAGCACGCGGATAAAGTGGATGTCGCGCCTGAAAACCAGTTCGTTGGTTTCGACGGTTACAAAAAGGCAATTGCGCTGGCCGACGTGGTGATTCTAGCGACACCGCCCGGTTTTCGCCCGATTCATTTTGAGGAAGCGGTCAAGCAAGGCAAACACATTTTCATGGAAAAGCCGGTGGCCGTTGACGCGCCCGGCGTTCGTCGCGTGCTCGCTGCCGCCGAGGAATCGAAAAAGAAAAATTTAAAAGTGGGAGTCGGTCTGCAGCGGCATCATCAACTCGGCTATTTGCAAACGTTGGAACGACTGCATGGCGGCGCGGTGGGCGATATTGTAGCGATGCGTTGTTATTGGAACGGCGGCGGCGTTTGGGTGCGCCCGCGCGAAGCATCTCAAACCGAAATGGAATACCAAATGCGCAATTGGTATTATTTCAACTGGCTTTGCGGCGACCACATCAACGAGCAACACATTCACAATCTCGACGTTATCAATTGGGTGAAAAATGATCATCCGATTCGTTGTCACGGGATGGGCGGTCGGCAGGTTCGCACCGGCATCGATCACGGCGAAATTTTTGACCATCACGCCGTCGAATACGAATACGCCGATGGCTCGCGCCTTTTCAGCCAATGCGAACATATCGAAGGAGTTTGGAGCAGCGTTTCCGAGCATGTCATTGGGACCAAAGGAACATGTGATGTAAGCAAACATGTCATCACTGGCGCAAACGCGTGGAAGTTTGAAAAGGAAGGTTCGCGCGATCCTTACCAGCAGGAGCACGATGATTTGTTCGATGCCATTCGCAATGACAAACCCTACAACGAAGCGGTCAACGGCGCGCACAGCACCATGACGTCAATCATGGGGCGTATGGCGACGTATTCTGGAAAGCTGGTTGAATGGGAAGAAGCGATTAATTCCAAGATTGATTTGATGCCGAAGGTTTTTGCGTGGGACGCCAATCCACCGACCCTCCCGGACAAAAATGGCCGTTATCCAATTGCGGTTCCCGGAAAAACAGTGGCCGTGTAAATTTTTCCATCTTCACTAGCAGGACGCCTCCAGTGAGGCGTCTTTTTTATTCGTAGAATTTTTTAAATCCCGACGACTCGACCTCTTCAATCGTTTCATCGGGCTTCCGCGAAATGCGGATGACCGCGCGCGGAATTTTTTGCGCGAGTTGCAAAGCTTTTTCAGGACCAAGAACGCTGGCGGTCGTGGCCAGCGTGTTCGCCGTGATGCAATCCTGGGCAATCGCATTGACCAAACTGTGATCGGTCAAACCGATGCCAGTGTGCGGATCGACGATGTGCGAGTAGCGTTTGCCTTCAATTTCCAATCTTTGGAATAAATCGCCCGAGGTTCCCAGCGCGGCGTTTTTCAACAGGACAAATTTTTTCTCCGGGGCATCCGGCGCGTCCAGCGGAGCGATTTCAATTCGCCAGCCTTTTTTTCCCGGAGGAGAATCGCTCACCGCAAGATCGCCCGCGCCCGCCACCAACGCGGAAGCAATCCGGTGTTGGCGCAAAACCTTCAATGCTTCATCCACGGCAAAACCTTTGGCAATGGAGCCCAAATCCAAACGCATATTTGGAACCAGCAATTCTGCCGTGCGAGTTTTTGAATCGAGCTGCAGATTTTTATAACCCACCGCACGCCGCGCTTCCGCCAACCGATTTGCGTCAGGCATTTTTTTTTCGCGCCGAGCTTTGCGCCAAAGATTCACCACGGGGCCAACGGTGATGTCAAACCCGCCGCCGCTCATCTCCGATAATTTTTGCGAACGCTGCAAAATGAACCACAAATCGTCGCTCACTTTTATTTTTTGGCCCGAACCGGAAGTGCGCGAAAGTTTGCTCAATTCGCTTTCCGCATCGTAATCGCTCAAGATGTCATTGAGTTCTCGGACACGAGCAAAGGCCGCCGAGGAGGCGCGTTCAGCCTGCGACTTTGTGGCGGCATACAAAACAATTCGGAACGGCACGCCCATTTGTGGCTCGTTAAATTCATAGCGGGCTTCAAGCCCATCCGTCACCGCCATGCGAGCGCAGGAACACAGCAGCAGAAAACCCGCAGCGGATGATAACTTTATTCGATTCGAGAAACCGATAAGCACGTTTGCAAAGTTGTTAATCACAAGGCCGCCAATCTAAAATTTTTAATTGCACGGACGAGTTGCCGTTGAATTCGTTGATCTGCGGGGCGAAAGCAAGGTCGAAACGGATTTTTGGCAAAGGCGCTGCGCCGCAATTCCACCAGACTGCTTCGAAAATTTTCCCGCCATTGCCCACCCACAATTTGGCGTGCTGATTTTCTTTTCCCATCCGTTGCGGAGTGCGTTGATGGGTCAAGCCGTGCGCCCACAAATGCACTGGCGGATTTTTTTGGCCAATCGGTTGGAGCGATTCCAGTTCTTGAACCGATTGAAAAGTAAGGTTGGATAATTCCACTTCCGCATCGAGACGCAAGACGGGTTGAAGTTGTTCGCGTTTCAAAGTGCGTCGGGCAATGTCATTTAACCGCTGACGAAACGCTTCCAGATTTTTAGGATCGATGGTCAAGCCAGCGGCCATGGCGTGACCGCCGTGTTTCACCAGCAAGTCGTCGCACTCGCGCAACGCCGCAGCTAAATCAAATCCTTCGATACTTCGCCCCGAACCGCGCCAGGAATTTCCCTCGCCGCCGATGATAATGGTGGGCCGATAAAATTCGTGGAGCACGCGCGAAGCCACAATCCCGACGACGCCGACGTGCCAGAGCAGTTGTCCCTCAACAATCACGAAATCATTTTGCGGATCGAAACGGGCGCGAACGGCACCAATCGCTTGCTCAGAAATGGCGCGCTCGATTTCTTGGCGCTGCCGGTTACGGGCGTCGAGTGATTGGGCAATCGGTTCTGCCAAGGCAAACTCGCGGGCGAGCAAAAGTTGCAGCGCTTCCTCGGCGTTTTCGAGGCGACCGGCGGCGTTGAGTCGCGGCGCGAGTTGAAAGCCGACTTCGTAGCAGCCGACGGTGTTTCCACTTTGCGCCACGTTTCGTAGCGCAACAATTCCCGGACGTTTCGATTGGTTTAAATATTCCAAACCAATTTTTGTGAGGATGCGGTTTTCGCCGGTGAGAGGGACGAGGTCGGCAATCGTGCCGAGGGCAACGAGATCAAGGAGCGGGCGCAAATCAAATTCATGCGCATCGGGCCAGCCAAGTTCACGACCGCGTTTGACGAGGGCGTGGGCAAGTTTAAAGGCAAGACCAGCGGAACAAAGTTCGCGAAAGTTCGGCGCGTCTTCAGCGGCGAGTTGCGGATTGACGACTGCAACTGCGGGAGGGTGCGGAGTGGATACTTGATGATGGTCGAGCACGAGGACATCAATCCCCTGCTCTTTCAGCCAAGCGATGCTGGTGTTGGCCGTGGAACCGCAATCGACGGCTAGCAAAAGTTTTGCCGGAAATTTTTTGGAGCAATTTTCCACGCCGTCCTGACTGAGTCCATAGCCCTCGTCCAACCGATGCGGAAGATAGAAATCTGCCTTCCAACCGAGCGCGGTAAAAACCTCCATGAGCAGCGCGGTGGAAGTAACGCCATCGACATCGTAATCGCCAAAAATAACGAGCGGTTCTTTATTGTCTCGCGCGACCAACAGGCGTTGCACGGCGGCTTCCATGTTTGGGAGCAGGAATGGATCGGCCAACATTTTTAAGCGCGGTCGGAGAAAGGCGGTGGTGCAATGAGGTTCGTTCAGGCCGCGATTGAGCAGGCATTGAGCAAGCAGCGGGGAAAGGCGGGCATCGGCCGAGAGATTTTGCGCCAACTCCGGTTGGGCCGGCGCGGTTGACCAGCGAAATTTCATGGTGGGTCGGACGTTTGTTTGTCCTTGTCGCGTCGGCCGATCACAATCGAAGAAAGGACTGCCGCGATGATGATGACCCCAACGACGCAGAGCGAAATGGTGGTGGGAATGAAAAAGTATTTCGCCAGAAGCATTTTGCCCCCAATGAAAACCAGCACGAATGACAAGCCGATTTTCAGGAAACGAAAATACCCTATCGCGTTGGCGAGAACGAAATAAAGCGAACGAAGGCCCAGAATGGCAAACACGTTGGACGTGAAAACGATGAATGGTTTTTGCGTGACGGAAAAAATTGCGGGAATGGAATCCACGGCGAAAAGCAAGTCGGTCGTTTCCACCATCACTAAAACCACGGCGAGCGGAGTGAGGGCGATCCGGCCAGCCGCTCGCGTCAGAAACTTTTGACCCTCTAAATTTGGAGAAATGGGCAAGAGTTTGCGGGTGATACGAAGCACCGGATTTTTCTCGGGATCGACGCCGTCCTCTGAAGCAAAGATCATTTTAATGCCCGTAATAACCAGAAATCCACCTAGAACATAGAGCAGCCACTGAAATCGGTGAATCAGCGCCGCCCCGACGCCAATCATGACGCCGCGCATGAGCAGCGCTCCCATAATTCCCCAAAAAAGAACCCGATGTTGAAACTGAAGTGGCACCCGGAAATAGGCAAAGATCAGCGCGATGACGAAGACGTTGTCCATCGAAAGCGAAAGTTCAATGATGTAGCCAGTGACGAATTCGAGGGATTCTTCTTTGCCCCGCCAAACGGTCAGCAGAACGCCGAAAAGCATCGCGACCGAAAACCAGACAAACGTCCAAACCAGTGCTTCTTTAAATTGCACGACGTGTGCCCGGCGGTGAAATAATCCTAAATCAAGCGCGAGAAACGCCATCACCGCCACGACAAAACCGCTCCAATGCCAGGAAGTGATTTCAGTGAGCGCGAACATTGCTTGTTTTCCTACTCCTATTCCTAATCGTCCTCTTACTCTTAATCATGCAAATCGCAGATTAAGAAAGGACAAGGATTACGAGCAGGAATCAGGAGCGCAAACTAAACCCGCTCGTTCACTGAATTTTCGACGATCACTTGCGATGCCAGTTTCGGACGTTCGCCTTTGTGCCACCAGAGAACAATGGCGCTGGCGATGTAAATACTGGAATAGGTTCCGGTAATAATTCCAACCAGGAAAGTAAACGCAAAATCGTTAATGACGCCGCCGCCGAAAATGTAGAGCGACATAGTGGCAAGAAACACCGTGCCGGAAGTAATGACAGTGCGGCTTAAGGTTTGATTGAGCGCCTGGTTCATTATTTCTTTCAAACTGCCGCGCGCCCCGAGTTTGAGGTCTTCGCGAATACGATCGAAGATCACGATAGTGTCGTTGATGGAAAACCCGATTATGGTCAAAAGGGCGGCGACCATCGGCGCGCTTAATTCCCGGCCCGTTAAAAAGAACCAGCCCATTGTCATCAGCACGTCGTGGATAATTGCAACCACGGCGCCCACCGCGAACGAAAACTCATAGCGAAATGCGACGTAAATCAATATGCCAAAGAGCGCGAGCAACACGGCATAGACGGCAGATGTTTGGATTTCTACGCTGACGCTGCGTCCGACTTTATCCAAAGAGAGACGTTTGAAATGGGCCTGCGGAAAATTACTCTTGATTGCCTCATCAACTTTTTCTCCAGTATCGAACGCCGTGGCAATCCTCAGAGTTTCTGTGCCGGTGGAAATATCTTTCTGGTATTGAATCATTGGCTCGCCAATTCCGAGTTTCGCAACGGCGCTGCGCAATTGATCTGCTGGAATTTTTGCCTTTTCATCAAATTGCATTGTCAGGACATCGCCGCCTTTAAAATCCACGCCCAGGATGTTGTCGCCGCGATGAAAACCGTAGCCAATGCCCACGATAATGAGGAGCCAGGAAGCTGCGAAAGCCGGTTTGGCCCAGCGAAGAAAATCAATTTTCTTGTCCGCCGGAACGAGGTGCAACATCGGGAGTGATTTGAGAATGTTTTTTGCGAGGAGCCAGTCGAAGATTAGACGGGTTACAACCAACGCGCTGAACATGCTAACGGTCACGCCGATGGTCAGCGTCACGCCGAAACCTTTGACGGAACCGGTCCCCATGAAAATCAAAATCACCGATGAGATCAACGTGGTCAGGTTTGAATCGAAAATGGTTCCGAACGCTTTCCCATAACCGGCAGCGACTGCGCCGCGCAGCGATTTTCCAGCGGCAAGTTCTTCGCGAATACGTTCAAAAATCAAGACGTTGGCATCGACCGCCATGCCGATGGTCAAGACGACACCGGCAATGCCCGGCAGCGTGAGCGT